>DHRG01000016.1 GCA_002408285.1 Peptococcaceae bacterium UBA5318 | reverse complement strand
TCAGGTTTTACAACTGCAGCCCATTTTCGAGGACTCCCTAAAGGTTTATGTTGTTAACGACGGAAGCACCGACCATACCGGGGATATTTTACGCACCTATTCTTCCCGCTTCTCCTGTGTTAATTATCTGACCCATTTCCAAAACAAAGGACTGGGAGCGGCCATAAAAACCCTCTTTGCTGCGGTGCATGATCTGTATGGGGAAGACGACATACTGGTCACACTTGACGCTGATAATACCCATAGTCCGTTGATCATTCCCGAGATGATCAAAAAACTGCAGGAAGAAAACCTGGATATCGTCATTGCCTCCCGTTTTATTTCCGGCGGACAGGAATCCGGTTTGTCCCTGGACAGGAAAATATACAGCCGTGGCGCAACCTGCCTGTTAAAACTCTTTTTTCCTATTCCCAACGTCCGGGATTATTCCTGCGGATACAGGGCTTACCGAATAGGTTATTTGAAAAGGGCTATGGACCTTTATCATGGTCAGTTGATAACCAGCGGCGGTTTTGAATGTATGGCTGAGATCCTGGCCCGCTTCAGCAAAATTGGCGTGGCAGCCGGGGAATACCCCTTAAATCTGCAATATGGGCTCAAAGTGGGTAAGAGTAAAATGAAGGTCATGCGTACGGTCATGGGATATTTTCGACTGGTGGGAAAGGTCAAACCACCGTTAGTCCATTAAAAGGTGAAAGATGAATTATTATTTGTTAGCTTTGGTATCCATTTTTACAGGCTCCCTCGGTCAGGTTTGCCTAAAATTCGGCGCCAATAAAATTAAAAACATGTCTTTTGCCCTGCCTTCGTTATGGAACACTCTGGCGCACCTGATACGGACAGTGGAAATACCCCTGGGTTTTACATTCTTTGGCGTAAGCAGCCTTATCTGGATCAAAGTTTTGACCAGAATGGAACTAAGCACCGCTTACCCTTTGGTAAGTCTGGGTTATATCCTGGTAGCCGTCTTATCATATTTCCTTTTTCAGGAAAATTTTAGCATAACAAAGATTGCCGGTATATTGGTCATTGTTACGGGAGTCATTCTGATCAGTAAATAGGAGGCCGTATGATTTTACCTTACGCCCATCATAAATATTATGAGAGGAATATTACGATTGTAATATTCCTTCTGCTTTTGTTGGTCCGGGCGCCTTTTTTAGCCAATAGCCCGGCGGAATACCACGGCTGGCGTCAATCCGATACGGAGGCTATCGCCGAAAATTTTCTTACCGCCAGATTCAATCTGTTTTATCCCCAGCTTAATTATGACGGCCCCCTCCCTAATTACGTGCAGCTTGAACTCCAACTGACCACTTTTATCATAGCGCTGCTTTATAAATTATTCGGGATCCATATGGCCCTGGCCAGGATTGTTCCTCTCGCGTTTTTTGCAGGATCTGCTTACTATATATTAAAAATCGCGAAATGGTTTTACGGAATCAAAACAGCCTGGTTTGCTTTGCTCCTTTATGGGCTCTTTCCCTTCAATATTTTTATCTCCCGGGCTATCTTGCCGGAATCGGCGGCGCTTTTCTTTTATTTAGGAGCCTTTTATTATCTTCTTTGTTGGAAGGCTGCCGCCAAAGCTTCCTGCTACTTGGTATCGGCAGTATTTACAGCAGGCGCGGTCCTGGAGAAGATCCCCGCCGCTTTGATCTTGCTGCCTCTTTTTTATTTGCTGGCCACCCGTTCAGATCACTATTTGGACCACGATATGGAAAACACGCCTGATGGCGTATCTGTGACCGCGCCGGTAATAACGGCCGTTAAGTCTTGCGCTTTTTATGCTTTCATAGCTTTAGGTTTACCTGTCTTGTATTATGCTTTCACGCAAACCGTCGCTGAAACCGCTTATGTCCGCGGGATCGCCATCCAACAGATCTGGCCTCATTTTACCCGCGCCGTCTTTACTTTGGAAGCCTGGAGCTTTTTCATTGACGCTTTGCCCCGTATGTTTACCGTTACCGGTCTGGGACTTTTTTTCACAGGTCTTTTCACCGTCCGCAAGAAAAAAGAAATGGTTCTGTTGGTCTGGGTCCTGGCTGTCGCCCTGGAATTTGCGCTTATCGTAGCGGTGATCCGCTTAGACTATTACCTGATTTTTGCCGGGCCCCCGCTGGCCCTGCTGGGCGCGAAACCCCTCCGCTCTCTCAGTTCCAACACGCCGGGGAAAATCATAGCGTCTTTTCTTCTTTTTCTCATTCTCGTAAGAGCGTGGTGGGACATTCCTATTTATTACAATCAGAATACCCTGCTGCTTAAACAGGCGGAAACAGTACAAGAGTTGAGCGGCCCCCAGGACTTGATCGTGATCGGTTCCCCGGACCCGGAGCTTTTAAATCTCAGCCGCCGGACAGGCTGGCGGGCCAATCTCTTTTTCCCCGGACAACCGGAAAAAGAAATCGCCTTTTTCATAGAAAAAGGCGCGAAATATTTTGTACCAGTCGAAAGCGGTATCAGCGGAAACAACGGCGGGTTATACATGCAATACCTCAAAGAGCATTTTACCAATATCTCGCCTGAACCGGGCTTTCCAATCTTTAAACTGGCGGAATAAGATCAACTGCCAAAATAAGATCAAATCTGGAATTTAGCCACAGCCTTTAGCAACTGTTCCGCAAGAAGCGCAAGGTTGGCAGCCTGGGAAGAAATCTCTTCCATCGAAGCCGTTTGTTCTTCGACAGAAGCGGCCACTTCCTGCGTATCGGCATCCATGCTTACGGAAATCGAAGCAATGCCTTGCACCGACTCAACCATCTGATCGCTGCTCGAAGCCATTTCTTGGCTGGCGGCGGAAACCTGTTCCACTTGGTCGGTAACTACTTCGATCTCCCGGGCGATCAAATTAAAAGATTCCATGGTATTTTGAACTGCCCTTACGCCTTCTTCTACCGCCTTGGCTCCAGTATTCATGGCTTCCCCGGCCTTTAAGGTATTCTCCTGGATCCCTTTGATAAGAGTAACGATAGATTCAGTAGAGGTCCTCGATTGTTCGGCTAATTGTCTGACCTCGTCGGATACCACAGCAAATCCCCGCCCGTATTCGCCTGCTCTGGCGGCTTCAATAGCGGCGTTTAAGGCCAGGAGATTTGTTTGCTGAGCAATATTGGAAATCACATCCACGATTTGCCCGATTTGTGACGAGTCTTTCGTTAATTCGTCGATGGTAGTCCCTACCACCTCAGTACTGGTATGGATCTCTTGTATTTTTTCAGTAGCCAGGAGCGCTCTGTCTTTACCATTGGTGACGGCTTCCTGGACTTTTTTGGAGGATATATTAACGACTTCCGCATTCTGCGCAACGTGCTTGATCCCTGTTGACAACTGGGTGACTGCCGCAACCGTTTCATTTACAATACCTGACTGCTGAGCTGTGCCGACCGCAACATTGCTGACAGTCTGAGATACCTGCTCTGCAACAGCGGCGTTTTGCTGCGATGAGGAGGCCAGCTCCTCGCTGGTTGACGCCATCTGATGAGAAGCGTCGATAACTTCCTTAATAAGTTTTTGCAAATCGAGTGTCATCTGATTAAATACATTTGCTAATTCACCGATTTCGTCACGCCTTACCTTGGTTATTTTTTTGGTCAGGTTACCTTCAGCCACAGCCTGGGCAACTCCGGTTACCTCTTTCAAGGGTTTAGTGATCCCTCTGCTGAGCATGAAGGAGATGAGTAAAGCCAACAGTACTGACACAGCAAGCACAATGACGCTTATTTGTTTTGCTTCCAGAATATATTGGTCGATCCCGGCGGATATTTTAGCCATCTGGTCATCTTTTAACTTGATGATATCGTTCATGATTGAGGTGGATTGATATATGACGGAATCCACCTCATTTACCATTACATCGTTGGCTTCCTCGAATTTTCCTTCCCGTTGCAAGGCGATAATTCTGCTGCCTAACACGTCATATTTCTCAGTAAATACTTGAGTGGCCGTAAACAACTCCTTTTCTTTTGAAGTGGATAATAATTTACCAAATTCAGCTAAAGCGTCATTACGGTCTTTTTTATATTTGTCATAGTTATTTAAATAGCTGTCATGACCCGTCAATAGGAAGCCGCGCAGTTCTAACGCTTGATTCAATTGAGCTATGAGTACGTTCTCTCCGTATTTGAGCCCCGGGTAGTTGACCTGTAAAGCTTGCTCGCTCTCTTTTTCGATCCTGTCGAAACTTATGAACGATACCGCACCCACCACTACGAGTAAAATAATCAGAATGATAAAACCTGAAAAAATCCTTATTCCGACTTTCATTTTCATAGTGCAATAACTCCTTCTGGCGTAATTTTGTAATTTATTGAGCATTTATTCCTATATTATAGTTATTTAATCATTCTAAATTTGAATTTAACATATAATTTCGCCAAAAACAAGTTAAATTATGACAATTATTCACTGAGATAATACTCCACAACGATAAAGATATTATCTACCTCGCCTTCCATCAGCGCGTTAAAATCTGTTGACCCACACTTGCGCATGATGAGTTTCCAGGCATTTTCCGTTAAATTTACGCTCCCGTTGGGAGCCGTTTTCCGCTCAGTATGAAGTCCGCCAAAAAGCGGCGAAGGGGCAAGGGTGTAAAAATTGCTGTCAGTGGCAGCAAAGGGCGGCGACAGACGCGCTTCAAAGTTTTCCGGGCTGCTGCATTTTGCGGCAATCCTGATTTTCGTAATATTGATCGTTTTCCCTTCTGTAAAGAAAGGGAATAAATCTTTATGGAGAGGCAGTTCCAGCACCTTATCCAGGCCTGGCGCTTCAGGATTAAAAAACCTGTGCCATTGTGAAGGGAATTCATGTTTGGCACTAAACACACGGGCTAACGGCATCGGGTTATCAGCAAATAAATTGCTGGTAAGGAGTGTTTTCAGTGCGGTGACAACAGTTCCTTTAAAATCTCCGGCATCCTCTCTGGCTGTATATTTTAAATGAATAATGGCATCCGAAATGGTGTCATAGTCAAACTGGCGCAAATACCGGTCCCCGTTTAGCTCGATATCCCACTCGCTGATGGCGCCACAGCCTTCAAAGGGCAGGTAACGCTCATCCCGGAAATTCAATTCAAAGACGCCGCTGTCATTCTGGGCGCTGCTGGTAGCGATGGTTTGTGATCCACCGGATACATGCCTGAATTTCAGGTTATCTGTCGTATAGCCGCTGTATTCATAAGCCGTTCCGGAGGTGTTGATCCTGATGGTATGGTTTTTGAGCCGGAGCGTACAGTTGATTGTGGCATAAGGACCGGCTACACACGGGATGCTGATGCTTACCGATTTGATGCGCCGGAAATAATGGCCCGGATAGTCAAAATCAAACAGCGCTTCAGGAATTTTCACGGTACATTTCCCTTCATTTTTCAGCTTTAGCAACGCTTCCGGCGCAAGTAACACAAGGGATATATGCTTGGTAAGCTCAAGCTCGCGTTTATTCTGTTCCAGGTAGGCAGCTTCCATACGCCTTAAATCGTACTGCAGCTTCTCCCCGCTCAGCAAGCCCTTCTTCAGGCTGTCCCAATACCCGAACTGTATAAAGGACATATTCGTGACACCCAACTCGTACTCGTAACATTTTTGCGCTCTCTTGGCAAGATCGTACGCTAACTGATAGCTCTGGAAGTAAAGGGTGGAAAGCTGCCCGATCATCCATTCATACAGTTCCTGGTTGGTATACTTGCTGTGCATAAATTCGCTGATTTCCTTAGAATTTTCCAGCTGGAGGTCTTGGTTTAACAGTTCACGGGCTGCTACCGCCAACCGGATTTCAGCCGCCAGGATTTGTTTATCTATTTGCTCCAGTTCTTTTTTCGCGCTGTCCGCCTGGAATTTCCAGTCGTCCGCCCGGCGCTGATAGCCACCCATCGTAGAAGCTACGGCGCCTTCGGAGCTATTGATACCGGACATGATTCCCAGGTAGGAGCTGAAAGCCTTCATGGCCATGCCCAGGTTAGAACCGCCAAAGCTTGCGCCCATACTGGTAGGCGCGCCTATTTTGATATTGGGAATGGCCGAAAGAACCGCCGAAACTGTTTCCATCCCACCCTGCACAGCCTGCAGGATCATGCCGATTTTCATGGACTCCAGATGTGTATTTTCATAGGAGTTCAGAAAGGGTCGGCTGTTATAATAGGTATGCCTAAGTTGGGTGACAGCCTTTGTTTTATGCAAGGCTTCCATATTTTCTTTGGCTTCATTGATCTGCAGCTCTTTCAGATACCGTATGGACTCTAAAACATTCATTTCATGGGTTTGACGGATCAACGCCAATTGCTCGGCGTCTTTTTTCTCCAGAGCCGCCAGCAAAGCGCTCCCTAACGCTTTAACATCGCCGCAAATCTCATTGGCTTTCTGGAGCATAATGTTGAATCTATAATAAGGAAGAGGCGCCGACAGGTCGCTTAAAACACTGCCCAGATCCAGCCCCGCGGCTGCCGCTCTGACCAGCATGGCCGGGTCGATGGGCGGCTCAAACAAAGGCAGCAGACGCTCTACCCCTTCAATGTTCATGGAATGGCGGATTTTAAAGAGCCGGTCGGCTACCGTATCCCAGTATTGCAGCAGCTTGTCGTTTTTCACCAGGGTAAAATAGGCCATACGGCCAAAGGCGCTGCTTGTGGCACTATTTCCGGCTGCGGGACCGGAAGGCTGGATGAAGTTTTCTATTTCCACCATCGCATTGGAGAATTCATCCAAAGTATTGCCGGCAAGGCTGGTGTAGTTTTGCACTTCAGGATTAGCGCGGCTGGGGACTCTTTGCGGACGGTCGCCCAGTATTTTGGCCGCCAGAACATATAACTGAGTCGCCTCATTAATGGATTCAATGGTATCGCGCCTAAAGAGCTGATCCGCCCAGGTAATGAGATTGTCAATATACTTCATGGCTACATTTTTCATATAAGCCAAAACTCTCATCCTGGCAATGGCATGGGGTTTAAAGGGATTGTTCATCCATTTTTCCACCTGCTCGGCCAGTTGAACAGCGTTCCTCATTAAATCGTCCAAAGTTTGAATATCCTTTTTCGCTTCATCATAAAAGGGCTTGAATTTCCAGAAGCGTTCCTTGCCGCCGCTTTCACTGCTGGTAGGATCAAAAATGTAATGGAACCATTTGCGCGCTTCCTCAAACTTTTGATTGTTGCTGAGCCGGGCGGCAATATAAAGCGGAATATGAAAAAACAACTCCCAATTGTACTGCGAATAAGCGCCCCCAAATTTGAAATCGACTTCACTGGTGGGAAACGCTGTCTTGATAAGATCAGTATTGGGTGAATAATAGTAATTAAAATTCATACGGTCCGGTACTGACTGAACGGAACGGTCCAGCATACCCTCTATACCCCGAACGCCCAGTTTGATAATAAATTGATTCACGTGGGGATGGTAAAAAGTATGGAATGCGAACCTGTCCACATCCTCGTATGTTGTCACGGTAACGCTGGATTTTGAACTTTGCGAGTATCTATCCTGCAAATATTTATCCTGCAAATATCTATCCTGCAAATATTTATCCTGCAAATATCTATCCTGCAAATATTTATCCTGCAAATATTTATCCTGCGGGTATGTATCCTGCGGGTATGTACTCCGCCGGTAAACCGCGCCTGCTCTTTCGACTCTGTTTACCGCATAAGACATTTCCTGCCCTGCGGCATATTTCATGTCATTTATATATTCTTTATTTTTTAGACTTCCCGCCTTGAAGGTAATCCCCTCACAAGAAACATAAGTGCCTTCGGTTTCCATAAGCTGTTTAAATATACTGGTTTCCTGGTCGACGCTTATTATATCCTTTATATTTTCCAGCGGGTTTATTACAATTATGTGGCCGGGGTTGGTAATAGGGCCGCCCGGGTCAAGTATTTCCTCCCAGTTTATTTCATAATAATCGTCGATGACATGTTCCAGGGACCCGAGGTCAATTCCGTCATCCTCTTCTTCAATGACCGTTGTGGTGACAACCCTCTCCACAGAATGCTCCGCAAAAAAGGTGTTTTTACTGTCCTGGTAGAAAAAGGCGTCATCCAGCGGATTTGCGTAAAACTCGGTGGGAGTGGTAAGACGGTAATCACCCCACTTGCAATCGTGCAAAATAGGTTCCCATTTATCGGCTTTTTTTCGTATAGCCTGAATCTCGCCGTTGTCTTTTGTGGTTATCAGTCCAGTTATGTTCGTATAGCTTGTAGCCCAATGCAACGGATCCATTTCACCCGGGCAGTTGCTCCGGAACGTCATATTTTCGGCATAAGTGCCTTCCGGGGCAACAGCCTCAAAGTTTCTGTAATAGGTCGGGCCTGCATCAGGGTCCCCGTTAGGGGAGCTAAAACGGAAGTTATAAAAGGATTGATTTAAGTCCGCAGCCGCCTTGCCGCAGACAAACATATTCAGATAATCCCCCGACGTAAAGCTGGCTAAATATAGCGACCTCCGGTACTGATTTAGCCGGCCGGCTTTTTCATCATCCGGTTTATCTTCGGTCATAAAGGGTGTCGTTATGCTTTGTGTGGAGAGCCTTTTGGCGGTCCATTTGTTTTTCTTGAATTCGCTCCAGGCCAGCTGGATTTTCCAGCATTTTTCCGGATTAGCTATGGAGCTGTTCGTCGCAGGCATCGCAACCGGAGTATCCTTGGATTTTTCGGTTAAAACAAGCCAGAAAAGAAACAGACGGTTCTTCCAGACAACAGGGATGACTTGCTCGCCCTCTATGTCCAGCTCGATCTTTTCCCAAGCCGTCCACTCCTTATAGATCCTCTTGCGGTAATAGTATTTATGGGGCGTAGCGGAGGTCCGGCCAAAAACGTGCCAAATATCCGTGTCGGTTTCTTCATCCAATTGGTGGATCATACCCTTCATTTCCAGCCGTGCCACAGAGTCCAGTTTTTCAAGGTAGCTCAAGACGCCGTCGGCAACATTTTCCGTATTCACGTCATTTTGCATCAAATAGGTTTCCAATTCTTTAAAGAAAGGGGATTTATCGTCACGCAGTTCCGGCTCGATCCAGTTTTCAGGATACAGAAACACTTTCCGATTGGCTTCCCAGATACGGTAGAGTTTTCTCCATTCATTCCATTCCTTCACCTGGTCGGCATGAAGCCGCAACGCCGGTGTGGTTTTATTCATATTGGTATGCTCGAGGTTCATCAGGACACGGTCAATATAAAGCTGTACACTGCTGATAGCCTGCTTGATCCGGGAGGTCATGGCGAGGGGAAGCATTTCCACGTCAATGAGCAGGTATTCATAGAGTTCGGTGGAATCTTTCCAGATCTGGCGCTTGCCGGGCTTCGGGTGCGCCACTAGGTAGGCCACCAAGGCGGCCCTTTGTTTTTCTCTCAATTGATCACGCAGCGGCTTTGCGATAGAGTACCACTGGGTTTCATCATGTTTGGATTTAGCCGCGTTTTTCACCGTCTGGGATTGGAGATAAGTAAGATCCTGCCGGAGAGAGGCGAAAATCTTATCCGCCGGTATCCCCACCTTTCTCACGTTATACAGGCACTCCATAATACGCAGGAGCACGCCGCCGTCTTGAAAATCTTCCGGAAAACTTGCTTTCAGAAGCCCTCCCCTGTTCACACTATTTTTGTCCCCTACCAATTGAGTGACGACATTTCCCCAATGGGTACGCGCTTCAAGCTCTCTCAACCAGTTTTCTTTGGCGAGGACACATTTGGCTGTATAAGCGCTATCGCTCTCTCCCGGCATCTTCGCGGTATTCAACGCGGCCGTCAGGATCCCAAAGAGCGCCGGGCTTCCAACAGGAAGGGAATCCCTCGCCTTGACAAAGCCGATCAGCTTCAAAAAACCGGTAATATCTGCAGCGGCTGCCGGCGTACTCACAGGAAGCCGGGCGGGATCGAGCATCCCCATGCTCCGGCTGTATCGGAAAAGATTATCTAATTCATCCTCTGTTAGTTTCAGCTTGTTTATGAGCGTAGCAATTTTATCAAGCAACAGAAACTCCGGATAAATATCCAAACTGCCGTCCATAAATTCCGGGGATAAAAAGCTCTCCAGTAAAGGCGGGCCAGAGTCGCCGCCGTTTTTTATTTCAGCAGTAAGCAATTTGTCGGTGCTGTTTAAGGAAATCTTCAGCTTTTCTGCCAGCTTCTGCCGTATAAGATCCCTTTGGCCTTGCGGGGAGGTTATTTTCTTCAACTCCGTTCGCAAATCTGACAGGAATGCTGCAACTTCACCGGCTTTAGGGGCTACTCCCGAGTCTTGGCTATATTTATGGAGCAACAAATAATCAAGCTGCTGGAGATCGAAGACTGAGTTTTTCAGTTGGTCATACCGGTTGATAAACGTGTAGGTCTGGGCCGGGCCGGCAAACTGCGCCATCCCGATCAGCTCATGGATGGAAACATAGTCTTTTACCGGCAATAGCAAGGCTTTGCTCAAGGTTGCATGTCTGTACAGCAGGCTAAGAGAATTCAGGTTGAGCGTTGTTCCGGCCGTATCAATATTTGCTGTTTTAGCCAAGAGAAGGATATCGTCGACGCTGATTTGCAGCGCGGCCCCAATGGCTTCTAAATGTGATTCGAAAGCCCTTGATTTCGTTGGATCCATTATCTCGATAAAAACCGGGTCAAGGGGAGTCACAACGGCTTTATTCAAAAACAGGCTTTCATATAACGAGGCTAGCGGGTTTTTCGAATTATTTTCATACTCAAAATACACTGTGCTATCAAAGGCGCTCCAAAAAGGAAGTACTTTTTCTATTCCCAGGTGGAAACTGTCGGACAGCCATACCGCATAGGCCAGCTTAATCATATCCTCTTTATTATTAAGTTGGATCGACAAGGCGTTTAAAACCTTATCCAACTGGTACATTTTCCAGCCCAGCTTCTTCCACAGCCTGATAAATTTAGTGATCCTACCCAGGTCGGCGCTATTCATGTTGTGAAGCCGGAGTTCTTTCAGTACACAAGTATCCGGCTTGGCTGGGTTTTTGGACACAATAGTGACTTTCCCGCCCTGAATTGTATCAATCTTATTAACATAACGGGTATTCAGCAGATAGAGCAGGTCCATATAACTAAGCGCCGACTGCTGCAAAAACACGTCGACCCTGTCTGTTAAGACAACAGCCCAATTCCCTGTCATGGTGTTTTGAGAATCGGCGGGATCAGGGATGGGTGTAAAATTATTCGCACTGTCAAAGCCATAAAAAGCCCAGGGTTCTGATGTTGTGACGGCTGTGCCTGTAATATCGCCGGTAATGACGCCCGCTTCTTCTTGGGAAAGCCCCAGATATTCCACAGCCCAATTGTATTCATCCGGGTCATAAGAACCGGCTGAGGGCTGAAGCGGCATAAAGACGCGTATCAGTTCCGCCCTTTTTACCCCCAGATGACCATAATAGGTCCTCGTTTCTTCAAGCGGGAAATGAAAGGGAAGCGCGGCAGGATAGACGGCCTTTTTTAATTCATTATAGGCGCCCTGCTGAAAGTATTCGGGATTCGCGGACAGCTCCTGCGCCGTCCCGTTTGTCTGATATGATTCAGTCAAAGATACGCCGGAATTGAGGCGGTTTAGCAGCAGCCTTTCCAGGCGTTCCAGCGCCAGATCCACATAAGGCACAGGCGTATTCGTGTTTTTACAGGTTAATTGGATGTTGAGGATATCCCCCCTTCTCCTCTTCAATTCTGTAAATACCTGCGCCGGAGCGCGTTTTTCGATAAAATTGAGAATGTCTGCGAGATAGGCGGCGGGGCTATAGACGGTCTGACATTCTTCACAGTCACATTGCTCCATGCTGCCGAACATAGTCCGGAGATTGGGGTCGGCGACAGCCGAGATGTTTTGTGTCGGCGTCACGTAGGTAGACGTATTCAAATCAGGGTGCAACTGCATATACAGTTCCATAGCCTGCAAATAAGTTTTTTCGGCGGCCTGGTAGGCGGTAACAGCCTGTATTTCCCCCCCGTGCGCCTGTGAATACAGGTCTACATATTGCTGCCGGGGCACTTCGGCAATCCGATGGGCGGCGTCAAGCCCGTCAGCCAGGAGCGCCGAGATGGCTTGGTACTTGGGAGTATAGTTGAAGACACGGCCAATGGCTTGGAGAGTATTGACTAAGCCGTCTTCATTTTCAACATTATTCAAATTGAAGGACGTACTTTTTCTTTTTAATGTATAAGTCGGGTGCTTCCTAAAATCAAAATCAGGGTTATTGCCGAAGAAATTCTTCATGTCGTCCCGGATTTCCATGAAGGGGCTTTGCGGGTTTCCATCCCGTTCCAATCCTCCCACAAAAGCCTCCGTCGGAAAGGCGTCTTGTAAAATGCGCACGATAGTAGCGGCGTAATTGGAAATTCTCTCCGGATCGTTTTCACCGCCAATCGTATCTGGTATACACAACTTTTTCGCGTCTTGGGAAACGGATTTGATCGTTTCTTCCCAGTCATTCTGCTCTAACCTGGCCAGCGCTTTGATATTTCTAAACTTAGTTTTTACCCCTATCTGACCTGCAAGTTTTTGGACCATTTCAGGCTGATTGCCGGTAATCGCTCCGAGCTTCAGCACCTTTTGGATATTGGTTACCTTTTCCGCCCCCAGCTCTTTCCGCAAGTTTCCCCAGTACTCATGGAGAGTTCCTTCGTGGTTAGTATACCTTTCCAGCATATTTTGGATTTCATTTTTGTCTTTAAGGACGATTTTTAAAACGCTGCCAAGAAAAGACCCGGATTTTTCATCAATGATCCTGCGTACCAAGGCGCTGTTAAGTTTTCTGCAGATATCCTTTTGACCTTCGAGGATACGCTCCGGGATATGATTATCCTCCGCCGCTTTCTCCAGTGTTTTTAGGATACCCTTACCTTGAGCAAGGATCAGGTCTAAATCAGGAGATACCCCCTGTTTGAAAAGAGCATAAAAAACCTCCGGGGGCGCCTCGGTTTCCGCAGCAAATTGTTGGGCCTTTACAAAATATTCTACTTCCCGGCCTGATTTTCCCGATAAGGCCGCTAAATAGGAAATATCCTGCTGCCGGAAGTTTTCCTGCAGATCGGAATATTTTATATCTTCGACATGCGGAACGATTGTGTTGCGGGTCTTTTCAAACTTTGACTGTCCTTTTAACTCGGGAGTATCAATAACAAAATTAACCTCATTGGTAGCTTGGGGCCGGGCCAGAATTTCTGAAATGGCGATTATTTTTTCCTTTATATCTACTACCTCCAGTTGAAAAACAGGGCTGCGGCGGTTTAGGCTCATGCTGCGGGCGGAAACGGTAATTGAATAATATCCGCGGCTGTCGGTTTTTATGGTTCCCGCCATCTTCTTGGCCCCCAGGCTTACCTCATTCAGTACGACAGGTATGTCAACTATAGGGTTGGAATTCAAATGATAGACATAGCCCTGGAATGTATAAGATTTTTTTAATGCTATTAATTGCGCTTCTTCCACCTCCATATTGATTTCCAGCAAAGGCGAAGTTACGTTCCACAGCGCGGCTTTTTCAGTGTTTTTGACGAGTATGTCGTCATCATAAACTTTGAAGAATATATCGGGATGCGCATCACGGAACAATTCCTTATAATCGGCCTGATCAAAGGTGATAGAAAAGCTTCCGTCGTATCCGGTAACAGTGCTTCCAATCTGGTGCTTGGTCCTAAAATCCTTGTCCCAGGCTTCCACACGCAGCCCTGCAAGGCCTTTTTGGCTCCCGGGGTCAACGATTCTGCCCTTAATGGTAATTTGTTCGCTCATTATTTTAACCTCACTTTTTAAATAATCTTCAGTAAGGATCCGCGTTGTCAATCACTCAACAGGCTGTAAGCCGCGGCGCCTACCGCCGCAGGTATCCCCAGCAGTTCGCTGGTTAGATATAATTTCTCCTGGGTGGTCAGGGACCGGAACACATATTCGGGAGTGATCCCCTTTAACCCAAACTCGGCATAATAGCCCCTGGCCTCCATGATATAAGCGGAAATGCCTCTTCCCGGCATTTTGCTCATAGTACCCATGTAGGCAAACTGCGGGTGGTTGAGCATATCGGACGCATGCACGGTTTCATGTCTGATCACTCCGGCTTTTGTGGTTTGATGGGGGCTTTTCTTTACGGTAACGGTGGGATTGAAGGTGGGGTCCTTCAGCCGCAGTTTGCCTAAAATACCCGGCGACGGAGTCATCGTCATCGTGGCGGTCGTTTCCCCATTGACGTGGGCGGGTAACGCCTTGTTTTTAACGATATGGGGGGCGGGCGGAGGAATGGAAGCCCTGGTAGCGGTTTGAGCCGACGTTTCACCGGCGGCGGCTCCGGCGGCTTTACTTTCCGCGGCAGCCAGCTTTCCCTCGAGAGCGCCGCTGACAGGCGCAAACGCGGAAGCGGCGGCTACAAAGCCCTGGGAGCCGTCTCTTACCACGTATAGCCCTTCCAGGACAATATCGGCAGTGTCAGCTCCCTGTTGTGACAGCAAATAGCCTCTGGCTAAATGCTGCCCGATACTGATTCCGGCATTGTGGACTGTATAGGGGATGTTGGCTGTTGTCCGGCCGATATACTCCTCAGCAAGGGCTAACGGTGAAGACAGCAAGGCCAGCCCTCCTGACACAACCCTTTGCCACATGGGATTATTAGGATTATCCGCTTCCCTGCTGGCCGCCATATATTGGGTATAGGCAAACCCCGGCTGCACATATAAGGTGGTATCCGGTCCCGATACCTCCGGCAGGGGCCCACGGGAGGCAGACCTGGCGGACGGTTGGGGAGGCGGCTTCGCCGCCGCAGGCGGAGCATCTGTTGACGCTGTGCTGGAACAAGGCTCCGGCAGACAAACCATCCGGTCATCATCATAAACTCCGCAAGAATCTGTGGTTCCCTGGGGGTCCTGCAGTTTAACCGGGTTGTTGCTTACATAGGCATACTGGTTAAGACCTGCGCCCACGCCCACCGGATCGGGCGAGATCCACCTGACCAGCCAGGGAGCATAATACCTGGCTCCATGGTAATAGAAACCGCTTTCCTCATCGCGTTCTTTGCCGGTATAGCGGTAACGCTTTTCAGGGACCTCCGCGCCGCCTGTCCTCTTACCCTGATAAGCTGTCCCGCCGAAGGGGAAGTATTCCTCGTAAGTAATCACATCCCCGTTGCCGTCAAGCTCAATGCAGGCTGTCCCAAGATGGTTGTCCAACTGACAGCGTTCGAGAGGTTCCGGAACCGCTATATCCATACCCCCTTGTGTGGTTTTGGTGTCGATCATGGCGATACGGCGTTTATCATCCATGATATGCAGGGTTTCTCTTTCCAGGAGCAGTTTACTTCCCTGGAACTCCCGGTAAATCTCCAAGCCGTTTAAGTAGATACGCTCCTTTACGAAGTTATTTGGATATGTTATGATCTTGCGTATTCTCTGCCCGGAGGAATCGTAGACATACCAAGACTTGTCGAAGGTGGTTTCGGAGTTGGAAGAGCCGCGTTGAACGCTGTGCAATTGATCTTGATAGTCCCATTCCAAAGCATGCAGATGGGGCATGGAAATCATGGTCCCCTGATCGTACGGGTCATAGGCGTAGGCTTCCGGCGGCGAGGAGCCAAGCTGTGCCGATATCAGACGGTTGCCATCCGCGGCATAGGTAAAGCCGCGCGTCCAACTCATAGACATATTGCCTGGGACCCGGTGCGCCATTTCACGCATATTTCCGGCGTCATCATAAGTATAATGCTCAATATAGCGGCGCATTTTACCGCCGTCATGGGGATGGGTCTGGAAGCGCCTGTAGTTGTCATACTGTGAAACAGGCTGATTTTGCCCTTCATGCTCCCTGCCCTCCGCCTTGCTCAAACGGTATAGCGCATCATAGGTATAATCCATATCCGGGCTTACCACAGCTCCGTCATAATAAATATCGGGATGGGCCCTGTCGGAAAGATAAGTAATATTCCCAACAGGATCATAAGTATAGATCATATCCTGAAGTACTTGGGGGCTCTGGGGCCGCGTTGTTTGCAAACGCTTCAGCCTGAAGGTCAGCGGGTCATATTCATAGGCGGTGCTCACGTTGTTACCGTAAAGAATGCGCAAACGCCGGCCTTTTTCATTGTAGTCGATTTTTTGCACATACTCTATTTCCGGCCGGCCCCGCAGGCTGAGAAACACCTGTTTCAGCAGGGCGGACTCATTGTATACATGCCGGATGATACTGTTGTCAGGGGTTTTGGCGGTACAAGGCCTGTTTAAGGCGTCATAGCTAATTTCCGTAGAGTAGGCGGCGGCTTCCATTGCTACAGCGGCAGGGTCCGACCAGTCGGCGTCAGTCTGATAGCGCACACACAATTGCCGCGAACTGCGCCGCAGATTCCCGCTGAAATCATAGGTTTCATGGGTGAGAATACCTGCACAGTCGTACTGCCTGTAGACCTTGCCCCGTAAATTTTGCGCAGCGGCGCCGGGAACGTTTTCTCCATACTCGGTCATTTTGGGCACGATGGTGACGGAACCTGCTTTCGTCACTTCCAGACTAATGTTGCGGTGCAATTGGTCATATCTAAAATGCAGGTGCGTATCCTTACCGTCCCAGCGGTGCAAATGCTTGCCAAGACAATCGCTGAAGACCCACTGCCGGCCTGAATCCATATTTTTTTGGTATAAAATCCTGCCCAGCAGATCGTATTGATACTCGATCGCCGTATTGTTCCGGCTGTCCACTATATAGTGCGTACGGCCTGCAATGTCCAGTTTCGTAAAAGTACCCAGTTTTTTTTCGACGGTTGCGCCTGTTTTATATTCAACATACCTGTTAGGAACAATAGAATAAATATTTCTGCCCAGGGGATCAAAATAGCTGATTACGGGCGTATTATCATGCAGAGCTGTTTTTACCGCCGCGTTGTTTTCCAGGGTATCGGAAACCAAAGAACCGCCGATGCGTTCCGCGTACCAGACGCTCCGTTTGACTGTATCGTTAGGGTCATAGCTTATGCTGTGCCAGGAATCAAACTCTATCTCGCTGAAAGTTTGGTTGGGATATTCCGTCTTGACGGCACGTCCGAGAGGATCGTAATATAAAACAGGCGATACCCCGATGCCGACTAGTTCCGCGGCGCTCTCATACTGGTGGGTGACGCTGAAATAAGGCTCAAACTGCTTTACGGGCATACCCTTATTGTTATAGACCGTGCGCCCGTTTCCAGTCCAGCGCAGCCTTTCTCCTGTATCTACTTCCGCCGCCTGGCCGTTAATAAGCTTTTTTGCCGTGCCAGGCTCAGTTTGGACCTTCGTCATCACCGAACGCCCCAACCCGTCCGTGTATTCAAAGCCGTACCGCAGAGGCGAAATTATTCCTTGCCCTTCACATTCTTGGTGGTGCTTTTCTCGGCTGATCACGGCAGCCACAGAGGGTATCCTCGTAAGATCATAGACAAAACGGCTGGTGGCGTTTTTGAGCAGCGTGTTGCCCCAAGACTCCGGATCATCCAGAAACCAGGCGATCTCATTTTGCGTAAGGTCCGCGGCAAAGCCGTCCAGGTTATCACCCTCAGCGCCCTTCCCTTTAATAGCCGTACCCGTCACTAGTCCATGGATATCGTAACAAACCTCCGAAAGGTTGTTGTTGGTATCCTTTACGAGTTGAGGACGGAGAACGCGAAAGTCGAATTTTTCCACGCTCGTCCGGTTGCCAAGAGCGTCACTGGTAGCGCTGACCAACAGATAATAATCGGAATAATATTCAACATTTGTGATGTATTGATACGGGTCGTAGTATTTATCCGGCATATAAAAGGCTTTTCTGGCCTCGTCAGGATACCCCACACTGCCCGAAGGGGCCCACCATTCATCCTCCGGATCGGATACGGGGAAAAGCCCCGGGACCTTTAGATCCCTGGATGATTGGTATTTTGCTCCCAGGAGCGTTTCTTCCGTTATTTTGCTGCCAAATATGCGGTCAATCATCGTGTTGTTCAAAGCCAGCTTATACGTCTTGTAATGCAGTCCCAGGGTGTCCATTTGACCTAAGGGCAGCAATCGGCGCATATCGTTTGCCAGATAGATCTTGCGGACGTGTTCAATGAGCCTTTTACACTTTGTCTTCTCATCAGGGATCGTGTCATACCCCGTATCTATAGCGCCCGCCGCTTCCTGCCGCAGCTCTTGCACTTTGAAATAGCGGCCCTCCGGTATGGCGCCCGTCAGTTCAAAAGTTTTGGTTTCATAAACTTGCCTTAGCCGGTAATCGGCAATAGTTTCAATGTCCGGCGTATAGGAATTTTCGGTAATGACAATTCTGGTCTTTAGCCGCTCATCCCTTACCGCCTGAGGGAGATCCGTATCTTCCTGTATCCTCCCGTATGTTACCGAGGCCGTTTGTATAATATTGCCCAGATCGTCTACCCGCAGATTTAAAGTATGATTGACCCGCGGGTTTTGTGGGCTTCGTTCATAATGATAGGTGATAGCTTCGCTTTCCACCGTAAGGAAGACGGCATGCCGGTTGTCTTGTTTTGGCTGCCGCAAATAAACTAAGCCTGTATGCTCTGATACGGAGTACGGATGTTTTTCCTGCGTTGTGCCGTCCAGGGCATAGATTTCCTGCCTCAGCACGCTCCCCTTGCAGGCTCTTGCCGCCTCATGGGCTTCGTCGCCGTTAAGCCGGGGGAACTCCCCGGTTTCGATCCGGCAGCCGGATAAAATATTTTCTGTATAATCACTATTTTTGTAATATTCTTTCGCGAAATGATCCGTTATTCCTTGGCACGAAGGATAGGCGCCTGTATGATACCAGGTTTTTGTGAGTACCGGCGGTTGATGGAGCGGTTCGGATACGATATTGGCCGAATTGTTCCTGATGTAATTGTCATAGCTTTCGCTATCCAGTTGTTCTACACATCCAAATCCACGGAATTCCCTTTCCTGCTGGTCATAATAGCCGTGGTGATAGCTGTATTCGCATATCAATAAGGTATTGGTACAGGTTTCTTTAGTTTCCACCCGGCTGACGCACTGGATTGGAAAAGCCAGCTTAGTAGCCCATATCTTCCCTTCTTTTTTATCCTTGAGGTAATAATAAGTGGAGCTTCGATATTCCAGGGATACTTCTTTCCCCTGGTTGTTTTTATAGAGCTTCATGACGTAAGGCTTGCGGCCCCCCATCAGATCAATATACTTCATTGGGGACGCCGCATATGCCGGCAGCGGCGACGACCAGACGATACAGGCCGTTCCATTGCCCAGCAGATCGGCCACCGATAGTTTGTTGGGCTGCTCTGTCGGTAAGAACGGCTCAATCTCCCGCGCCTCGCTCCAGGCGTTTCCCCCTTGATTCAGCCAGATTTTGAATTTATTCCGTCCCAGGTAGATGAGATCCGCCGCGCCTGTGCCGCTTACGTCCGCAAGCTGTATGTAAGCCGGGTTGTAGGCTTCGGGGGCGTCAAAACAAGGTGAACCTTCCATGACGACCCTGGCTCCAAACCTTCCATAACCCAAATTAGGCCAGTAGCAGACCTCCAGGTTCCTGATCCGTACAATGTCGGTCAACCCGTCGCCATTCATATCCGAGAGGTAAATACTCTGGACTTGGTCTGAAAGAAGAAGCCGCGGCCCGTTTTCTTCATACCCGCCTTGCTGTGTAAACAACGGCGCGTCATAACCGTCCTTACCCGCAGACGGGTACCAGACAAAGACATCCTCCTCCGAGATCAGCAGATCAGCCATCCCGTCGCCATTCAAATCAAGATGTTTTACAGTAGGACTGCGAAAGTCCACATTAGGCATTTTTTTAAAGGGCTTAAAAGGGAGCCAGGCCTGATCCTCCGTCAGTTGGTAGTAGCCCGGCATATTCCTGTCGGTACTGACGATATATTTTTGACCATTGGCTTCCAGATCCTGAAGCTGTAATGTTCCGTTAAAAATCCCTGCTACGGAAGGCTTCGTCACAACAGTTTCCGCCCGGGAAAATTCTCCGTTTCCCAGATTGCTCTTATAATACCAGACCCGTCCCTGCTCGGTCAGTATCCCTGGAATGCCTTCATGGTAAAAATCCACCCATTGATAATTCCCGCTCAAGCCGATGGGCGCGTTGGTAAGGCTTTCGTGCGAAATGCTCTTCACTTCGGTGTCCCACACCGGCTCCTGATACTGAAATTCAACAGGCACAAGGCCTTTTTTGCTATATGTGCCGTCACTGTTTTGGCAATAGCCCCATTGTTGTACAGAAGTGACAAAATCGGCCTCACAGCTTTTTACTTGCGCACAGGCAGGGTTTTTGAAGTACCGGTAGGCAAAGTCCAACGACCTTACTAAATAAGGCTGGACGTTTTGCCCCGGCCGGCTAAGTTCCTGAAAATAATGAAAGAAAAGGATCCTGCGGCATAATCTGTAGGTACGGATCTCAAAGCCCGCCCGGTAATCGGAAAAGGGATCGCAGCGGCATAGCCAGGTTTGGTCAGGCCGGGGCTGCGGGCAAGGTTCGTTGTGGTCGGCGTAATCGAAGACCACCTCAAAAAAATAATCTTGATTCTGAGGTAAAGCAGGATTGTACGGCTTGTCAGGGTCCGGATAAAAGGCCGTCTTATTCCCGTGCCTGATACTTTTTAAGTAGGTATTGGCAAACTGCGCCCGTCCGGCGCGCCGATTTTTTTCATAGACCATCATAGGCACTTGGTCCAGGTTTTCGTGTATATAAGAGTATTCCATACAGTTCCCTTTGTCGTCATAACTTAATTCCGGCAGCCATTTATAGATGCGCGTCATATCTTCCGGATCGGCGATCCGGGCTTGACTCGTTATGCCAAAATACGTAACAACATTTTCCCTGGTAGTGACCTTCCAGTAGATCTCCCGTCCGTTTTGCAGCTTTTCTATCCGGGAAAATCCACCTTCTATCCTGGGCCTGTATCTTTTAACCATCGTACCGTCAGGCATCGTGAACCCGTCAGGATCAAGCTTGCCCCCGCTGCCTTTTTTTAAGGCGGGCACAAGGTCCTCCACTCCGGAGAAAACAAAGACGTCGCTCTCATGTTCGTCCTTATACTGGGGCAGCTTTTTATCGGTTTTTCTTTGGATCGCAGGAAGCTCCAGGTTCCAGCCCAGTCCAAAGACGCTGTTTCCGGCGCCCGAGTTGTAACCGAGGGATAAAGAAGCTAAAAAGCCCGGTCGGCCTTTGGAAAGCGGTAAGGGGATAGTAAACGAGCTTGTTCCGTTGGAAGTATTCACGGAAAATTTTTCATCAATCCCCTTCAATGCGCCCCCGCCCTTGGGAAGTTCGATCTTAGGAGCCTCGTACGACTGAATATCGCCGGTCCTTGCGTCATTCCTCCCGGCAGGCTCCCGATAGTCCCCGGCTGAATTGGCAAACTCTTGCATAATTCACCTCCCGTTTAAACTATTGGAAATTATCATATGGCTGTTATTTACATTTATTCATTCTTTTGTATTATACCATGCCCTTTTCTTTCTTAACAGCAGCATAAGTCCTATTATTGGAGTCCTAGTAGAATAAAGAAGGACGCCGTTAGCATCCTCTCATACCCCTGCTGTCTTCGTTAACCTGTCCATTTCCGCAAGCCAAATATCCACTTCCGCATCACTGGGCATCCGCCAGTCGCCCCGCGGGGAAAGACTGACCGAGCCTACCTTGGGCCCGTCGGGCAGGCAGGAGCGTTTGAATTGCTGGCGGAAAAAGCGTTTATAAAACAAAGTCAACCATTTGGCGATGATCCCTCTCTCATACTTGCCGGCAAAGGCGGCCTCCGCCAGAAACAGGACCTTGGCGGGCTCCATACCGTAGCGCAGCGTATAAAACAGGAAGAAGTCATGCAGCTCGTAAGGCCCGATGATATCTTCCGTTTTTTGTTCGATCCTGCCGGATGGATCGGGCGGTAAAAGTTCCGGACTGATAGGAGTATTCAAAATCCTGAGCAGAATATTTCTGACTTCCGGGGTCATGAAGTGATCCGCCACATGCTGGATCAAAAATCTGACCAGGGTTTTCGGGACCCCGCAGTTAACGGCATACATCGACATGTGGTCCCCGTTAAAGGTACACCAACCCAGGGCCAGCTCGGACAGGTCGCCGGTGCCGATAACCAGGCCGCCGTATTTATTCGCTAAATCCATCAGGATTTGCGTGCGTTCGCGGGCCTGGACATTTTCATAGGTCACGTCATGCAAGGCAGGGTCATGCCCCAGGTCTTGAAAATGCTGCAAACAAGCCGGTATGATATCAATTTCCCTGCTGCCTACTTCCAGGGCAGTCATTAATTCCAGGGCATTGCGGTGAGTTTCGTCTGTCGTGCCGAACCCAGGCATGGTCAGCGCCAGGATGTTTTCCGCCGGAAGTTCCAGAAGCTCACAAGTCTTCCGGGCAACCAGCAGAGCCAGGGTTGAATCAAGGCCGCCGGAAACCCCTATGACCAATTTCTTCAGGCCGGTATGCTCAATCCGTTTCGCCAGTCCGGCCACCTGGATCTGAAAGATTTCCTCACACCTCCCGGCTACTGTGGCCGGGTTATCAGGCACGAATGGATTCCGGGGGATCTTCCTGCTAAACGTCCCCCGGACGGGGATATATTTTTTATTATAAGTGATTTCAACGACGGCAGGCTTCTCTTCTTGCTTCAGCCATACCGGAAATTCTGCAAAACTGGTATTGAACCGCCTTTCGTGCTGAAGGCTTTCTATATCGAGTTCACACTCAATAAGCCCGTTTTCGCGGCTAAAGGGCACTGATGATTTTAAAATATTCCCATTTTCCGCAATGAGGCAGTCCCCGCTAAAGACCATGTCCGTTGTGGATTCATGAACTCCGGCTGAAGCATAGATATATCCGCAAAGGCATCCGGCGCTTTGTTGGGCAACCAACTGCCGGCGGTACTCGGATTTTGCCGCTAACTCATTGTCTGCGGAGAGATTGGCGATAACGTTCGCTCCATTTATAGCCAAATAGGAACTGCGGGGAATGGGAGCCCAAAGATCTTCGCAAACTTCCACCCCTAAAGAAAATTCAGGTGAATTACTGTGGAATAAAAGGTTGCCAAAGGGAACTGTGTTACGGAATAATTTAATGCCGGAATTATTTGTACCGTCTTCTTCCCCGGAGGCAAACCATCTTTTTTCATAATACTCTTTGCAGTTGGGCAGGTATCTTTTCGGCACGACGCCTAATATTTTCCCCCGTTGTACAGCCACCGCGCAATTATATAATTTATCGGCTGCCACCAAAGGCATGCCGACCACAGCCAAGACTTGGGCGTCTTTGGTTTCCTCCAATAAGCGTTCCAGCGCGTGTAAAGCCCGCTGTAGCAAAAACCGCTGCTGAAACAAATCGCCGCAAGTATAGCCGGTAAGGGACAATTCCGGAAAGACGACCGCCGCACAATTGCCGGCCTCGGCTGTCCTCATTAAAAGCCTGATTTGTTCCGCATTAAAGTCTGGGTTTGCCACCTTCAGTTTCGGAGAAGCGGCCGCCACTTTGATGTAACCATAATTGTCCATTTTTGCCTCCGGAAAAAGATCTGGTTTATTTACGCTTACTATACCATATATTTATTACCAGGAAAACACAGTTTGTGCCAAGCCGCCCGATAGATATAAAGTAAGCGGAGCCCTGCTATTTTATCAATAGGAGGCTCCGCTTGTCCGTTTTTCCGGTTAAATTCAGATCTGTTCGCCGTCATGCACCGTCAAGCTCCAGTTGCGTTCATAATTATTGTCCCAATGGTTGGCGCCGTCATGGAAACAAAAATTGATCCTCGCATCCTTAGGCAGGATATTGCAAGACCAGACCTCAGAAGCTTTTATCATCGGAATATCTTCAATGTAGTCCCATTTGTCATTTTTTCCATAACCAACATGCGTATAAATTGAGGTCGCTCCGTTTTGGGCCAATAAACCGTCGTAATTCACTGTAACAATTTCTCCCATTGTGACGGGCATAGGAGATATGCTCACACCTTCCTCCACAACCGCGGTACGTTTTTTAGGATCGGCTGCTGTTGTTTTCCTGGGCATTATTGTTCCTCCTTATCAAGTTGAATTCTCTCAGGTTTATTATTGTAAGTTTGGCCGTTAATTATTACGGAGCTATCTTGCGAATGTCTGGTAGTTTATTCTAATTTATCACTGAAAGCCAGGTCTTGTTCATATTCTTTTTACCAGGTCCTGACCGTGTTTCGCGGCTTCATAAAGGATCCTTTCTTCATCCATGGTCAGCATCCGGCGGTCTTTCATGACGATTTTTCCGTCAATGATGACTGTTTTCACATCCGATGAGTGGGCTGCGTAAACAACATTAGCCACCGGGTCGTGCAGCGGGATCAAATGGGGCTGGTGCAGGTCCAAAAGGATCAAGTCCGCTTTATAACCGGACTGGATGGACCCCAGGCGCTCTAACCCCAATACTTTGGCGCCCCGGTCCGCGGCCATTTCCAAAGCTTGTTGAGCCGGCAGGTTTGTAGGATCCAGGGTGCTGACCTTATGCAAAAAGGCGCAGCTGCGCATTTCCTCAAACATGTCCAAATTATTATTGCTGGAAGCCCCATCCGTACCAAGCCCTACAAGTGCGCCTTTTTTCAGAAGCTGAGGAACCGGCGCGATCCCGCTGGCTAATTTCATATTGCTCTCGGGATTATGAGCGATACCTACGCGGCGTTTCACCAGGATATCCATTTCCACGTCGGACAAATGAACGCAATGGGCCGCCAGGACATGCCTGTTATCGAACAGACCGATAGACTCCATTAGTTCCACAGGCCGTAAACCGTATTGCTTGGTAATATCATTTACTTCCGTAAGCGTTTCCGCTAAATGGATGTGCAGGCCGACCCCCAGCCGGTCGGCAAGCTGCATGACACGTTTCAGATATTCAGGCGGGCAGGTATAGGGCGCATGGGGGCCCAGCATACAGGTGATCCGTCCATCCGCTCCGCCCTGCCATTGTTTTACCAGTTCCTCACTTTCTTGCAAGCCCACTTCCGCTGAATTTCCACTGCCCGCCAAGCCTCTGGCCAAACATGCCCGAATGCCTGAATCTGCCGCGGCTTGGGCTACCTGATCCATAAAGAAATACATATCGGCGAAAGTCGTTGTCCCCGATTTGATCATTTCTAAAATCGACAGCATAGTCGCCCAATAGACGTCTTCCGCCTTGAGGTGGGCCTCCAAAGGCCAAATTTTTTTGGACAGCCATTCCATTAGCGGAAGGTCATCGGCGTAGCTGCGGAAAAGGGTCATGGCCGCATGAGTATGACAATTTACCAAACCGGGCAGCACCAGGGTATCTTGTCCCGCTAAAATTTCAAAATTCGGATACTTTACCGCCAAATCGGTCCCTATTTCTTTAATAACACCATTTTCAACGGCTATATCACCGCTAAACCAGTTTTTTTCCCGTTGGACATGATCCAACGGAATAATCAGGGCTTTTTGAATCAATAAACTCCCCATTTATTACTCCTCCCTCAATCTCTTGATACTCTGACCGTAGGGCGCTTTACAGACGCCCTTTTCGGTGATGATCGCTGTAACAAGCTTGGCCGGCGTCACGTCAAAGGCGGGGTTATAGACGCCGACCCCGGCGGGCGCCGTTTGAACGCCGCCGATCTTTCTTACCTCATCCGCGGCGCGTTCTTCGATAGGGATTTCCTCGCCTCTGGCGAGTTTGGGGTCGATGGTGGAAAGCGGCGCCGCTACATAAAAGGGGATCTTATGGTGCCGGGCTAACACCGCCACACTGTACGTGCCGATCTTATTCGCCACATCCCCGTGTGAAGTGATGCGGTCCGCCCCTACAAGAACTAAGTCGATCTTCCCCTGTTGCATTAAATAGCCCGCCATATTATCGGTAATCAGCGTTACCGGAATGTGATCCTCCAGCAGCTCCCAGGCAGTCAAACGCGCTCCCTGCAATAAAGGCCTGGTTTCATCGGCATAGACCCGGATATCTTTCCCCTGCTCATAGGCCGCCCGGACCACCCCTAAAGCAGTGCCGTAACCGGCGGTAGCCAGAGCGCCCGCGTTACAATGGGTAAGTATGCTGGCTTTCTCAGGGATCAGGACACAGCCGTGCTGCCCCATTTGTTTATTTCTTACCAAATCTTCCTCCTGGATCCGGACAGCCTCTTCTTCCAGGCGCTGCCGGATCTGGGCGGCACTGCCCTGGGGACCGCTTTGCCAGATTTTTTTCATGCGGTCCAGCGCCCAAAACAAATTTACCGCCGTAGGCCGCGTTGCGGCTAATTTTTCCTGGGCGGCCTGAAGATGCAAAATCAGTTCGTCTTTGTTTTCACCCCGATAAGAGTTGGCGGCCAGGGCTATCCCATATGCCGCGGCCACTCCGATAGCGGGCGCCCCTCTTACCTTCATATCCGTAATAGCTTCCGCCACCTCGCCGACACTGCGGCAGGCAAAAAACCGCACCTCGACCGGCAAGCAGGTTTGATCCAGCAGGACCAGGGAATTATCCTTCCAATCTACCGCTTTCATCACTGCACCTCGTGCCGGCAACTGCAGCCGGCTTCCAGCGGTATCGTTTCGAGAACTGTCATGATTAACGCGGAAATACTGTCACTCATGATTTTCATCTCGTCAAGGACTTCCTGATGTGATAAAACAGAAGGGGAAATGCCCGCAGCGTAATTCGTCACCATACAGATGGTGGCGTAGCACAGCATGGCCTCACGGGCTAAGATGACCTCCGGCACGCTGGTCATGCCCACCACATCTCCGCCCAGCATTTTGAACATCTTGATTTCAGCCGGAGTTTCAAAACGGGGTCCTTCGGTGCAAACATAACAACCGCCTTGGTGGACCCTGATCCCTTGGGCAACAGCTTTTTCAAAGATATATTCTCGCATTTCCCGGCAGTAAGGGTCGGTAACGTCCACATGAACGACTCCGTGCGGACGCCCCTCATGAAATGTGGTCTTTCTTACTTTAGTGAAGTCGAGAAACTGATCCACCAATACAAAATCTTGCGGACCCATTTTTTCATTGAGAGAACCTACAGCGGCTGTCGCAATGATTCGTTTAGCCCTTAGTTCCTTAAGCGCCTGGATGTTAGCCCGGTAATTCACCAGGTGAGGGGGTACGGAATGTCCCTTGCCATGACGGTTTAAGAAGGCTACGCTTCTATCGTGATAAGAGCCTATGACCAGGTTGGCTTTCCCGTAAACGGTTTCGTACTCTACTTCCTTCGCCTTTACCAGCATATCCGTCCGATAAACGCCCGTACCGCCGATGACCGCCAAATCAACCTGCAGCATAATGATTTCCTCCTTTTTTAACTGAATAAGGCTTTACTAAAAGCTTCCGGCTCAAACTCCCGTAAATCTTCGGTTTTCTCCCCTATGCCGATATATTTTACCGGCAACTGATACTCATTCTGAATACCCAGTACCACGCCGCCTTTGGCGGTGCCGTCCAGTTTCGTGAGGATCACTCCTGTGACGTCGACTGCCTCAAGAAACAGCTTGGCCTGGGATAAGGCATTCTGGCCGGTGGCGGCGTCCAAAACCAACAGGACTTCCTGCGGACCGCCAGGGATATCGCGTTCAATGACGCGCCGTATTTTTTTCAATTCTTCCATGAGATTCGTTTTTGTCTGCAGACGCCCAGCCGTATCTATCAGTAAAACCTCGGTCTGGCGTGATTTTGCCGCTTGCAGCGCATCAAAAACCACCGCGCCGGGATCGGAGCCTTCATTTTGCCGGATGATATCCACACCGGAACGCCGGCTCCAAATCTCCAATTGCTCAGCCGCGGCAGCCCGAAAGGTGTCGGCGGCGGCCAGCATCACTTTGTAGCCCTGGTTTTTTAATATACTGCTCAGCTTCCCGATAGACGTTGTTTTGCCAACTCCATTGACCCCCACCACCAACACTACGTTCAACCGTCCTTTTTCCAAGTCCAGCCGGTGTTCCCCCCGGGTCAGGATACGCGTGACCTCTTCTTCTAAAACCTGATAGAGTTCATAAGCTTCCTGCAGTTTATTTTCTTGGGCCTTTTTCCGCAGACGCGCCACTAATTTTAACGAGGTGTCTACTCCCGCATCCGCCTGGATCAAGGCCTCTTCCAATTCCTCAAATAATTCGTCGTCGATGGGTTTTCTTCCGGTGACAATTTCCGTGACTTTATCCACAAAGACTTGTTTCGTTTTACCGAGCCCGTCTTTGAGTTGTTCGAATAATCCCATGTTGCGCCTCCTGTTTAACTTGCTTCTTTTTGCGCATCTTCCAAACGCACTGATATCAAACGCGATACTCCCGATTCTTCGATAGTGACCCCATATAAAACATGGGCTATTTCCATCGTGCCCCGGTGATGGGAAATGGCAATGAACTGAGTTTGCTGCGAAAATTCCTGCAATAGTTGGGCGAAACGCAACACATTAGCTTCATCCAGGTTGGATTCGATCTCATCCAGCACACAAAAAGGGCTGGGCTTGATTTTTAGCATCGCCATCAGTAAAGCGATAGCTGTTAAAGCCTTTTCGCCGCCGGATAAAAGGGTCAGGGACTGGGTCTTTTTCCCCGGTGGCTGGGCAATGATCTCAATGCCGGCTTCAAGCGGATCCTCTTCTGCGGTCATAGCCAATTGGGCCCGTCCTCCGCCGAACAAACGTTTGAACATCTCCTGAAAACATTGATCCACCTGCTGAAAGGTATCCCTGAACTTACGGATCATGATCTGATCCATTTCCTTGATTACCTGAAGCAGTTTCTCTTTCGCTTCCGACATGTCATTGACCTGGATGTTTAAAAAAGTCAGCCGTTCGGTCAGCTTTTTATATTCCTCAATAGCCGAAAGATTGACCGTCCCCAGATTTGTGATATCTTCTTTAAGTTGGGTGATCCTTTCCGCGGCCTGACTGCGGTTTTCTATCGGGCTGCAATGCTTCTCAGCCTCCGCGGGGGTGAGGGCAAATTGTTCGTTCAGCCGCCTGAGGCAACCTTCCAGCGCAGTTTCGTATTTAGACTGTTGAAGTTCGATTTGATGGATTTTCTCTTCCCTGTTACGGAGCATATTTCCGTATTTTTTCACCTCAAGTCCAACCTTATTGATCTGTTCCTGGGTCTGCACCCTTTCTTGCTTCAGCTCTTCCAACTGTTTTTCAATTTCCTGCAATTGCAGATGTTGTGTTCCTTTCTGGGCTATTAATGATTGGCAGGTTTCTTCTAACTCTTTCTTTTTATCCCGGAGCGTAACCAGTTCTTTTTTCTTATCATTTTTTTGTTGTGCCAATTGTTTGAGTCTTTGGTTATAATAGTCCATATCCTTTTGAAAGGAAACTATTTTTTCCTGTATCGTAGCTACGTCGATCCTTAGTTGAGTAACATGTTCGTTCTTTTTTACTCTTTCTCCCCGTCTGGCCCGTAAGGCTTCCTGCTGTTCCTGGATCTCAAGGGCCATTTTTTGGATGCGTTCCTGTAGCTGCGTAACGTCATAATCTTTCTCCTGCAAATGTTTCGTTAATGTATCTTTCTCTTGCAGGATCTCGGCTGATTGCCATTCCAGACTTTTTATTTCCGCCTTGGCGCGGTCCCTTTCCGCACTCCATCTTTCCATATTTTTGCCGTTTTCCGCTTTTTTGATCTGGTATTCCTGCTGTTTTTCTTTTACTTGAGCGGCCGATTTTTGGATCTCTTCTAAAACCCGGGCCAGCTCTTTTTCATGGGCTTCTCCGCGCAGGATCTGACTTTTTAATTTCTGGGCCGTTTGATTGAGCTCGCTGATATTTCTTCTCCGGCTTAATATTCCCGAGGGATTCGCTTTCATACTTCCGCCGGTCAAAGACCCTCCGGCGTTTACCAATTGACCGTCGGGCGTCACCATCCGAAAACTGAAATTCGTTTCTTTGGCTTTTTGCACGGCTGAGGCCAAATCTTCCACCAGATAAACTCTTCCCAATAAATATTCCATGATGCCGGCGTATTTTTTTTCATAACGGACCAGTTCGCTAAGCTTGCCGATAACGCCTGCGCCGCTTGGGCACTGATGGTCGCCGCCCCTGTTTCCTTTTACGGTAGTAAGCGGCAGGAAAGTGACCCGCCCTTTATCGTTTTTTTTCAGCCACAAGATAGCATTTTGCGCAATCTTTTCATCTTCGGCAATCAAATGCTGGAGAGAACCCCCTAAAACAACCTCTACAGCCAGCTCATACTCTTTGGGAACGGTCATCACCTGGGCTACTGTCCCGACGATTCCGTTAAAGACAGGTTCTGAAAGCCGACGTAAAATTTCTTTGACCCCCTGATAATAACCCTGTCCCTCCTGTTCCATTTCCATCAATACTTTCAAACGGGCTGAAATATTGTTTTTTTCCTCCGCCAAACTGCGGTTGGAAATTTCCTGATCCTTACAGCGGCGGTCCTGAAGCTGGTATTGTTTTTCTTTTTGCTGTGAGGCCTGTTCCAGACCATTCAACGATGAAATAATTTCAGCATTTTCTCTTTCCAACTCGGCAAGCTTGTTACGGATATTATCCAACTCCGCAAGAGAGTTTGTCTGTTTGGCGGCAAGTTGCTCCTCTTGCCGTTTTAGCAGTGCCAACCTTTGTTGATGACTGGTTTTATCATTATGCAGTCTTGATTCTTCCTGTAAAGCTTCAAAATGTTCTTCTTTTAAATTCTCCAGCCGGTCGGCCAGTGCCTGGTCCTGTTGGTTTTCTACTGCCAGTTTTTCTTCAAATATTTTCAGGTTATCCTTGCCCGCCTCTAACTGCCGATTAAGCTCCTCCCCCAGTTTATTCCGGGATGTATCCTCTTGGCGCAGGGCCGTGATCTCTTTTTCTTGCTCACTCAGCGCGATCCCTAAAGATTCTTCCTGTTTGAGCAGGTCTGCGATCCTCTCGGAAATCAGTTTCTTTTCACTCTCATTTTTTTCTATCCGCAGGTTCTCTGTATATACTTTTTCCTGCGCAACGGAAATGCTTTCTTCTAGTTTTTGCTGGCGCAGCTTATCTTCTTCCTCCCGGGCTTGCGCCTTATAGTAACGGGCAGTGATCTCTTCCCGTTCTTTTTCTTCATTCGCCCGTGTGTTGTGGATACCTTCAAGTTTACGCGCCGCTGCCTGGGCTTCATCCAGTATCAGCCCGATCTCCAAAGCATCCAGCTCGGATTTTAACCCCCGGTATATTTCGGCGGTCTTGGCCTGCTCCGCCAGCGGCTCTTCCTGAACTGTCAGCTCCGTGATAATATCATTCAGCCTTACCAAGCTGTTCCGGGTGTCCTCAAGCTTCTTTTCCGCTTCCCGTTTACGATGCCGGTATTTAACTATACCGGCGGCTTCTTCGAGAAGACCCCTTCTTTCCTCCGGCTTCATGGATAAAACCTCATCTATTTTACCTTGTCCGATAATGGAAAAGCCTTCACGCCCAACGCCTGTATCCATGAACAGCTCATGGACGTCTTTCAAACGGCAGGGGACCCGGTTGATCAAATAATCGCTCTCTCCTGAGCGGTATAAACGCCGTGTTACCATCACTTCATTAAATTCCAGAGGGAACGTTCCCGAGGTGTTGTCAATGGTAATGGATACTTCCGCCATCCCCAGGGAACGGCGCTTTTCACTCCCGGCAAAAATAACATCCTCCATTTTCCCGCCCCGCAAGGACTTGACGCTTTGTTCACCCAAAACCCAGCGGACGGCGTCGGCAATATTTGATTTTCCACTGCCGTTAGGTCCGACAATCAGGGTGATCCCCGGTTTTAACTCCAGGAGAGTTTTATCGGCAAATGACTTGAATCCTTGTATTTCCAGTTTTTTTAGATACAACTATTTTCTCCCTCTCCATCTTCATCCCTAATCTTTTATTCGATATAGTTCCAGAAATTCCTTTCTGGGCAGACAGTAGGTTTTTGGGGCTGCGGTAATAGCTATGTCATCTCTTTTCATTTCTGCGTCAGGCCGCAGTTCTATGTCCCGCAGCCGGTAGGTATTCTTTAGGCGTATGATGTTGCGCTTCTTTTGGCCCGCCACTTTAGAATAATCCCCGGGGTGAAAGGATATGGATATATTTAATAACTCCCCGGAGAGTTCGGGCCGGATCTGAAACAACAATTGCTGGATCTGTTTTAACATCAGAGAGCTTTTGACCAATTCACCGTAGGCAGGATGATACGGCCCGGCCAGGAGATCACCGGAGCGGGTCAAATTTGCAGAAGCCTGCAGCCCCATGCGGATCACAGGTATTTTATAATACGAAAAGACCGCCAGCCATTCGGTCCCCATTTCTACCGCTTGCTGCAAAGTCCAAGGCCGGTACGATCCCTGTTCGTACCATTTCGCTAACGCTGTGTTTTTAAGTACTACCGTCGGGTAAATGCGCACTCCGTCCGGTTTGGCCGCTACCGTCTTTTTCGCGCTGATCCTGGCCGAGAGGGCCGTTTCACCCGGAAGCCCCAGCATCAGTTGATACACCAGAGAAAAGGGATACTCCCGGATCAAACGGGTGGCCTGGAGCGTGTCATCAACGCTATGGCCCCGGCAGCTTTTTGCCAGAACTTCATCATCCAGGGACTGGACGCCCAGTTCAATAGTCGTGACGCCGTAACGCGCCAAGCGCTGCAGAACCTCTTTTGAGATATAGTCGGGTCGGGTGGAAAGCCGGATACCGCTGATCAATCCTTCTTTCTTCAACGTATACGCCGACCGCAGCCAATCCTCCTGTATTTCCGCCGTTAAACCGGTAAAACTGCCCCCGTAAAAGGCAGTTTCGATAGGTGTTGCCGGATCATTCCTTGTGTTTCGGTATTCCCCGACCTTGGCCCGTATTTCCTCAGGCCTGGCGACCGCGCTCTCGCCGCTGATCTCCCATTGATTGCAATATACGCAGGTAAAGGGGCATCCGGCGTGAGGAATGAAAAAGGGAATAATAAGGCTTTTTGCCAATCAGATCACCCCGAATTGGGAGAGGGCCAGTTTAGCCGCCGCTTGCTCCGCTTCTTTTTTAGTATGTCCGTTCCCTTGAGCCAACTCTTCCTCATTGAGATAAACAGCCGCCAGGAAATTCTTGTTATGATCCGGTCCATCTTCGTGCAGGATCCGGTAGGTCACCTTGTTTTTAGGCGTCCGCTGGGCATATTCCTGAAATTTTGTTTTGTAATCGTCGAATTGCCCCTGACTGGCTGTCTTGATCTGTTCTTTTAAAACCCTTAACAAAAAAGCGCTGACTTTTTCCAGCCCCACGGAAAGGTACAGCGCTCCCATGAGGGCTTCAAAACAGTCGGCCAGGTTAGACGCTCTTTTAGCCCCGCCCATCAGTTCTTCACCTTTACCTAGCAGCAGATACCGTCCCAGGTCCATCTTGCGGGCAGCCTGACATAAGGATGACTCACAAACTACAGCGGCGCGCATCTTGGTTAATTCCCCTTCGGATTTATGGGGATATTTTTGGTACAAATGTTTTGCCACCACCAGACCTAAAATGGCGTCGCCTAAAAACTCCAGGCGCTGGTTATGCTCTTCCCGGCTCCTTCCCTCTTCATATAAATAAGAGGGATGAGTCAGCGCCTGATGGACCAGGAGGCGGTTAATATTACCTTTGATCTGCAAATTATCCAGCAGTTCATTCAATTGATTTATACGGGTTTCATTGGGCATCGGCAGACCTCCTCAATAAACAGTCTGAAGTCATTTTCTTTTAAGACTCTCGGTAGTATTTGTCAAGGGCTACCTTGCGGGGTTCGCTGACCTGCGATAGACACCTCTGCAGCAGCACTTTGCCCAATAAATCATGAGCACTAAAAGAAAAAGACTCAATCATAGAATAACAGATGAACGATGCATACTTCCTGTTTCTATTATACTTGAAAAAGCAACACCTTGACAATCAGGGGGGATGGAATGCGGGTGCATCCATCCCCTTGTATGTTTCCGATAAGAATAATTATGCCTTATATTTTCCTATAAGTACACAAGCATTATGTCCACCAAAACCAAAAGAATTGCTTAGGGCGTAGTTGACGGCCATTTTTCTGGCCTGATTTGGCACATAATCCAAGTCGCATTCCGGATCCGGATACTCATAATTTATCGTCGGCGGTACGATATCGTGCTTGACAGCCAGGGCTGTGGCAAGCATTTCAAGGCCGCCCGCAGCCCCCAAAAGGTGTCCCGTCATGGATTTGGTCGAGCTGACGGCTACCTTTTTGGCCTGTTCGCCAAAGACGCTTTGGATAGCCAGGGACTCAAATTTATCGTTCATATCGGTAGACGTACCATGAGCGTTGATGTAATTTACCTCCTCAGGTTTCAAGCCGGCGTCGCCAATCGCGCCCTTCATGGCCTTAGCGGCCCCAATTCCGCCCGGCGCGGGAGCTGTCATGTGGTAAGCGTCGGCCGTCGACCCGTATCCTAATACCTCGGCATAGATCCGGGCGCCTCTTTTTTGGGCATGTTCCAAGCTTTCCAGGATAAGGACCCCCGCCCCTTCCCCCATGACAAACCCGTCCCGCTCCGCGTCAAAAGGGCGGCTCGCTTTCGCGGGCTCGTCGTTTCTGGTGGACAGCGCTTTCATCGAACAAAACCCGGCTAGGGCTAACGGGGTGATAGAAGCTTCTACGCCGCCTGTTACGATCAAATCCGCACCGCCGCGGGCGATAAGTTTAAAAGCGTCCCCAATAGCGTTTGTTCCTGAGGCGCAAGCCGTCACTACCGTAATATTCGGTCCGGTCAGCCCCAAAGAGATAGCGACCTGACCTGCCGCCATGTTACTGATCATCATCGGGACGAAGAAAGGACTCACCCGGCCCGGTCCTTTTTCATGAAGAGTACGGGCGGTATCCTCTAGTGTTTCCATCCCGCCGATCCCGCAACCCAAAACCACACCGGAGCGGTCTTTTTCCAGCTTTTCCAGGTCGATACCGGCATCCTCCATAGCCATCTTGGAACCAGCCACAGCAAACTGGGTAAAACGGTCCATCCGTCTTGCTTCTTTTTTATCCATATATAAAGAAGGATCAAAATCCTTTACTTCTCCGGCAATCTTGGTGGGAAAATCACTTGTATCAAATCTGGTGATCGGCCCGATCCCCGACTTCCCTTCCAAAAGAGCACACCATAATTTCTCAGTACCTATCCCCAACGGAGTAATTGCCCCCATACCGGTAATTACTACTCTATTATTCATACCTTCACCTTTTCCAATATTTTTTTAATTTCCTTAAAATAATACGTTTATGTAAAAGCCTCCACTTCCTGCAGCAGAGAACGAATGATCTCCTTGACCGATAGAATTTCGCGTATCTTCTCAATGTATTGTCCGGAGAAGATCAGCCCGTTTTTTAAATCACCTTTTTGAGCGTTTTTCAGGGATTCCATAATACAGAAGTTCCGGGCACAATATTTCAAACATTGCTTGCAACCGGCGGAAGGCAAGGTTTTTCCGCCGCTGATCTTTTCGGTAAACTCATTACGGATCGCCCGCCCCGGATATCCTACGGGGCTGTCGATCAAAACAATATCCTCTGACCGCGCCCGTATGTAAACGTCCTTCAAGCTATCCGCGCCGTTAGCTTCTACGCTGGCCGCAAAACGGATCCCCATCTGAACGCCATTGGCGCCTAGCTCAAAAGCATTCGCCACGTCATTACCGTCCACAATCCCTCCGGCTGCGATCACGGGTATTTTGACAGAGTTTTTTACCATAGGAACGATTTCCCGTATAGACTTCTCTGTACCCAGATGACCCCCGGCCTCTTTTCCCTCAACTATGACAGCCGCGGCCCCTAGTTTTTCGGAAATGGCAGCCAGCTTTGCGGTCGACACGATGGGCACAACGGGTATATTGGCTTCTTTGCCCAACGGAAACATGTCCCTTGAAAACCCGGCTCCCGAGATGATCAAGTCAATTTTCTCTTCGATAGCTGTTTTAATCAAATCTGAAAAAACCGAAACTGCAAACATAATATTTACCCCGATAATACCTTTGGATAAAGAGCGGGCTTTACGTATCTCATCTCTTAGCTCCCAGGTGGTCATCCCACTGGCGGCTATTACTCCGATCCCCCCTTCATCAGCAACGGCGGCAGCCAACCGGGAGGTCGACAGCTTTACCGCCATCCCCCCCTGGATGATGGGTATCTTAGGTTGTAGAAGTCCTATTTGCAACTTAGGCAGTTTCAATTTTATTCCTCCAGTTTCACGACTTTAAGCATTTATCCGATAGCTAACCGGCGCTATGGCGCCAAACGTGTTTTCTTTGAGGAGGTTCCGCAGTTAACGATCTGCGGAACCTTTCAAAATACATATTATTGCTTATCCTTTATGTACTCTACTGCATCACCAACGGTTTTAATCTTTTCCGCGTCCTCATCGGGGATCTCCATATCAAATTCCTCTTCCAAGGCCATGATCAACTCAACCACATCAAGGGAGTCGGCATTGAGGTCGTCAAAACTTGTTTCCAGGGATATTTCAGCAGCGTCAACACCCAATTGCTCCGCGACGATCGATTTTACTTTCTCAAATATGTTCATCATTTCACCTCCTTTCACAAAATCACAAATCACATGTTCATACCACCATCAACGGGAATTACCTGACCTGTTATATAATCCGCGCCCGGTCCCGCCAGAAACACGACCAAGCCGGCTACATCCTCAGGGGAGCCTAAGCGTCCGTTGGGTATGCGCTGCAGATATTGCTCTTTCACTTCATCATTTAGTTTTTCAGTCATCTCAGTCGTAATATATCCCGGCGCAACGGCATTAACTATGATACCACGTGACGCCAGTTCTTTTGCGGCGCTTTTTGTCAAGCCGATAACGCCGGCTTTCGCGGCCGCATAATTGATCTGTCCGGCATTACCGGACATTCCGACCACCGAGCTTATATTGATGATCCGTCCGGAGCGCTGTTTTATCATGGGCTTGGTAACAGCCCGCACACAATGAAACATACTGGTGAGGTTGGTATCGATTACGCGGGTCCAGTCTTCTTCTTTCATCCGCAGCAAAAACCCATCCCGTGTAATACCGGCATTATTTACTAAAATATCAATCCGCCCGTATTTTTCCAGAATGTCTTTTACCATTTTATCCACCTGATCACTCTGGGAAACATCAGCTTTGATTATGTCGCCTTCGCAGCCCAAAGCTCTAAGGGAATCTAACACCTCCCGGGCGGCTTCCTCCCGAAACTGATAATTGATAACAACCTTCGCGCCGGCTGCGGCCAGGCCTTTTACAATAGCGCGGCCAATTCCCCGCGAGCCTCCGGTAACCAAAGCGATTTTTCCGTTTAACATTTCTTTTCCCCCCCTAAAAGAGCAGCGATAGTTTCCTGATAAGTGGCTACATCTTCAATATTATACATTTTGGCATTTTTATCAATCTTTTTGATTAAACCGCTGAGCACTTTTCCCGGTCCTATCTCCACAAAGGCCGTCACGCCAAGCTGTATCAATTTTTCCACCGACTGCTGCCATAAAACCGGATTGCTCACTTGCTGAATCAGGTTTTCCCTGATTTCCCCAGGGTCGGTTTCAGATTCCGCACTGATATTGGCGACAACAGGTATCCTGGCTGAAGATATCTGAACCTGACTCAAGGCCGCTTTCAATTTATCGGAGGCCGGCTGCAACAGGCTGGAGTGAAAAGGCCCGCTGACAGAAAGCGGCAAAGCCCTTTTCGCCCCAGAGCTTTTAGCCAGTTCCATAGCGTTTTCAACCGCTTTTGCAGTCCCGGCGATCACGGTTTGACCAGGCGCGTTGAAATTGGCCGGTTCAACAGTTCCGACAGCGGAAGCCTCCCGGCAGAGTTTTTTGACTTGCTCCTGATCCAGCCCGATAATAGCAGCCATCGTTCCTTGTCCGGCGGGGACCGCCTCCAGCATAAAGGCGCCTCTTTGCCGTACCAGCCATACCGCATCCTGAAAGCTTAAGGATCCTGCCGCTACTAAGGCGGAATATTCACCCAGACTGTGCCCTGCGGTATAAGCGAAGTGAAGATCACACTCCGTTTGTAATGTTTTGAAGATGGCTATGCTGGTGGTTAAGATGGCCGGCTGTGTATTTACTGTTAACCGCAAATCTTCCTCCGACCCTGCAAAACACAACTGGCTTAAACTCATTCCCAGCCTCTCATCAGCATCCAGAAAAACTTGCCGGGCCGCCGGATAGCGGTCGTAAAACTCTTTCCCCATCCCTACATATTGAGAGCCTTGTCCCGGAAAGACAAAAGCAATTTTCTCCATATTTTTACTCCTAACAAAATAATTTAATCCTGTTTTTTAACACTAAATCCGCTTCAGTGATGATTTCTTCAATGATTTCGCCGGCGGGTTGAATTTTATGGACCATAGACGCCACCTGTCCCGACATCACCGAGCCCATCGTAATGTCCCCATCGACAACAGCCGCGCGCAGCCGTCCTAACCCTAATTGTTCAAATTCTTCCTGCGCGGCGCCTTTTTTGGCTAGTTTATCAAATTCACGGGTCAGTTGGTTTTTCAATACCCGGACATAATGCCCGGAATATCCTGTCGTGACAGTATCCCTGTCTTTGGCTTTCAGGATAGCCTGCTGATAATTGGGATGCACTGTTCCCTCGGTGGCACAGATAAAACGTGTACCTATCTGTACTCCTTGCGCCCCAAGGCATAAAGCAGCCGCCAATTGCCGTCCGTCGGCTATCCCACCGGCCGCGATTACCGGAACCTCTACAGCGTCTACAATTTGCGGTACAAGAGCCATCGTCGTCAAATCCCCAATATGTCCGCCACATTCCATTCCTTCCGCAATTATGGCTTCCACTCCCGCTTTCTCCAACCGTTTCGCCAAAGCTACCGCTGAAACTACCGGAATCGTTTTAATGCCTGCCTTTTTCAGATAGGGAACGTGTTTGGCAGGGTTCCCCGCCCCGGTCGTAATAACGGCGACCCCTTCTTCCAGGATAACCTGGATTACTTCCTCAACAAAAGGGGACATATAATAAACATTGACCCCAAAAGGTCTGGCAGTCAAGGTCTTGGTTTTCCTGATAAACTGACGGACGGTTTCTCCCGGCGCGTTACCGGCGCCGATAATTCCAAGCCCTCCGGCTTCTGAAACCGCCGCCGCTAATTCAGGCGTGGCGATCCAGGACATGCCGCCTTGGATAATGGGATACTGAATCCCCAGTAAATTGCATAACTTTGTATATAACATCCTTTTTCCCCCTCTTATTTTCACCACTTGATAATACAGGAACCCCAGGTAAGTCCAGCCCCAAAACCAACCAAAGCCACCAGATCCCCTTTCTTGATCTTACCGCCATGCACAGATTCGTTTAGGGCAACGGGAATGGAAGCGCTGGACATATTACCATACTTATCCACATTAACAAATGCTTTATCAGGGGATAGCCCCAGCCTTTTCACGGCGGCGTCGATGATCCTCGTGTTGGCTTGATGGGGGATCAAAAAATCAATGTCTTCCTTGGAAAGACCCGCTTTCTCCATCGCTTTGAGAGTAGTATCGCCCATGATCTTTACCGCAAACTTATATACGTCGTTACCGGCCATGCGCAGATAATGGCCCCGGTTTTTGACCGTTTCGAAAGAAGCAGGATTTCTGGAACCGCCGGCTGGTATTATTAATAGATCCCCGCCCGACCCGTCTACTCCCAGATCAAAGGATAAGAACCCTTCCCCTTCCGGTACAGGACGAATAACGGCGGCTCCGGCGCCATCTCCAAAAAGTACGCAGGTGTTGCGGTCAGTATAGTCCGTGATTTTAGTCAGGGTTTCTGAAGCTACTACCAAAACAGTGTCATAAGCTCCGGACGCCACACATTGATTGGCTACAGACAGGGCGTAGATAAACCCTGAACAAGCGGCGGAAATATCAAATCCGGCGGCATTTTTGGCGCCGATATTCTTTTGGATTATACACGCTGTGGAAGGAAAAGAATAATCAGGCGTTACCGTCGAAACAATGATTAAATCCACATCGCAAGGAGTCAATCCCGCATTTTCCAGCGCCTCAAGAGCAGCTTTTGTACCTAAATCGGAAGCAGCTTCTTCAGCGGATACTCGTCTTCTTTCTTTAATCCCCGTACGGGAAGTAATCCATTCGTCACTTGTATCCACTATTTTTGTCAAATCTTCATTGGTGACGACCGTTTTCGGGACGTACATCCCTAAACCAATAATGCCCGCTGAACGCAAAGATACAGACATTTATTCACCTACTCTTTTTTTATTTAACCTGGTCTTCGATAAACCTTACAAAATCACTTCTGACACATTCCGTGGCTACTCGTACGGCATTTTTGACAGCTAACGCTTTTGAGCTTCCATGACAGATGATGCTGATACCGTTTACACCCAAAAGCGGCGCTCCGCCATATTCAGCGTAATCCATCCGCGCTTTAAAGGCTTTCAGGCCCGGTTTCAAAAGCAGAGCGCCAGCCTTGCTGCGCACACTTTTTTGTAGTTCTTCCTTTAGAATGGCCGTAAGCATTGCGGCAGTCCCTTCGATCACTTTTAAAACCGTATTGCCGACAAAACCGTCGCACACCATCACATCAGCTTTGCCGCTTAAAATATTTCTCCCTTCAATATTTCCGATAAAATTTAATTCTTTGCGATTATGTAAAATATCATACGTCTTAATGCTCAATTCATTACCTTTAGTCGGCTCTTCACCAATATTCACCAGGCTGATTTTAGGCTTAAGCAGCCCCAATATTTTTTCTGCGTAAATCATACCCATCTGTGCGAACTGGAGGAGGTTTTCCGGTTTGCAATCAGCATTAGCCCCGGCATCCAACAGTAATTTGGGACCCTGCAACGTGGGCAAAACAGTAACGATCGCCGGGCGGTCCACCCCTTTGATCCTTCCCAGTCCAAAAAGGGCGGCTACCATTTGCGCTCCGGTACTGCCTGCTGAAACAACAGCGTCCGCTCTTTTTTCTTTGACTAAGCGCGTCGCTACAGTAATGGAAGCGTCCTTTTTCCTGCGATAGGCAGTGGCCGGGTGTTCATCCATAGCGATGATTTCCTGGCAGTGTAGCAAGTCTACTCTGTCCGTTGGATACTTCGGCGGCAGGCAGGCCCGCATCTCGCTTTCCTTTCCAACCAGGACAAGCCGCAGACCGCTGTCTTCCTCAAGAGCTTGCAGCGCTCCCAAAATTATCTCGCCCGGCGCGTAATCACCGCCCATCGCATCGATCGCAATTCTCATCCCAATCCCTCCTTCTATCTTGCCACAACGATAAATTTCCCTACAAATACTTCTTCAGCGCCCACCTTGGAAACTACCTTCACAAGGTATTTGTTAGTTTTTTTCCTGGCTAAAACAGCACGGGCTACAATCTTTTCTTTCAAATACACCGGTCGGCGATAGCGGATGCGGGCGCTCCCTGTCAATACGATATCAGCGTCGATAAGCGCCACTGCCAGGCTGTTGGCTTGCGAATAAATAAAATCCCCGCGCAATACTTGACTTTTTTCCGCCACCATTTCTTCATCAACCGTAAGACTGGAAACAGCGTATTGTCCCAGTTCCAGTTCCAGTACCTCGCCCACGATTTCTTTGCCGGATAATGATCTGATTTTAGCATGAGCCAGCTCCGCTACATGCTTCGTCCTTTCCCGCAACTCGGGAATGCCCAATCGCATACGGTCTAACCGAATGGTTTGGATGCTGACACAAAACTTTTTCGCAAGCATATCGTCAGTGGCAAACGGGTCTGTATAAAGCAGCTGACTCAACGCCAGATGCCTTTCAGCTTTACTCAGCCTGTGTACCATGTGTCCTCAACTCCCTTCGGCTATTTTAGTACCAGATCACAATACCTAGTATAAACTCTAACCCAGCTTTTGGCAAGTGAAATAATTATTCTTAACTTATCAGAAGCGGCAGGGGGATGGATACACTCCTGCCGCTTCTGATAAGTTACATCAACAGGCAAAAAGGGGTTAACGAAAAAATCACCAGGGAAACTCAAAAGGAAGCCGAAAAGAAAGATAATAATGATCCTCCTGATTCTTCGGGAATTCATGTATTCCCTTGTTTTTCTCTATAATTTTGGGTAATATTATAGGTAATATGACTGCAAAGGAGATATATCCTCCGCCTACTCAAAGAAAGAAAAAGTTGACTTAACCCAGGCTGAAAAACATAAAATTAAGGATATCCTAATAATTTTGGAGAACAATTTAGAAAGGGTGTATAAAAATGAGAGTAGCCGACAGCATATTAAAAGGCCTCGAAGAAGCAATTGATTATCAAAATGGTGTTGGTAAGGCTCGACGGGTGCTCGAATTGATGGATAAAAAGCCAAGTATTGTTCAGGATTATATTAAAACGAGATAACCACCGCCACGGTGGTTTTTCTTTTTAGGATCTCAATTATTTATAGCTTCAGGATTCACTCCGAAAGGCGAAATTTCGCTTAACGGCCCTGCGTTTTGAGCATCATCCGCTGTTACTATATTGTTCTGCTTGATAAATTCCCGCATTACCTCGCGGGGAAACATTGGTTGCCGCTTTTCTCTCTTTGCCATTTGTAACTCACTACCTTTGGATACAACATCTTTGCCTGTTGCAAGGTCAATTCCTTTCATCATTCCTTCACCAATCTTTTGAATTAGCTTTTTTTGAAACTTTTCTTCAGTGCTCATATTCGACACCTCTTAACTCCTTTAAGAATTAAATACACCTAAACAATAACCCCGAAATTGCAATTTCACCTAACGGGGCGCGGGTTTGCGAAGCCCCTGAGCCCTAAGGTGATGCTTGGGGCTTATGTTTTGCTTGCAAATCTTAGCCCCGGGCGAACCGGGTCATGCCTTACTTGGGCTGGGGGATGTGGCGCGTTTGCTCCAGCCCCGCCTAAAAATCTCGCCCCCGCTGCGTCCGCTATCCGCGCCCGCTGCGTGAAGACATTGTTATACGAAGGTTCAAACAACCAAGATGTCTGTATGTTTGAATTAAACCTTGTTATCATCTATTCTTCATGGTATAGTATAGACAAGGTTTCCAAGTTTCTGGGAATCATATTTGCTTGGTATATTCTTTTCGAAAGGTGGATATATATATGACATCAAGACTTTTAGATAAGGGGTCCGGTATTATGGAAAGCAGAATTATTAAAGTGTCAAATAAAAGACAAATCACTATTCCTCAGAAATTCTATGATAAACTTAACATCGATCAAGAAATCGAATGCACCATCACAAATTCAGAAATCATTCTGCGACCTGTATATAGAGAAACAGAATTTGCTGAGGAAATCCTAAAAGATTTAATAGGCAAAGGCCTTGAGGGAACTCAGTTGCTTGAAGAATTCAGAAAAACTCGCGCAAAAGTTAAACCTGCAATAAGAAGAATGATTGAAGAAGCTGATGCTTTAGCGAAAAAATCTTATGGCTCCGGAGATGATAAGCTTAATAAGATATTCTCGGATTTGGAGGATTAATATGTTTCCAATCGAATTCCTAAGACCTGCCGAGAATTATTTTAAAAAGTTAAGAGATAAGGAGCTAAAAAGAAAGTATTATAATTCCCTACAGGGCATCAGAAATAATCCTCAAATTGGCCAAATGAAAACTGGTGACTTAGCAGGGATTTATGGTTTTGATATTTCATACAAAGGAATTAATTATGAAATCGCATATTGGTTGTCTGAAACCGAAAACGGAGAAATTGTTGTGGTAATAATGGCAGGAACTCGTGAAAACTTTTGGGATGCTGTTAAGAATTACATGAAATGAAATTTCTTGAATCATGTGGCAAATTACTGCCACTTTTTTTAGACCCAAAATGTGGCTGATTATTGAACCTTTCAGATAACGGCCCCGCATCTCCGACGTCCCCCGGCTGTATTCGGCAAGATCAAAA
>DHRG01000064.1:955-20914 GCA_002408285.1 Peptococcaceae bacterium UBA5318 | reverse complement strand
GGGTGCCGCCCGTTCCCATCCGAACACGGAAGTTAAGCCCGCGAGCAGCAGATGGTACTTGGGGACATAATTTTAATAGATTTTTTGCATTTTATCTTAGCATTAAACAGATACTAAAACAAATGCCACTCTCGGGGAGTTTTGCAGATGGATATATTTTTTCGCGGTTTTACAGCCGGTATCGTTGGCGGCGTTGCGATGAATGTTTGGAGTGTTTTTGTTTATTATGTGATAAAGATATCAAAAATGCGTTTTCTTGATTGGGCAGCCGTTTTTTTGTATGGTCACTTGCCTTTAACATTTCCGGAAGTTATTTATGCTATGTTAGTCCAAATTGGATTTGTCGGTAGCCTTGGGGTAATCATGGCTTATTTTATCAAGGCGACCAGCCCACAGGCCTATCTTTTAAAAGGGGTAATCTTTGGGTTAGGAATAGGGTTTGTTATTTATGCGATACCCACCTTATTTCAGGTTCCGGGATTGGTGGTGATCCCCTTTCCTACTGTTTTAGCAAATCATGTGGGAGGTATTATCTGGGGATTTACGACAGCCTATGTTTTAGAGTACCTCGATAAAAGGTTAAAAGCCAGCTAGGAAAACCGTCAAATGAGAGCAAAGCCGTTCTGGTCATTACTGACTAAAACGGCTTTGACTTTTTTAGTTGGAAAAAAATCAAAATCATGCAGAGCTTTTATGATATTATGCGTCTATGTATATATGAAAAGATCCCAACGAGAAAAGTGAAGGGAGGGGACGGTGCTATTGGCCGATGAAGAGAACCAGATGGTGGAACGGATCATATCCGGTGACCGCGAGTCATTTCGCTATCTTGTTGACCACTACAAAACCTATGTTTTCACAATCATCCTACGGTTTGTGAAAGAACCAGGCGAAGCGGAAAATATCGCCCAGGAAGTATTCATGCAAATATACTGTTCCCTTCCCCAGTACCGCTTTGAGGGACTTAAAACATGGATTGGGAAAATCGCTATGACAAAGGCTATCGACTGGCACCGGGCCAGAAAGAGGCGGCCGCTGGAATCCGGGATTCCCTTCGATCAGGAAGACCCCCGGATACCTCAAAGCACACGGGATGATCCTGCCGAGATTTACCTTCGCAAAGAAGAACGGGAAAGAGTGTTGGCCGTTTGTCAAGGACTTCCTGAGGCCTATCGCAATACAGTACATAAGTTTTATTTTGAAGGAAAAAGCCAAAGACAGATTGCTCAAGAAGAGGGAACAACCGTCAAGACGATAGAATCAAGGCTGTACCGGGCAAAACACTTATTGCGTGAGAGATGGGGGGAAAGCAGATGAACCTGGAAAAGTCTAGGGAACACATTGATAACGCCGAATGGAGCCAATATCAGTCAGGCCTGCTGCCCGAGTCGCAGGCGAGCGCTCTGGAGTTGCATGTAAGAAATTGCGGTCAATGCCAGGAAAAAATCCTCGCGCTTATAGACGGGGAAGCAATCCCAAAGGATGATATGAGGATTCCTGACGATTTTACCCATTGTGTCATGGTCCGTCTTGGTCAAATACAGCAACAAAAAGCGGGGGTTCGGAAACAGGATTGGCACAAAAGAAAGGGCCTTTTGTTTTATTACACGGCCGCCGCTGCTATCACGATTTTTCTGATGGCGGGAGGAGCCTTTCAAGCTTTGGTCGATTCAGGTTCCCAGGCCATGGCGATAACAAATAAAGAAACAGCTCCCGTCCGGCAGTTCAACCTGGATTGGTCTGATAAAGTGGTCTATCAGGCGGCCAGTTGGATCCAATCATTTGAAACGCAAGGTATAAGGAGGGTTAATAATGAAAAAGAAAAGTAAGTTTGTTATTTTCATCCTGTCTTTTCTTCCCGGCCTCAGCCATTTATATATTGGAGCGCGGGAAAGGGCGACGATTTTTTTCCTCTTCTTTTTTGGGGCGATATTTGGGATGGTGGGCTTTAGCGCTGTGATTAATAACGATCGGTTTATACTGCTGTTGGGTTTTGCCCTGCCGCTTATCTGGTTTGTGGCCTTAGTGGATGCTATGTCTTGGGCTGACAAGGACGCGGAGAAGCTGGAGGGAAGCGAGGATGTGCATAGGGAAAAGAAAAACACCCTGGCTTCCTTTGACAACCGCAGGCTCATCACCATTGCGTCATCCATTATTCCGGGAGCAGGTCATATGTATTTAGGGTTGATGCGCCAAGGGGTCCAATTGATGGGCTTGTTCTTCTTTGCCGCTTTCCTCATGGGTTGGTTAAACATGAGCCTCTTTCTTTTTGTCTTGCCTGTCATCTGGTTTTATAGTTTGTTTGATGCATATCACCGGGTAACCGTATCCAGCGGGAGGACGGAAGAAGAGGGGATATTTTTACTCGATTGGATGAGCGGGCATCCCAAATGGGTGGGATGGAGTCTGATTATTCTTGGATGCCTCGTGATTTTTGAGCGCATCATCTCTCCGCTGATTTATGAGCTAATTCGGTGGGAGATCCGCGGTTATATCCAAACAGGGATTGTAGCGGCGATCCTTATTTTTTGCGGTATTAAACTTCTCGTCGGCGGCAGGCCGGCACAAGAGGGGAAGGAGGACCCATCATGCGGGAAAGAAGAGTAGGAACCCTTTCGATGGGACTGGTACTGATTGGAACAGGGGTATTTATGATATACTCTTATGTCCAGTCCCAAGCGGCCTTGGAATTAGCTGTCCGGTGGTGGCCCCTGATACTTTTCTTACTGGGCGGGGAAGTTCTCTGGCAGGCGTACGGACCGGGGAAAAATACTAAGCTTCGCTACGATATCCTCAGTATCATTATAATCTTTTTCATTGTCCTAAGCAGTCTGGGCATTTATGGCATAAGCCAGATCGGGGCCTTAGAGCGGCTTAGAGGGATGGTAACCGCGCAAAACTTCACACTGCAGACGCCGCTGGAGGAAATAGTGCTGGATCCTTCCGTTAAAAAGATCGTGGTGGAGCCGCCGCAAAGTCAATTGACAGTCCGTATCGGCACAAGCGATCAAGGGGCTATTTATGGCAAGGCCTATGTTAACACTGACAGCCGGGAAAATGCCGAAAAGCTGGTGACGGAAAAGATTGTCATTAACCGAAAAGCAGGAGATACACTCTATATAGGCTGGAATTCCTTCCCTGCGGGAAACGGGATGGGTTCACACGCCAATTTGGGAGAACAAACCTTGTTGCTCCCTGGGAATCGGGAGATCGAAATACAAGGAGGAAACTCCCTTTGCATCATCGTAGATGAACTGAAAAGCAATTTAGTGGTGGATGGGGCCAGAGTCACCGAAGTCCGGCTGCCGGGAAGTTGTGATGTAGAAACAGTAGCTTTTGTCAGAAACGCTGGAAATCTGCGGGGGAATGTACAGTGGAACACTTCCGCGAAGAGTATGCCCGCTTCCGGTCAGAAGGAAGAGATAAAGGGCAGTGTGCTGGTGGGTCAAGGAGCCCATAAGATAAATATTATCAGCGACGGTGACGTTGTGGTCAACAAAGTACTGTAATACGCAGGCTGTAATACACAGGCCGGGGGTTACCCCGGCCTGATTAGTATGTAACGAAAAAAAATTTATTAAAGCTTGACCAGGGTTTAGTTGGTGAGGCAAAATATAAGACGTATGGTCAAATATCAAGGGAGGGTTCTCGGCCTATGAAAAAAGAAGGTGAAGCTAAAAAACTGAGAGGATTTATTTTGACCTTAATTATCGGCCTTGCGGCTACCCTGGTATTGATATTTTTTTTCCAAAGCATCGCCGTCAATTTTTTAACGCCGCCTGTCGCCTCTTTTGATCAGGCTGTGGGGCAATGGTTTATTGCCAGGAGAAATTTTGTTTTGACATATTGCTTCACTTTCTTTACCCACCTTGGGAGCGCTTATATTGAGATCCCTGTCTTACTGCTTTGCATCGGGTACTTTTATAAAATAAAAAGGCACTTTTGCGAATCCTTGATCCTCACATTAAATTTAACGGCTGGGCACATTATCAATGAATTTTTAAAAAGCAATTATCATCGTATCAGACCGGATTACACTTGGTTAACTGCGGCTGACGGTTACAGTTTCCCAAGCGGACACGCCATGATCGCTTTGTGCTTTTACGGTATGTTAGGGTATCTGTTGTTTCTCAATACTCCGCCGGAGAAAAAAACCTTAAAAACACAATCGTTGTTATTACGATACTTTTAATAAATCTCATTGGTTTTAGCCGGGTTTATCTGGGAGTCCATTACGTCAGTGATGTGGTGGGCGGTTTTTTGGCAGGCGGCGTATGGTTAATCTCCTGTATGATTGGGCTGGTCATGATCCGTTTCTACCGGGGCCGTAGTCAGCCGGATGATTGAACGAAACTTCATACAGTGGGAGGTTCAACTCTCACTGTATGTTAGTCGAGTCCAGTGATAATATCCTGAATTTACCTATGCCTTTTTGAGTAAATGTTTAGAACCAAGACAAGTGGAAAAGAATAATTTATAGCAGTATTATTTAATTCGGAGGCAGCATCATGAGTAATAAAGCTTCTGATACGGAACCACTTAGATCGGTGCGGGAAAATCTTAAAGATCACAAGGTGCTGCCGGTCTGTTTTTTATGTTGTAAAGTCCCGTCGGAAGGGATCAAAAGCGGCTTCTTTCTCAAAGGGGTCTTTATTTGCAGCGACTGTGAACAAGAACTGATAAACAGCAAACCGGAAGAGAAAGAGGAGTATATGCTGACCATTGCCAAACTGCGGAACATTTTATTTATGGATAAACCCCGGTAAATTACTGCCGGGGTTTACTTGTAAAAAAGGATTTGGAAGGAAAGGTTTTCTTGAGCTGTTTTTGCCTTTCTCTTTCATAAATGCCCCCAATTTCCTGACGGAGCTGGACGATTTTCAGCATATCTATCCCCAGAGTTTTTGAAATCTCAAAATCCCCTTTATCCTTTTTCCAACTGCGAATTATTTTTTTAACGTCACATTTATACTTCTTCGAGAGGGCGGGTATGTTGACGGGGTCTTTGATCTTTGTTCCCATCTGATTACTCCTCAAAAGTGGTGTAGGTGTAGTTTGCCCTCCCCATAAAGAATGATTTAGAAATCGCTTGGTAGATTAAAGAAACGTTTCCACACCCCATGAAAACAAAAACCCTCAACATAGTTTTGTATGTTGAGGATTTAAACCGCTTCCCTTATTCTCCGCAGTAAAACTCTTCACATTTTACATATCTTTGGCGGGTATTTTCATCCACCCGGCCTGTCCCGGAACATACGGGACAAACTTCCTCATAGTGCCCGACATCATTACAGCGAAAGCATACGGATTCAGGGGGAATATTTTCAAATTCAAAGGGATCAGTGTTACGGCAGCTGGGACAATCGGTAATCTCGAGGCCGGTTCCATTGCAAGCGGGACATTTTTTTGACATTTTCCCTCACCTCTTGATTGATTTGTAATAAGACCGCTAAGCTAATTGTTTGCCAATATACTCAGCCAGATCAATGATCCGGCACGAATAACCCCACTCGTTATCATACCAGGCTAAAACCTTCACTGTACGGGGAGCTATAACCATAGTGGAAAGGGCGTCAATGATCGCCGAATGGCTATTGCCTAAAAAATCACTGGAAACAAGGGGTTCATCGCAATAATCAAGGATCCCTTTCATAGGGCCGCGGGCTGCCGCAAGAAGTGCGCCATTGACATCTTCTACAGTTACATCCTGATTTAAATTAACAACCAGGTCTACCAAGGAAACATTGGGAACAGGGACCCGGATGGAAATACCGTTGAGTTTGCCGGCCAATTCGGGGATTACCTGTCCGATGGACTTGGCGGCGCCGGTACTGGTGGGCACCATAGATAAGGTACAGGCTCTCGAACGCCGGATATCCTTGTGGCTATTATCCAACAGGCGCTGATCCGTGGTGAAAGCATGTACTGTCGTCATAAAGCCGCTGATGATCCCGAAACTATCCTGCAATACTTTGGCAACAGGCCCTAAACAGTTGGTTGTACAGGACGCGTTGGAGATGACATGGTGCTCTTGGGGATTGTATGTATGTTCATTAACACCCAATACAACCGTGGCATCGTCCCCTTTAGCCGGTGAACTGATAATGACTTTCTTAGCCCCATTTGCCAGGTGGATCTTAGCCTCATCCTTGGTTCTAAATTTGCCTGTAGACTCAATGACTATGTCTGCGCCATAGTCGCCCCAGGATAAATTAGCGGGATCCCGATCCGAGAAAATATGAATAGGACGCCCGTTAATGAGAAGTTCATGCTCGGTCGTTTCTACGTCAGCGTTTAGTTTTCCATGTACCGAGTCATATTTTAAGAGGCTGACAAGTGCGTTAGAACTTGAGGTAGCATTGATGGCAACGACCTCCACATTGGGATTTTCCAGGGAGGCCCGCAAACTCATCCTCCCAATCCGGCCAAAACCATTAATACCTAATTTCGTGACCATTTTTTCCCCTCCTAAAAACTATACATTCTAATAGCGGCATAAAGGGATTCTTAATTTCAGGAGGAGTTCTAACTCCGACTGAAACTTAGAAGCCCTTATCCAGGAGCTTAGCGCCGTTTATCCCCCGCTTAAAGAAGCGGAATTATTAGCGGCGGTTAGCTATCGGATAAAATAATATTACAAAAATGTCCCGAATAAGTATAACATAATTACTTATCTACATGAATTATGGTAACATATATAGCCCATAAAGTAAATTCTTAATAGGGATAAACTTATTAAATTTTTATGCGGCAAACTAAGAGTGTTAGATTGTTAAAGATTATGATAAAATCAATTATTAGTAGAAGTTGCTGGTGATGATTATTGAAAAAAAATAAACCCTTGCTCGTTGAGATTTCTAAATATTTGGGACGTGAATATAGGGGATTCCATACGCCCGGTCATCAGCAAGGCTGTGGGATGGCCGGTAGTTTTAGGGATCTGCTGGGTAAGAATGTTCTCGCAATGGATCTCACAGAAGTACCGGGATTAGATAATTTAAAAAATCCCCAGGGGTGTCTAAAGGAGAGTCAAGATTTAGCGGCACAAGTTTTTGGCGCATGTCAAACCTTTTATTTAGTCAACGGGTCCACAATAGGCCTTCAGGCGGCGCTTCTGGCCGCTAATAAGACGGGACAAAAAATCCTTCTGCCCCGGCACGCTCATTTGTCCGTGGTCAATGGGCTGGCGCTGAGCGGCGGGGTTCCGGTCCTGGCCCCGATTTCCATAGACCCTGAGTGGGGAATACCCTTAGGGACAAAGGCGGAAGAGATGATTTCCCTTTTGGGTGAGAACCCGGATATTGGAGCAGTGCTGATTACGCAACCGGCATATCACGGGATTGGGGTGGATTCTTTTTCCCTGATTAAAGGGATTCAGGAATATTCAGTGACCGTTATTGCGGATGAGGCGCATGGAGCCCATCTATATTTCCAAACCAAAGTTCCATTATCAGCACAGCAGGCTAAAGCTGACCTTGTCATCCAAAGCGCCCATAAAACCCTGGGAGCCCTGACTCAATCCAGTATGCTCCATGTCAACAGCGACAAATGGCGCCGGCCGGTTCGCCGCGCCCTGGATATCCTACAGACTACCAGTCCCTCCTATCTATTGCTGGCCTCTTTGGACAGCGTGCAAGATGACATGGCGAAAAACGGTGGACGGGCGCTGGACAAAACCTGGGAACTGGCGGGGATACTAAAAAAGAAAATCAGAGATATTCCGGGTTATCGCCTTTTTGGCGACGAATTAGCCAAACCGTGGATACAGGATCCCGCCAGGCTTGCCATATCGGCGGCGGAGCTAGGGTTGACAGGTTGGGAGCTGGCGGATATTTTGCGCCGGGAATACTCTTTAGGGGTGGAGCTAAGCGATTATTATTACATCCTCATCCTGGTAACCCTGGGGCATAATCGTCAGGATATCTCCCGATTGAGCGGCGCTTTACTGGATATTAGTAAATATGAGAAAAGGGCGCCTCTTAGACCGTTAAACTTTACCCTGGAGCTATACAGGGATGAACCTAAGTTTGCTTTAACCCCGCGTCAGGTCCTGGAAAACGGCAGCGAAGAGGTTCCGCTTGACCAGGCTTTAGGCCGGATTGCTTTTGAGCCATTGACCGTCTATCCGCCTGGAACACCGTTCATTTGGCCGGGACAAGTGCTGGAAAAAAAGCACCTTACGTACCTGGAATGGGCGGTGAAACAGCATTTTGCCGTTCATGGGATAAGCAAAAAAGGAAGCCTTAACCTAGTTCATGAGAACTAAAGGAGGGATGGAAGTGAAACTTGTTCTAAGTATTGTTTCCAATAAAGATGCCCAGTCTTTAACTTCAACCCTTATTAAGAAAGGATACCGGGCTACAAAATTAGCCAGCACAGGAGGGTTCTTGCAGGCTGGTAATACAACGTTGTTGATGGGAGTGGAAGAAAATCAGGTGGAGGATGTGATTACTATCATCGGCGAAGTGTGCCGCTCACGTCAGGAAATTCTCACTCCTATTTCACCCATGACAGGACCGGCGGAACCGTATTATCCTTATGCGGTAGAAGTTCAGGTCGGGGGCGCCACAATTTTTGTCCTCGATGTAGAAAAACATTTGAAGGTGTAAAAATGATGCGCGTGAATAGTAAACGCTCCTTGGATAATTCGATTTCCTCAGGAAACAAGCAGGATGTTTCCAGAATCATTCCGCCGGATGCTAAAGACTTCCCGGATGTTTTGCAGCAGCGCCAAGCCAACCCCTGGAACCAAAATATTCAGGAGTTCTTGCAGCGTTTAGATGAGATCGGGGCGCGTCTGGCCAAGAGTTTTTCCATCTATGATTTGAAGAGTTATAAGGAAGTGCTGCGGGGTTTTTTAAATGAAACCCAAAGAAAAGCCTATACATTAAAAGAAAATACCGGGTGGACCCGGCAGGGAAAGCCCAGGATCTATCAATGTATTGAGAGGATCAATCAGGAATTAGAAGAACTCTCGCAGTTGGTATTATCTAAGCAACAAAATTCTCTTAAGATATTGGATAAATTAGATCAGATCCGTGGTTTGCTGGTTGATCTATATTCCTAAGAAAAAATGGAGTTTAAAATGGCATTCTATGATGTTAAAGGGCAAGATCGTGCGATCGAATTATTACTAGGCTCATTTCTTTCCCAAAGAGTGTCCCACGCTTACTTGTTTTATGGCCCGGAAGGGGTCGGCAAACATAAAGTGGCGACTCTTTTTGCTCAACTTTTGAACTGTGAGCATCCTTTGGACGGAAAAGAACCCTGTCAAACTTGCGGCAGTTGCAGAAAGATCAGCTCCGGCAGCCATCCTGATATCATAACGGTCAAACCGGAGGGAGCTTCCATTAAGATTGCCCAGATGCGCATGATGCAGGAGCGGGCCTTTTATAAGTGTTATGAAGGAAGAATAAAGGTTATAATGGTGGAAGAAGCTCAACTGCTCACTTCGGAAGCAGCCAACAGCCTCCTCAAAATACTGGAGGAACCACCGCGGGATACCCTGTTTATTTTAATGACCCAGGATACCCGCAAATTGCCCCTAACCGTGCTTTCCCGCTGCCAGGGGATCCCTTTTACCTGGCTGAGCGATGACGATATTGCGGATATTTTTGCGCAACAAGGTCTTGAGGTGCGGATCCCCCTTGTTTTGGCCCAAGGCTCAATGGGCAAGGCGCTGGTCCTGAATGAGAAGACTAAGTTGTCCGCTCTTATCCAGGAAGTCGGCAAAATGCTGGCGGAACTAAAGAACAGCGGGTATCATGAAATATTTTCCCAGGTGGAAAAGCTCGAAAAGGATAAGGAATTGGTTTCTTTAACCTTGGAAATACTGGCGGCACATTACCGGGATCAGCTCATCAGGGAGATCAACCGCCCGGGCGGACAAAATGATACCGCTACTCTTTTTGCTCTTGAAGAAATAACTAAAGTGGATTATTATTTGAAAAGTAATGCCAACACCCGCTTGGTGTTAGAGGTATTATTGATAAATTTGCGAAACATAGAACGTGGAGAAAGGGGGTACAACCCCGATGGTAAAAGTAGTGGGAGTCAGATTTAAACCTGCCGGCAAAGTATATTATTTTGATCCCGGTAATTTGGAGATCGCGGTGGGAACGTATATTATTGTAGAAACAGTGCGTGGTTTGGAATTCGGCAAGACTGTGATGGGAAGCCGTGAACTGCCTGATGAGGAAGTGGTGCTTCCTCTCAAACGGGTCCTTCGTATTGCCTCCCCGGAAGATGTTATGCAAATGGAGGGCAATACAAAAAAAGAAGAAGAAGCCAAAGCGGTTTGCCTGAAGAAAATTGAAGAACACCAGCTTCCTATGAAATTGGTGGATGTGGAGTACACTTTTGACGGCAGCAAGGTTATCTTTTATTTTACAGCGGAAGGGCGAGTCGATTTTCGGGAATTAGTAAAAGACCTGGCTTCGGTATTTCGTACCCGGATTGAACTTCGTCAGATTGGAGTGCGGGATGAGGCCAAAATGCTGGGCGGGATCGGCTCTTGTGGGCGGGTTCTTTGCTGCGCCTCATTTTTAGGCGACTTTGAACCGGTTTCGATCCGTATGGCTAAAGACCAAAACCTCTCTCTTAATCCCACCAAGATTTCCGGGATCTGCGGCCGCTTGATGTGTTGCCTAAAGTATGAAAGTGAAGGTTACGAGTGCGGGAAAAAGTGCAAAAGGATACAAGAAATTCCTCTGGAACCTGATGAAAAGCTTGAAAAACTTATAGAGGAGTAAAGGAGGGGGCGGATGAAACTCACAGAGCACTTAATCCAGTTGGAAAAGCGGCAACAAGACGTGTTAGAGGAAATAACCAGCTTAAAAATGCTTGCTTATACACTGGAAGAGGAAAATGAAAGATTGCGCCGCCAATTATGTAGCTATTCGGATGAGGATAAAGCTGTTGTAGAGGCGAATGCGAAAAAAATCCAGGGGCAGGGCTATGATAATTTGGCTAGGCTGTACCAGGAAGGTTTCCATATTTGCCATCTTCATTTTGGACAGGGAAGAATAGGGGATTGTCTTTTTTGTATGGCATTCCTGCGTAAACTATAATGGGCGGGATTTATGATGATGAAACCTTGGATGATTTATTGATCCAAGGTTTAAAACTGATTCAAAAAAAGAAGGGGTTTCGCTTTACTCTGGATTCCGTCCTCTTAGGTCATTTTGCGACGGTCAAAGAGGGTGACCGGGCGGTGGATTTAGGGACGGGTACGGGCGTGATCCCTTTTATTCTGAGTACCAGGGTGAAAACGCTGCACATTATAGGGCTGGAGATACAAAGCGAGATGGCGGAGATGGCGGCTAGGTCCGTCCGGTTAAACGATCTGGAAGAGGTGATCGAGATCCGGCAGGGGGATGTCCGCGAAGTGCACAGAAAAATCGGAGGAGGGGTATATACTTTGGTTTTATCAAATCCTCCTTATTGGACTTTGAAGGAAGGAAAACCCAGTCCCGAAAATGCGAAGGCGCTAGCCCGCCATGAGGTTGCCTGTGATTTCGAAGACGTAGTGGCCGGCGCCGGTAAGCTTTTGAACTACCAGGGGCGCTTCGCCTTTATCCACCGCGCCGAACGTCTGCCGGATCTATTCGCTTTACTAAGGAGCTATGAATTGGAACCCCGCAGGATCCGTATGATCCATCCTTTTTTGGACAGGCCGGCCCGGCATGTTCTGGTAGAAGCGAAAAAGAGCGCTCCTGCCGGACTTGCGGTATTGCCTCCTTTGATTGTTTATGAACAAAAAGGCCAATATACGCAGGAAATACTTGCATGGTATGGGAGGACTCAAGATGTCTGTGGAAGCTGAAACGGGCGGGGAATTATATATCGTAGGGACCCCCATCGGTAACTTAGGGGATATTACCCTGCGCGCTCTGGAAACTTTAAAAACCGTGGACAGGATCGCAGCGGAGGACACCCGCCAAACTATAAAACTTCTGAATCATTTTGGAATTGAGAAGCCGGTCACCAGTTATTTTGAACATAACAAAACGGTCAAAGGCCCGGCCCTTATCCAGGAGTTGCGGCAGGGTAAAAAAATCGCCCTGGTTTCCGATGCGGGTATGCCGGGGATTTCCGATCCGGGAGCGGATCTGATTAAGGAATGCATCGCTTGTGGGGTCCGCGTCACCGTTATCCCCGGTCCCTCGGCCCTTATCGCTGCTTTGGTAGGCTCCGGGCTGGATACTGCGGGGTTTTTGTATGCGGGCTTTTTTCCGCGGGGGGAAAAAGCCCGGCGGCAGGTCCTGGAGGGATTAGGACAGGAAAGCAGAACGCTTGTTTTTTATGAAAGCCCTCACCGCTTACGGGAAGCCCTGACTGTTCTCCGTGAAGTGTGGGGAGAAAGGCAATGCTGCGTAGCCAGGGAAATCACCAAGATTTATGAGGAGTTTGTGCGGGGCACTATCAGCGACGTACTGAGCATTTTTCAAGCCAAAGATGTTAAAGGAGAGATCACCCTGCTGGTGGAAGGAAAAAAACCTGGAATACAAGCTGCCGAAAGCATTCCCTGGGACGAGATCGAAACCGGCTTTAACCAACTGGTGGCCGGTGGGATGAGTAAAAAAGAAGCCCTGAAGGAAATGGTCCAAACTTTTGGCGTTTCTAAAAAGGAATTATATAATCGGGTCATGGTGGAGCGGAAAAAAAATAAAGGATAGAACTCGCGTAACAGTTTACGGAGGCCACCCTTCTAAGACAGATTTTAACATTACCGTTTCCGGTTAGGCGTTTACCGACATGGCTTGCGCACATTCTTTGCAGATAAGTTTTCCGCGGAAGTGTTGAACTTGGTCTGCACTGCCGCAGAAGACACAAGCGGGCTCATATTTTTTGAGAATGATTTTTTCCTGATCCACATAAATCTCTAAGGCGTCTTTTTCGTCTATTCCCAGGGTTCTTCTTAATTCTATGGGAATAACGACTCTACCCAACTCGTCTACTTTTCTGACAATTCCCGTTGATTTCATACACACATCCCCTTTCTATTCCAAAATTCGACAATTATTTACGACTAAATGATAACAGTAATTCCATTATAAGTCAATATAAAACTTACATTATATATATTGGGAGGAAATGTTAATATTAGGACCCATACTTGACAAGCGGCTTGATCCTTCAGTATACTTGGTTTTATAAAGAAGATCCTATAATTGAATAAAATTAATGAGATGATGGAATGAGTAAGTATCGGAAGCTTTTACAGTGAGCGGGGATGGTGCAAACCCGTAGAGTGGGATACTGAAGATGGTTCCGGATCATAGTATGCTGAGGGCTTTTATCTTTAAAGCTGAAGCAGGGTGGCACCACGGTAGGCTTTTAGCCTCTCGTCCCTGAACCGGATGAGAGGTTTTTTGTTTATTCTAATTATTTATAGATGGAGGTTCACAAATGAAGAAAAAGACATTTTATATCACGACGCCGATTTATTACCCCAGTGCCAAGCTGCACATCGGGCATGCCCTAACGACGGTGATCGCGGATACGATGACCCGTTATAAAAAAATGCAGGGGTATGATACTTATTTTTTAACGGGCTCCGACGAACATGGGCAGAAAATCGAAAGGACCGCCAAAGCGGCCGGGAAGGAACCCCAAGAGTATGTGGATGAAATCGTGCAGGGGTTTGGCCGCCTCTGGAAGGAATTATTGATTTCCAACGATGATTTTATCCGGACTACCGAGGACCGGCATAAAAAAGTTGTTCAGCAGATTTTTCGGAAGATCTATGACCAAGGCGATATTTACTGTTCGGAGTATGAAGGATGGTATTGTACGCCTTGCGAGGCCTTTTTTACTCCCCGGCAGGTAGGGGAAGAAAAGCTGTGCCCCGACTGTCAGCGTCCTGTAGAGCTTGTCAAAGAAGAGAGCTATTTCTTCCGGATGTCCAAATATCAGGAGCGGCTGCTCCAATATATCGAAGCCAATCCTGATTTTATTCAGCCTGTGACCCGGCGAAATGAAATGATCAACTTTATCAAAAGCGGCTTGGAAGACCTCTGTATCTCCCGAACGACTTTCAATTGGGGCATCCCGGTGCCCATTAACGATAAACATGTTATTTATGTCTGGTTTGACGCCTTGACCAACTATATTTCGGCTTTGGGTTATGGAACGGACCGGGACGGTTTATATCAGCGCTATTGGCCGGCGGATATCCATCTGGTGGGCAAAGATATCGTGCGTTTCCACTCCGTTATTTGGCCCGCCATCCTGATGGCCGCGGGGATTCCGCTGCCGAAGCAGGTCTTTGGCCACGGGTGGCTGCTTTTAGATTCGGGAAAGATGTCCAAGTCCAGGGGTAATGTGGTGGATCCGCTGCTCTTGATAGAAAAATACGGAGTTAATGCCATCCGGTATTTTCTTTTGCGGGAAATTCCGCTGGGCGCCGACGGATATTATTCCGAAGAGGCCCTTATCCAGCGGGTGAACACCGATCTGGCCAATGATTACGGGAACCTGGTATCCCGGACTGTGGCTATGATTGAGAAGTATTGTGACGGGGCTATTCCCGGCCCGGGAAAAGAAGGGGATCATGATCAGGAGCTGCTTTTGCTGGCTGCCTCAATCCCCGCAGAAGCGGCGGACTATATGGATAAAATGGATTTTGCCAACGCCTTGACTTCCATTTGGCGTTTGGTCAATCGGGCCAATAAATATATTGATGAAACCATGCCCTGGGCTTTGGCTAAAGATCCGGCCTGCAAGGAGCGCCTGAACTCGGTGCTCTATAATCTGGCGGAAGTCATCCGGATCGTGACGGTGATGATCTCCCCGGTGATGCCTTCTATTCCCACCAGGGTTTGGGAGCAGACGGGGGCAAATCCTGCCGAAAACGAAGCTTGGTCGGCTGTAGCGTGGGGACAGACCAAGCCGGGGCAGAAAGTTTCTAAAACAGCCTCCCTCTTCCCCAGAATTGAAACAAAGGAGATAGCCGAGATGGACCAGGTAAAGGAAGAAGCCTTTGAAATGCAGCCTCTGGCGGAGGAAATCAGTATAGAGGAGTTTGCGAAGATGGACCTGCGGGTGGTCGAGGTACTGGCCTGCGAAAAAGTGGAAAAGACGGAAAAACTCCTCAAACTGGAGATCAAACTCGGAAACGAAACGCGAACCATTGTGTCCGGTATCGCTAAATATTATGACCCCCAGGAACTGGTGGGCAAAAAGGTCATTATTGTCGCCAATTTGAAGCCTGTCAAGCTGCGGGGAATCATGTCCCAGGGCATGATCCTGGCAGCCTCCCAGGGAGATGTTTTGGAGGTATTGGGCGTCAGTAAAGACCTGCCTGCAGGTGTGCGGATCAAATAAAGGGATAAATCGAACTTAAAGGAGTGGCGGGATGTTTTTTGATACGCATGCTCATCTTGATGATGAGCAGTTTCAGGCCGATCAAAACGCAGTAATTGTCCGGGCACAGGAAGCCGGGGTGGAGCTGCTGGTGAATGTAGGATATAACGTGAAGTCCGCCCAAAACACCCTGGAGCTTACCCGAAAGTATTCTTTCATCTATGGAGCGGTAGGTATGCATCCCCATGACGCCAAAGATTATGGGGAGTCAAGTTATGAGCTGTTTAGAAAAATAGCCGGGGATCCCCGCATTGTAGCCATTGGGGAGATCGGACTCGATTATCATTATGATCTTTCCCCGCGGGATACACAAAAGCAGGTTTTCCGGCGGATGATCGCCTTGGCGAAGGAAGTCCGGCTGCCTGTCATCATCCATGACCGGGAGGCACATGAAGATACCTTTGCTATCGTCCAGGAGGAAGGGGCTTTTCAGGTAGGGGGTATTTTCCACTGTTATTCCGGAAGCCTGCCGCTGGCTAAGGTTGCCCTGGATTTAGGCTTCTATATTTCTTTTGCGGGACCGGTCACCTTTGCCAATGCCCATAAACTTCGGGAGGTGGTTAAAGAGGCGCCCCTGGAACGGATATTGATTGAAACCGATTGTCCCTACCTGGCTCCGGCACCCTACCGGGGCAAGCGCAACGAACCGGCTTTTGTCCCCAAGGTTGCGGCGACGATAGCCCAGCTCAAGGGTTTGACCATCGAAGAGGCAGCCCGCGTAACCCTGGAAAATGGCAAGCGGGTCTTTAAAATACAATAAACCAGTTGTTGTTAAATATTTGGGCATGGGTAAAGCCATGAGGGCGGATATAAAGCAGATTTATCAAGCCTCTCATGGGATACACCCGGAGTTTATCGTTTTGGTTCTCCCCAGTTATCATGCTAAAAATTAATACTCACGTAATAATTGCATATTTATCGGAGTTTGCATATAATAAGAATGTAAGATTTTCATATTCCGTGCGATGAGGTGATTTTATTATGTTAACAGAGATTAGAAGTAGATCCCAAATTACTATTCCATCTGAAATTATCAAGAAACTTAACCTAAAACAAGGCGATACTTTAGATGTTGACGTTGAAGGTAACCAAATCGTTATTCGCCCTGTCATTGCTATACCCAAAGACCAGGCATATTTTTGGACAAAAGAATGGCAATCTGAAGAAAAACAAATTCAATCTGATATTGAAAACAATAACATAAAGCCTGCTAAATCAAAGGATGAATTATTTGAGGACCTTGGGCTATGATGTTCTATTATTCAGATCTCTTCAAAGAAAAAGTAGAACAACTGCATCCAAACGTTAAAAAAGTTTTGAAGAACAAGCTTGAATTAATGTATCAAAACCCCAAACATCCTTCACTTAGAACCAAGAAAATTAAAGGCTCTTCTGATATTTATGAGGCAAGTATCACTATGAATTATCGAATGACATGGCAGTACTATAACGAAGGTATTCTACTAAGAAACATCGGCGAACATGACAAGACCTTCCAAAACCCTTAGATCCCAATATCAAGCCCGACCGAGCCGGGTCATACCTGACTTGGGCTCGGCGGTGTGGCGCACCCGCCCGTGAGAACCGCTTCCTACGCCCGGAGCGGAAATGTGATGTTAGGCGAAGTCGAAACACAAACTTTTTAGTAATCTGGAGCTAAAGATTATAGATATCATCTATGATCTCTTTTTTTAAGGTTCTAAAAATATAAATCGCACTTTTATCAATATAAGAAGATAACAACAATAAATAACTCCATAACAAAAAGTTTGATTTTTCAAATCCATATTCCGTTATAGCAATTGAGCCTAAAACAGGTATATTCAAAATTCCAACTGCTAAAGGAAAAATATATACCATAATACACACCACCAAGGAAAAAGAAATACTGCATAACTTTCTTAATACAAATCCTAATACAATACTACACCCAATGAAATCAAAAGCTAATGCAATAATTACCACTGTATCTCGATTGATAGCAGAAAGAATTTTTCGATAAATTATCCCAAATAAAGTAAACCCTAGCACACTAAAAATAATTACAGCAAATATCTTCATGATTATCTTAAATGAATTTTTCATTGACAAGTCAATATTTTTGGTGTTTTTTAAAGCTGAGAAAAAATAACATAATGCTATAGATATTAAAATAATTACTAATAATTTATGATTAAATTCCAATAGGAACCAATCTCTTTGAATATTTCTATAGCCTAATCTCAATAACCACATAATTATGAAAAATAATAGAATAAGAATTATACCCACTACCGTAATTTTCGCTACTTTTTTAATCTTTTCCATGTTGTCCCTCTTTTCATTTTCGATTTCGCCTAACGGTCCCCAGTGCCGACTTTTCCGAACCTTAAGGCGATGGACAAACCTTACATAACTCCTATGTTAGGTTTGTCCGAGGTGGCCGCTGTCGCGGTTAGGTTCGGGAATGTGGCGTAAGCCTTTGCCCCACGCGCCCTTGTGGCAATGTAGTGTTAGGCGCCGTTTGCACGCTTGCGACGGGGTTACGTTTGCGCCCATTTTCGTAAATCAGCAGTTGTGTCGTTGACAATGGTATTGACATATTGTTAAACAGGCGCATTCATCGACCAAAGGATTCAAGTTTTAGATCATTACTCAATGACTGTTCCAATTGAACGTATGAAAGACTCGACGACAGCCGCGAAGCGCTCGGGCTGGTCATAGTGAAGGCCATGGCCAGCTTCCGGGATCTGGTTAACCTGAAATCTCGGATTAAGACGTTGTAGCTCTTTGGCAACAACAGAAGAAACCACACCTTTATCACCGAATACAAGCAGGCTTGGGACGTCAATCACGCTCACTAACTGCTTATAATCAGGGTTTGGTGGCGTGAGAACGTCGAAAGCTGCCATACTGGTTTGAAGTCGTGCCCGGGCGATTCGCTCAATGATATCCGATGACCGGTTTGGGTGTCTACTCCGCAAATCTGCCACCACTTCATCCAATGATGTATTGAGAATTCGCCGATGCTGATCGGCCACATCGCTATCGCAAACTTCGCACTGGACTTTTGGGCTCAAGAACGTTGGATCAGCTAATATCAGGCCACGGAGTAACTTTGGGCTATGACTTGCCACTACAGCTGCAGTCATACCTCCCATGGAATGTCCGAGCAGAACCGGAGAAGGAAGTCTTAGATAATTTATAAGACCTATTACATCTTTGGCATGGTCTTCGTATCGATATCCATAGTCTGGCACACTTGATTCTCCATGACCACGGGCATCAGGCATGATTATGTCGTATTCTTTCTCTAGCGCATGTGCCAAAGCAGCCCAGCACGCTCCATTAGCAATTAATCCGTGTAGTAAGACTAAAGTGGGTTTGCCTTCTCCAGTTCTCGTGTAGTGTATGTTAATTCCGTTTGTTTCGCAGACTGCTGTGTTCCAGCCGGTCATTTGTTATTTCCCCCGAACGTAAATAGTGTACCCTAAAATTCGGACAAGGTTAGAGTTTTTATATAAAATAGTCAAACCCTGTTGGTGTTTCAAAACCTCGTCAATTATAGTCAATGCAGCAGGGAATATTGGTACGCAAATGTCGCTTATCGGTCCCGCATTCCCGACGTCCCTCGGCCCTAAGGCGATGGTCAAACCCTAGATAGCTTATCTTAGGTTTGACCGAGCCGGCCGCTGCTGCGGTTAGGTTCGGGAATGTGGCGCACACGCCCTAAATCCTTGCTCCACGCGCCCTCGCGGCAATGTATTGTTATATGAAGTGCCATGCACGCAAAGCCAGAGCTCGCCATGGACGGCGGGCCCTCCATATATAATCACTTGATACATCCTACTTTATCATTCTTACTCTTGCTTCTATTTCTTTTTCTGTTAAATAATTGTCATCTGAGGATAACCTTATTTCATAAACATGCTTGTCTTTTTCATATGTAAATATTACTAATCTAGCAGAAATATTGTTTTCTTTCAGCATATGAAGTGTTTCCTTTGCAATATTTTTTTGCTCTGCATCGTCAGACAGGTGAATATTTATTTGGTCGTAAATTGCACTTTCTTCAAATGGAGTTTTACTTCCACCTGTAACATTTTTTATATATCTTTCGATTTTACTTCCATAAAATATTTCTTTAATTCTTGTATTATATTGAATTGTGCTTTTATATTGAATGTAATCTTCATGTATTTCTTTTGTCTTAAAGGTCTTTGATATTGGGAATGAAGTATAGTCATTCAAGCAAGTCACATTTGCATAGAATTTACCGTATATAGGATCAATTCTCGTGAATCCCACTGAAAATGTTAATTCAGAGTATGTTTCATGCAAATACTTTTTGAACTCCCCTCGTATACCCATAAGGTATATAAATGCTGTCAAAACCAGCACCAGAAATATTCCAATCATACCTGTTATTACTGTCATCCTTTTTGTCAACATCTTCATCCTTTTCTTATCTTTAATTTACCGCACAGGAGGTGCGGTATTTTGCATGGCATTTCATATAACGGCCTCGTATTTCCGACGTCCCCCAGCCTTAAGGTGAAGTCCGAACCTTACATAGCTCTTATGTTAGGTTCGGGCGAGCCGGCCGCTGCCGCG
>DHRG01000064.1:0-774 GCA_002408285.1 Peptococcaceae bacterium UBA5318 | reverse complement strand
CCGCTGCGTGAGTGCATTGTTATCTGAAGTAACGACACCTTTTAAGAACTGCTAAATAAAAAATAAGGCAAATTAATTCTGCCCTATCTTTCACGATGCTGTTCTATCCAGTTTTTTATCTCTTTTTCATCAATTAATCCTTCAGCTATTCCAAGTCCAAGTTGCACAAGTTCTTTTTGGGTGTATTCAATTTTTATGTTGTTTTGTTTCAAGATTAGCAACATCGTTGCAATTCCGATTCTTTTGTTGCCATCAATAAATCCATGATTATTAATTAAGCTATATGTAATCACAGCTGTCTTTTCAATTATATCTGGGTGTAATTCGGTTCTATTAAATGTCTGGAAAGCTCTATTCAATGAGCTGTCAATCAAGCCGATGTCTCTGATTCCATCACTTCCGCCTGTTTCCTTAATTATTCTTTTGTGAAATAACAGGATATCACTTATGGTAACCATTTCCATTATTTCCCTAACTCCTCCAGAGCTGGCTTATTTTCTTCAATAATCATATCCATCATCTTATATACTTCTTTACTAGTCTTGCTTTTCAGAAACTCAACAAAGTCAAATACCTCTCGTTTTTTATCATCAGATAACTCTTCAAAATTTCTAAGCAATTCTTCTGCCATACTCATCTTTAACACCTCTTTAAAACTACTGCTTACTTAAATTATACCCCAATATATAGGCAGTTACTATCTTCTTTTACAATACCCCATAGCTGCTCTCCGATATGTCGTTATTTCAGATAACGGCCCTGCATTGCCGACGT
>DHRG01000014.1 GCA_002408285.1 Peptococcaceae bacterium UBA5318 | reverse complement strand
TAAATTATTATTTATTTATAGTATATTATGTAATAATCAAAATGTAAATACTATTAATACCCTCAAAATAATTTTTTTTAGCCGGGTCAGGTAAAGAAGGAAACCGGCATGCAATCCACCATTGTTTTTAAACCGGGGCTGGAGGCAAGAATCACGGGTATGGCGTTTAAAACCATGGCGCAAGTAGCGGTATCTCCATAAATACCACCCTTGATCGCTAATTCCACATCCGGATCTCCTTTGATCATTACCCGATCTACGGGGTCCGGCAAACCAAGCGCGGCGCGGAAGATCAGGGTGATCTTTTCTTCTCCTTTTACATAACAGCGCCCAATTTGCTCAACTCCCAGAACGTTGCCTGCTTCAATATAGAGATCTTTTGTTGTAAACGTTTGTCGCGCAAGGATCGGTTGAATGACCTCTTCTTTTTTTTCAATCTCCCAGCCAATTTTGGAAGCGATCATCTGCATGGACTCAGTGAGCCCCACATGCCGCAAACTTCCTTCCGCAACCCTTTGATTGAACTGTTCCACAGTAAGCCCTGCTCCGATTTTTTTCTGGAAAGGCACTCTTCTAAACTGGGCATCCTGAATCCTTTCCACGACAATCTTTTCAACATCCCGGCATACCCCGGTCATGGCTGCCGGAAGAAAGTCCATGACGAAACCGGGATTGATTCCTGTCGCTAATACTGTTACCCCTTTTTCTTTAGCCAGCCGGTCTATTTCCCGGGATATTTCCGGATGAGTCAGCCAGGGATAAGATAGTTCTTCACAGGTCGAAACAAGGTCCATCCCGCTTTCTATGATTTCCTTGATCTGATCCATGATTTTTACCAGTTGGGACGACGTTGTCAACACTACAATATCTGCAGACTTTTCACGTAAAACCTCCTGCATACTTGCGCGAACCACGACGCCTGTCTTACGGCCCAACCCGGCTAATTCTCCAATATCTTTCCCGATCTTGGCGGGATCACAGTCAACCGCACCTACAATTTCGATATTATTCCGTTCAAGCAGGAATTTGGTTAATTTATTGCCGATGGGCCCCAACCCGAATTGAATAACACGCATTTTTATTGTTTCTGTCCTCCTTTCTGTGTAAAATTATTCAAGTATAAAAAAATCCAAGCATAGTTACACCAACGCACAGTCACTAAACTTGGATCTTAATTATCTTAGTATATAGAGCATCTATACGCCGATAACCAAGGTTTAATTGTCTTTATTCATATATCTAGTATGAATTGTATCACTTATGTAACAATTTGTATATCTTTTTTTGTTTTATCCCGTCCGGGAATCGAAAGTAATTTTAGAACCTCCAACTTATAAGGAGGATTTTACCAATTTATGTAGAATTTGTTTAATGTAAAGAGTCTTATTATATCAGGTGCCACATATGAACGATCAGCCGGAAAAGATAATTGTCACTCCATACCGGGTCCGCCATCATGACAGATTAAGCAGCTTCGCCCATTTAGGCTGGCGGGCCGCCTTAACCCTTTTTACCTGGTTCATTTTAGGATTCGGGATTAATACAGGCAATGGTTTCTTTGTATCCCTGATGCTCTTTGCCACACCCTTACTGTTTGATTATCTAAGATTTAAGACATGGGGCTGGCGGACATTACTTAAAAGGCTGGAAATAATCTTTTCGTTTTCCTGGTTTTTTATTGGTATAATCGGTTTAGTGGGCATATTATATATAGAAAGACTTGAGGGTGTTTTCTATATTAAAGTGAGCAGTTCCTTCATTGCCTTTCATTCGATATCTCTGCAGGTTAAAAACCTCTGGGAAGCAATTGGCTTCAGTATTTTTTTTGCTATTATCGATTGTTTTTTGTATCAAAATGAAATTGAGGAAGAACTATATCAGCAGAAAATAGCGAAAGACAACAACTTCAAGCAGTAAAGGAGGATTCATTTTGGGGCTCGAATGTATTATCTTCGTCATCCTGACAGTGTATTTTTCAATAGTCGCGGGGATGATCGCAAAGCTATATTCAAAGGGCGTCAGGGGCAAGACTTTATTGTTGGCGTTTCCTCTTCCCTGGATGGTATTTATGGTCGGAATAGCCTCATTGAAAGGAATTTTAGATCATTTGGACGCAACCGCGGATAACAAATTTTTTGAAGCCTTTTATTTTATTGCTCTTACCATAAAAGGGTTGCCTATCATCACCGGTATGTTTGGTCTTTATTTGCATGAAAAAACCCTGCAAAACGAGGAAAATAATAAATCTAACCTTTACGCGGCTACTCATAGTTTACTGTATCAGTATTACGATAATTTAGCGGGGGCTTAACCGGCTTTTCATTTTCAACGGGCTCCTCAGCAATATATTGCGCAGCCTCCTCAGGTGTAAGGCTCTGTATACTCTTGAGTTTTCTCTGGATCTGCCTCGTTCTTGCGCCCACTAACTGGTCGATCTCCTGGCTGGCCTGGTTAATCTTCTCCTGCGCCTTATTTAAAACTTCCCCAAATTTCTCGAATTCTGTTTTTACGGCCCCTAAAACGTTCCATACCTCGCTGGAACGTTTTTCAATAGCCAGCGTTTGGAAGCCCATCTGCAAACTGCTGAGGAAAGCCGCCAATGTGGACGGCCCGGCGATATTGACCTTATAATCCCTTTGTAAAATCTCGATCAGGCTGGTCCTTCTCACAATCTCAGCGTACAACCCTTCTGTCGGCAAAAACATGATCGCAAAATCCGTAGTATTAGGCGGGTCGATGTATTTATCCCGAACATCCCTGGCATTCTTTTTGATACTGCCCTCCAACTGTTTGACCGCCGCCTCGATCAAAGCCGGATCCCCTTTTTCATAAGCTTCCTCTAAACTATAGTACCCTTCTAAAGGAAACTTGGAATCCAGGGGCAGGTAAACACAAGCATCGGTATCATCTTTACCGGGCAATTTGATGGCAAACTCAACATTCTCCCGGCCGCCTTTTTTAGTGATGACATTTTTCGCATACTGCTCCGGCGTCAGGATTTGTTCCAGGATATTCCCCAATTGGACTTCACCCAGGATCCCCCTGGTCTTGACATTAGAAAGAACCTTTTTTAAATCCCCGACCCCGGTGGCTAGCGTTTGCATTTCCCCCAGCCCTTTTTGGACCAGCTCGAGTCTTTCACTGACCAGCTTAAAGGACTCGCCCAGCCTTTGCTCCAGAGTCTTATGCAGCTTTTCGTCAACTGTTTCCCGCATTTTTTCCAGTTTCAGATTATTATCATTTTGCAGGGCAGTCAGGTGTTTTTCAATAGTTTGGGTCATCTTTTCCAGATTATCATTATTTGTCCCGGTTAACCTAATTAATTGCGCGGAAAACGTATCTAACTGGTTCTTTTGCAAAGTGGCGTTTTCCGTCATCCTGGCTAAAACAGAATCCCCAAAGTTTTTCATGGCAAGATTGGCCTCTTCCCTGGCCTCCCTTGCATTTTTGTTTAACTCAGCCCTGTTTTTGGCCAGCTCTTCCTGCAGCGTCTTATCCAGACGAAAAATAAGTCCTGTGTTGAGGGTCAATAAAACAAGCGCGGCAATCAGCAATGCTTCCATCATACATAATTTCTCCTTCCCTTAGAGGCTCCTTAAATTGAATTCGACGCCGGCAGACCGTTCCCTCCCGGAAGAAATAAACGTTCCACTATCTAACCTTATTTAATTCAACCTTCCTTAGCAAAAAGACCTATCCGCATATGCAGATAAGTCTTTTTTAGGGTATAATATCAATATTTGAATTAAGAAAGGAAGAACAAGATGAGTAATAATCCTGTAGTCACATTTGAAATGGAAAACGGAAATACGGTCAAGGCGGAACTATATCCGGAGATTGCCCCTAATACAGTAAATAATTATATTTCCTTAGTTAAAAAAGGCTTCTATGACGGCGTCATCTTTCATCGGGTCATCCCCGGCTTTATGATTCAGGGCGGGGACCCTCAAGGAACGGGGATGGGCGGCCCCGGCTACAGCATCAGAGGCGAATTCAGCCAGAACAAATTCCCCAACCCGCTCAAGCATGACATCGGTATCTTGTCTATGGCCCGCAGCGCTATGCCCGATTCCGCCGGATCCCAGTTTTTTATCATGGTCGCCACATCCCCGCATTTAGATAATCAGTACGCGGCTTTCGGCAAGGTCACAGAAGGAATGGACGAGGTGAACCGCATCGCTTGCGTCCCCAGGGATTTCCGGGATAAACCCAAAGAAGACCAGCGCATTAAAAAAGTCACGGTTGAAACCTTTGGGGCGGAGTACCCCGAACCGGAAAAACTCTCCTGACTAGGTTATCCGATCTCCGCCAACATCCAATCCCCATTGATTTTGGAAAAAGTGTAGGTGATATCTCCGATCCCCTGTAGCTTCAAAACCAAACTAAAACCGTCTTTCTTTTTCTCAAGATCAATATCTTTCGCCTCCACATCGGAGGTTGTGGGGATCCGTTCCGTCGGTGTCAAAATCAATTTCTCCGACCCATTATCAATGATTTCATTCTCCTTCATGACGATATCTTGAGCAAGAGTTTTGGCTAACTCGCTTTTCATCGTTGCGGCAAAATGCATCTCAATTTTCTCGACCGTATCCAGTCCAGGGGGCGGATACATATACCCTTCCTGATGCGGTTGGGAGTTTTCATAAAAATAATCCAGCGGCTGCAAAAGCTGTTTTGCCAGCGTAATAGCCTGCTCTTTTGTCAGCGCCTGAATTTCCTGTTCCAGTTCCTGAGCCGGATCTGGCGCAACAGGGGCTTCAGGCGCCGGCGGCTGCTGTTCGCCGGTTTTCACCTGCTCCTGCGGCGGAACGTTTTTTTGGCAACCTGCCGTAACAACTAAAAGTGCCAAAATAATGAATGTAAATATTTTTTTCAATAGTAATCCCTCAATTCATCATTCATGATACCGGGTTATTACGAATAAGCTTATGACAAGAATCCAACAAAGGAGATGTGAGGTTAAGATGAACCCAAACAACAACTGCCCGGCAGGTTTCTGGACCGTTAAAGCGGGTGATACGCTATGGGAAATTGCCCGGACTAATCGCACGACGGTAGACGCCTTGCTGAAGCTGAACCCTGGGATTGACCCGTCCCGTTTACAGATCGGCCAAAGGATCTGCCTTCCGGAGGGACCGATCCCCACCGGGCCTACCCCGCCTTGTGAATCCGGCTTATTTTGGACCGTAGCCCCCGGTGAAACCTTCTACACCATTGCCAGGGAAACGGGCGTCCCCCTTGATACGCTCCTGCGCTTAAACCCTGCGGTCGACCCCCTGAACATCCCTGTGGGGACAAATCTTTGTCTGCCCACTAAACTATTATAAGATTCGCACCGGAAGGATTTTTTCTGTCCGTACAGTGATGTATGTAATAATACGTTTATTACTGTAGTTTGTCAACCGCTATTCCTTAGGCAGAGTCCTCACTTTCCCCTCGTTATCGAACTGCACGGATGACCGCTCATAGTACCATGTGCTGGAAAAATTGGGGTCAATTTTCGTTGGCGCCCCCAGAGCTTTTACTACTTCCTCTTTGGTCGAGCCTATTTTGATCGGGGGAGCATTTTCTGCTTTCTTTTCTAATACGCTGCTTAACCCATGATTATTGTTGTACCAGCCGCTCACTCTGCCCTCTTTATCCAGTTTAATATAGGAGAGGCTTTTTTCATCTGTCTTTGCAGTACCGCCAGTCAGTTCCCCTTTTAATTCGGCATTTTCATTTTCTAAGGTCTTGATCCTTAAAAGCGTCTGATTATATGCGCTCTGGGAAACACAGCCGGTGAAAAACACAAAGGATATAAACAATATTAAGCACATACTCAAAACTCTGCCTTTAGTCATTTTTTAATCCTCCTTATATTTTTATTTGTGGTTATCTTTGCAATTCTCTTGCATACAATAAGGTAAATAAGGGGGGACAAGTTTATGATGTATATTAATTATGAACTCCACTTTGGTATCGGTCACGCCCCCAATATCGGACTGTTGCTGACCATCACGCTCCTTATGATCCTCGTATTCTTCGAATTGTCACAGCCTTTGGCAAATGATGTACATTTCCATGCGCTGCAGTCCCTCCGCACCCGTTTCAAAAATCTTGCCCTGATCCTCTTGATCATCTTTGCGGGTATGGTATTCGTGAGGCTATATGTTCATAAATAATGCCGCGTCCTACCCGTTTTTGTTTGGCATCATCGTGGATATCTCCCTTTGCAGGTATGTCTTTTTGAAGCAAAACCAGGCTTACGGGATCCTTCTGTCCCTGTTGCTGACCATCATCATTTATAGCATACTTGCCGGATGGGAGGCAGATATTGAAACAGAAAAATGTGCCGAAAAACTTTCGCTGATTCCACTCTCTTTTATTCTCACCTCTTCTCTCCCCTGGTTCATCCTTGACCCGCCCTACCAACTGCCCGCCGTCTACACTGCCGTCCTTTTCCTCAGTGCGCTGCATATCTTCCGGGAAGGCCTGACCCTGGAGGAACTGGGCCTGCAAAAAGGAAGCTTGGTATTGGGGTCTGTCTTGGGAATATTTGGGGTTATTTTTGATCTCCAGTCCAACTGCTTGCTCCGGGATCTGTTCAGCCTGATCCTCTTTGCCGGAATGACTGAAGAGCTTCTCTACCGGGGTATCATTCAGAAAAGCTTCAGGACCGTGATGGGACCGGATTGGAGCGTTTTTATGACCTCTCTGCTTTTTACCGTAACGCATATCTCGTGGCAATCCGGGCCTGACCTGTTATTGGCTTATGGAGCGGGCCTGACCCTGGGAGTTTCTTATGAAAAAACCGGCAGCCTGCTGGTTCCCATCCTTATCCGCGGCGCATGTGCCGCCATAACGGGACTGTAACAAATAAAGCGATAATGGAATGGGCCAGCAAAAAACTCATTCCCGCTCCCGGCAACCCGTAAATTTTCATAAGTCCGTATCCCAAACCTAACACTAAAAAAAAGCTCATCACCGCTTGCAAGATAATCAAGCGTATTTTTTTTTGTATTTGGTTGACTGTAATGAAAAAATAACCAATGGCAGCCGGAAAATTACTGATTGCGAGCCAGCGGAGCAGGGCTTTCCCGTTAGCCGCATAATCGCCGCCAAACAGGCCGAGCAGCCAGGGGCCCGCTATGTAACATCCCAGCGCAGCCGGTACTAATAAGACTAATGTGGAAATGAGCGACCGCCGCAGGTTCGTTTTAAATTGAGCAGGATCATTGGCCCCTTCGGCTAAAAGCGAATTGACCATTCCTCCCGCCACAACTCCCGCCACACTGTTTAACATCCAGGCGATATAAAAATAAGCGCTGTATTCAGGGCCTAAGCAATAGAGGATGATCAACGGGAAAAGGAGATTTACGCCATACATGAAAAAATTAGACACATAATTCCCCAGAGAATAGCGGATAAGCGGTTTCAGGAGGCTTGGTTTGAACGTTGGCAGCGGCCGGTAATGGGGATAAATCAAGGGTAAAAACAGGATAAAGGCCAAAATAACTCCTGAAGTTACAGCCGTACTGCTGGCAACAAAAACAGCCATGCCCCCCCATTGCAGCATCAAGAGCGGCAGCGGTATCTTCACCAGATTTGCCAGCAGGTTTTTATAAAACACCAAACGTGCCGCCCGTCCCGCCACAAGGCATTGGTCGATGAGTCCCGAGAGCCCTATGCTTACCGAGGTCAACACGAAAACCGCCGCCAGGACGAACCGTCTGGCGATAAAGGATAAGGCCGGCGACCAGTACCCTATCCCGGCAAGGTAAATGAAGGACCCCAAAATGGTAAAAGCGGCTGCTGTTGTTAGAGATGTGTTGATAAACTTGACGGTATTCTCCCTTGCTTCGGGTATAAAGCGGACAAGGGAGGTTTCCAGCCCCAGATTGCCGATAAACACAACCAGGTTGGAAGCGGCCAGCAACGCAGTTCCGATACCCGCTTGAGCCGGCGTATAGTACCTCGTAACAACGTTCCAGAATACAAAGCCCAGCAGTGATGCAGCCGCGCTGTTGGCCATTAAATAAAAAGCGTTATAATACAGGGGTTTTCTAATAAACATTGCGGCCTTTCCTCAACACCTTGTAAATGGCTAAGATGTTTTCCGTCAAGATGCCAAAAAGGTCGTCCCTGGTGGCAGGCCAAGCCACCGCAACGCGCTTTGGGTTAAATATATTAATAGAACCCTCCCAATATGACCTGTCATCCCCCGGCTGTAACGATAAATCCGGCAATGTTTCATTGACGGGCACAGCCCGATACCCTAAGCCGTTCAGAAACTCTAACAGCTTCTCCGTATTGCCTAAATTCCTCAGATTGCCATCCCGAAAGGGATGGCACAAAATATTGAAATGGGGATATTGCTCCTTCTTTCCCTGCCTGATGCTGGTACGGATCATATTTTTTACTGTAAACAGACTGTACCCATAGGTCGATACCGTGACGGGAATCGCCCAGACCTTTCCGGTTGCCGTTTTCAGCAGCCGGGGCAGCAACGAAGTTTTGGCATAGGCCAACCGGCGGTGGTGAAAAATAGCGTCATAGGTAAAATAACAAAGCCCGTTTTGGGCCAGCGCTTCGATGGTATTTTGATCCATCCTGCCCATAAAATTAGCCCCGGTGATTTCCACCCCCAGATCCTCAAGCATTTCTTTGATAGTTTCCGCCTGTTCCCGGCGGTCCCGGCCCGACAGGTATTCATGGTACAACCCATGGATCCCGACTTCATGTCCGGCCTGCCACAACAAGCCGCCGAGCTTGGGATAAACCGTGTTGAGAAGATTCGTCACGAAAAAGGTAGCCTTAAACTGATAGCGGTCCAGTAAATTTAAAAGCCTGGGCAGCCCATATTTCACACAGGCGATCTGTTCCGTGTCAAAGATCAAAGAATAAGTATATTCATTTTTTGGCTGGCCTGCGGCCTGTTTTCTATTTCCCGCCGGGGCCGCCTGATTTGATTTTACCGCCCAATCCGCCGGGCAATTGAGAAAATCCCGAAAACATTCCGCCATCTGTACGGCGTAGTTTTCATCAATGCCGCTGAAGGAGGAATACCCCAGACGGGTCTGGCGTGTGACCTTGGCAATGCTGTACCGCTCTCCGATCTGGTCGTTTCTGGCGTACATGAGCAGATCAATATGATTTTCCACGGCTAGTTTCTTGATCTCCGGGATTTTTTTATGCAGGTTTTTGTATTCGTCCAAATACCATAAGATATCCCAGTTCCCGTTCTGACCAACGCCATCCAACAGGCCCCGGTCCTTTTGGTCAGCCAGAATCAAAACTTTGAGTTTCCTCATCCGCTTCCTCCGTTTTTCTTCCGTAGATTTTGGCCCCGCTATCATAAATAACCGGCCTTTGTTCTATTTTCTGTTCTATTTTTTGTTCTATTTCCGCCCGGTCGCCGCGCTCACGCACAAAGAGGCAGGTTGGGCCGCGAATCTCTTCGTTGACCTCCAGCCCGTAAAATTCGCCCAGCAGGAGCCGCGAGTATTTAGTGAAGCCTGTTATCTCCTTGATTTGCCGCTGCGAAGCCCAGGCCACAGCGGCTATTTCGTTATCATAATAATAAGCGTCTTCATATTCCTGATAATTCAAAGCGATAGAGGAGGGGCGGTCCCCAAGGACGACATAGGCGTACCCTGAGCTGAAAAAGAAATAAAACATCAAGATCATTCTGGCGATCAGGAATTTATCCACCCTTAAATACGCGCCGGCTATTTTGTGCAGGAAAGCGCTCCCCACCGCAAAATAGTACCCTACAAACAGTAAAGAGATATGATAGATCCGGGTCACATTCAACCCATCGGCAAAATACGGCACCACAATACAAAACAAAAGGGTGGTCAGGCCAGTCATGGCTAAAGCTTCCTCAACGGGGACCCTGGCTTTGGTCCGATAAAAGTAAACGGCCCTGGAAACAAAGCCCAGAACGATCACGCCCTGAACCGTTTGTTGCAACAGCCAGTACGCTTTACGGGGCAGGCTCAATTGTTCCGCACCGCCGCCCAAAGCCAGATAAATGGAATCCTCCCGGGCCCCGCCGCCGAAGAAATCATAATAAGCGGACGTGTAAGACCTTTTTAGCAAACCTACCACCGAATCTACCACAGTCCCGCCGGCTGTATAGCTCTGCCAGGCCAGCGTAAAGACAAGTAAAATGAGTAGAAAAACCTTATATCTCCTGGCTTCCCGAAAAAGCAGCACGGCCAGGGATACGATCAGGAGCAGGATCAGTGTAAGACCATAATGGGATAGCGCCGTGGCGAATAAAAAGAGTACGCCCAAGATGCGGTTGGTCAGTCGCTCATATTGATCTATTGCGTAATAAAGACTTAGCATAGCCATGAGCTCGGCAACCTGTTGCCGGGCCAGCCCCAGCATCTCACTGAAAAACACAAACTGTACGATAAAAAGGAACGAGGCTAAAGCCGCGCCTTTCACACCCAACCGCTTTTTGTAAAGCTTGAAGATAACCACCGGCACGTTCGCAAAAATAAAGGGATAGATGAGTTTTAAAACCCAGACCAGTTCAATTTTTGTACAATATGCCAGGATAGGCGGCAGTATGGTTAGACTGATACAGGAATTTACAGCCGTCGGAAAAAACGGATCCCAGCATCCCTGGGTCATCGTCAGCTTTGCTATATAGTATTCCAGATGAATATCATATCCCAGCAGATTGTTGGTGATAAGAGCCCGGTGAAGCAAGGCGCTCAGAGCGAGGGCGTAAATGATAAAACTGCTGTTGTACTCTTTTTTTTTGCGAGTACCCCCACCGTAACGGCTATGAAGGGGAGCAAAAAAAGCAAGAGGACATTTTCCGCGCAATGGGTAACAAGCCGCGCACCTACGGCAGCCAGCAGGATCAATGATAACCCATAGGCATAAAGCCAAGGCCTTTTTATCTCATAATGGAACTCTGGTTTTATCCCTAATAACCGGCCTGCGCATAACAGGGCAAGATTTGATAGGCCCACATAAGGGATCACAATCTCAGCCGTCAGCAGCGGACGGTGGAGAGCGGCTCCCAGCAGATTCAAAAATACCCCGTTCATCATAAGCCAGACCATGCTTAGCCCCAGGCAGGTGATACCATAAAGCTCCCGCGTTGTCTTGCCAAGCTTTTCTAAATAAGCAACAAGCAGCCATCCGGGGATAAAAAGCGTATTAAGCAGGCCTGCCGCCGCAAACAACCCATCATACAGATGATCCATCATAAAACCTCTTTAAGAAGCCCAGGTACTCCTGAGAAATTTTTCGTAAATCAAATACTTCCAGAGCCAGTTTCCTGGCGTTTTGACCCATGCGTACCAATTCCTCCTGCGGGAGGGAAAAAAACTTCCTCATCCCTCCGGTCAAATCTTCCGGATCGGCCTTCGTCACGATCCCACATGCCGCTTTTTGGATAAAGGCTGAAATTTCCGAAACATCCGTGGCTAAAACCGGCTTCCCTGCGGCAAGATATTCGGCAAATTTAGTGGGGCCGGAATAATAGAGCGCCCGGAGGCAGGGACGCGGAATAACCAAAACGTCACAAGATTTGATAAAGTCCGGAATGTCCTGGTGCTCCAGCTTGCCATAGTATTTTACATTGTCCGGACAAGGGCCGGACTTGGCGACGCCGGCCACCCGTATTTCTACGCCGCTCTCTTTTATATATGCGGCGGCTTTCAGAAGTATGTTTAAGCCCTGGTAATAGTGTCCGCCCCCGGCATAGCCAAAGATAAAGCGGTCCTTTTTCCCTGTTTCGGCGTTGGACGTCACAGCACCGGACGTCACGGCGCCGGGGGTAAACAGATCCGTATCCGCGCCGTTTCTGATAACGGCAATCCTGCCTGGGCTGACCCCCCTGGCTCTTAACAAATCCGCCAGCGGTTTTGAACACACAATATAATCCTGCAGCCGTTGGGCCGCCCTCTCCATCATCATACTCTGCAGAGTCATGCCAAGCGCCCGAAGATCCAGCGGCCGGCGGCGGGCTCCCCAGTTCTCCAAAACCGTATCGCCATGGACGTCATAAATAACCGGCTTGCCCAGGGTTTTCTTTAGTACGGCGCAAACATAAGCACACCCCGTACCGCCGGCGTGTATGATATCGGCGGTTTTACTTTTTTTCAGGATAGCCGACAGGTTGAAGAGCTGCAGCAGACCGGGACGGCGGAAGCGGCAATCTCCCAAATATAACATATCCGTGTCGCACCCAAGTTCTTTTAGCCCCTGGGCTAAACGCTCGAGCCGGAAATTATAGGAAGTCCGGCAGGAGGCCGACAGGCTGGAAACAAACAAAACCTTCATCATTATACGGCCTCCCCGTTTTGTACGGCCTCTAAAATAAGCCCGGCGATTTTGTCAACGCCGTTTAGGGGGTCCGCCAGGCTGTTCTTGGGATACGCCAGATCCCACAAAGGTATCTCGTCCGTTAACAGCCGCCCGATTTTTTCCTCCATGACCTGCCAGTGTGCCGCGATAGCGGACTGCGGATCAATGAAACTAAGGATATCGGCATAGCGGCTAAAATAATGGCCGTGATTGTTAACGGCAAAGGTATATCCCTTTTGCCATTCCGCCTTGTTGTTGAGCAAAATCCTCGGCCCGGCCCGTTCATAGCTTTCCGGCCGGAGGGATATATCACCCCCCAACTGAGGGTTTAAAAAGAAGATAGCCCGCAGCTTGGCTTTTGTCAGCGTATGGAAGGTGATGTCGGAGGAATCCCGGTAGGCTTGCCATAAATACCCCAGGTATTTGGCGGCAGCCCCCCAAACGGTCCGCTCCTTATCCCTGAACCGTTCGCCGGACAGGTGGTCCAGCTTATACTGAAGGGTCAGATTGTGCATCAGGAAACTCGACGCTTCGCCGTCTATGCCCACCATTACCCTTTCATCACCCAACAACCGGTAACCCCTGCGCAGAAGGTTCATGACCAGACTTGTCTTTCCGGCCGAGCCGCGCCCCACCAGCAAAAAACACCGGTCGTCCTTGCCTACCGCGGCGGCATGCAGCAAAAGGGTATTTTTTGGGGCCAGCAGGATTTCCATCAGCGGCAAGAGGATGAGGTTTTGCGGCAACAGATGGGGATAGAAATAGCGGTCTTTACCCCCTGCCGTCCCATAGAACCTGACCACGACACAAGCGCCCTGGCGCTGAACGGCCGCCTGCCAGCGGCCTCCTCCGCCTGCATCGCTGCAGTAGAAATAGTCCGGTCCCACATAAAAGCGGTGATCTACAGCCATCAAGGGTCCCGGCGACACGCCAAAAGGCGCTGGTTCCACAATCAGTTTAAGATCACAACTCCCGTCCTCCCGGGACGTTTCATAGCAGCGAAAAGGCAGATCCAGGTCCTTCATCAGCCCGTCTTTTGGCAAGTCCAGGCATACATGCAGCAAATCATGAAAGGAAAACCTGTACATCATAACATTTCCAACTTTCTTAAAAGCGCTTCCGCATAGGGCCGGGGTTTTCCAATGGGCAACAATACTTTATATACCTTGAGCGCCGCCAGATTTTCTTGTAACTCCAGCGGGTATCTTTCCCAATGCCGGAAAAAAGGAGTGGCAAAGAAGAAATTGTATTCCAGGGCATAATCATGATAATACTGGAAGTCGAGCATTTGGTTGATTACCAGCCGATCCAAAATATCCGGCAAACATGTTTCTTCCATTTCCAATTCCTTGCCGGTATAGGGGATAAGCAGCGCCAGATTTTTGATCCTGCAATGATCGGTTGTTTTACCGCCATACACAACTTCAGGTCTTACCCTGGTAAACAGCTTAAAGTAACCTCCCGTTAGAAAATGCAGCATCCTTTTAGCCAGAAATTCAAATTGTTGGGTCCGGGTGAAGCTGTCTTTGATTTCACGACTCAAGTTATAGCCAAACACATTCAAAGGAGTTTGGTAGCCCCAGCCGTCCCCTTGGCGGACGATGGTAAAATTATCGGAAAGCAGCTTAAAGCCGTACTGTTCGACCAAATGCAAAGCCAAACTTGTTTTGCCTCCTCCTCCGCGCGCCGCTATCAGGAGCCCCTCGTTGTCCTTGGCTACACAGGCCGCGTGCAGCATCGGCGCATGTTTGAGGCAGGAAAATACCTCAATCAAAAAGTCTATGACCAGTCCGGCCATATAAAGAAAGCCGGCCTGATTGGCCCATATTTCCGCGACAATGATTCCCGAAAGGTTCGTCAGGCGAAACGACCATCTGGCGATCTTGTATCTGTCGGCAATACATTCAAAAGAATCGGGACCTAAGACAAAGCGCCCATCCGTGCAGAAAAAATTTTCGTCACCCGTCCCCCTTTGTCTATTCCTGTGTTTACGGTCGCGGAAACCTGTTTGGAGCTTCACAATGAAATCCGGTTCCGCACCCTCTTCGGATCTATAACCGTCATAGTGCTCCAGAATATTTTTAAAGTACCATTTATCATCATATTGAATTGTAAACTTTACAAAACCGTGCAGGTTATAATATTGTTCCATAGCTTTTTTTGGCGTCCTCCAATGAATCAAGATACCTGGCTAAGTTACTTACCAGGCTCATTTGTTTCTCCAAACGCTCGCTGCCGGCAAGATGAGGGTGATTTAAGACAGACAGGATTTTATTTTCCAGTTCTTTTTCCTCCAGAGCCGCGCATACCAACGGGTGTTCCAGATTCTTCGCCAATTCCAACTGGTGGTCGTCCAGATGCTCTTGATACGCCTGCCTTCTGGGAAACACAATAATATCTTTATGGAGGCGTATAGCTGTTAAAATGGACCCCACCCCGGCATGGGAAACAATAAGCCGGGACTTTTCATACCGCGTTTCCAGTTCCTTTTTGTTCAAATACCGGACATATTCACAATTACGGGGCGCATAGCGGGTCTGGCCGATCTGCATGATAATTTTTGAGTCAATTTTCAAAGCCAGCCCGTCCATGATCCTTATGAACCTGGAAAAATCCCAGGCGCTGGTGCCGGTGGTTATAAAAATCAAATTACCTTCCCCCAGTACTTGGCTTTAGGATATTTCTCACACAGAGCTTCCCATTGCACTAAAAAGACATCGGCCAAAGGGTACACGATTTTGCCGGTTCCCGATAATTCCTCGATCCTGGTCAAGCTTGAGATATAGACGGTAACGATGTTTAAGAGCTTCCCCCAGCAATAAAGGGGTATGGTGGCCCCGCCGCCTGTACTGACGACGGCTTGGGGTTTTTCGTGTAATAAAATAAACGGAACCATCACGAACAGCTTGAGCATATAGAAAACCTCAAAGAAATAGACTCCCGGCTTGGTCCTGACATTTCTTTCCCGGCGGACAAAATAGACCTTGTATTGGTCCGCCAGAGCCAGGGATGAGTGGGCTTTCGTCGTCACAAAAAATATTTCATGGGAACTAAAAGCAGGTAAAACAGCCAGCATTTCATCCAGGTGTCCGCCTTCCGCGCATTCCAGGCATATCTTCATTTGCTCAACAGCTCCTGATACTGTTTTTCAAATTCCCGGGCCACTTTTGACCAACTATACTGCTCCGTAACCATCTTTCTCCCCGTTTCCCCCAGTCGGCGGCACATTTTCTCATCACAGCACAGTGTTTTCATCGCTTCAGCCAGTTTCTCCGGCTGGCGGGGTTCTACGAGCAGCCCGGTCTGGCCGTCACGGATAAGGTCTTTATTTCCCGGGACATTAGTAGCCACCACCGGAAGCCCACAGGCCAGCGCTTCCAAAATTACAGTCGGAAGACCTTCATGATAGGACGGAAACACGAACATTTTGGCTCCCTGATAGGCGGTCAACAAAGCCGGCCGGTCCAAAAAGCCGGGAAAAGAAAAGAGTTCTTCCAAACCGTATTTTTTAACGCGCTTTCTGATGGCTCTTGCGAGCGGGCCGCTGCCCGCCAGCACATAATTTAATTTAATGTTGTCCCGGAATGTTAAAATCCCGGCTGCCTCAACGAGATCAAAGATCCCTTTTTTTGCAATAAAGGAGCCGGCATATAAAACCGTATCGGAGCCGTTCCCGGCCCCGTCATACCCGGCCGCCGGCCTAAAAACACCGGCGTCCACCGCATTAGGAATAACGAGAGAATCTTCGAGCCCATAATAGGCGTTCAGTTCGTCATGGCAACTGCCGGACACCGCCGTTATAAGCTGGCCTTGCCGTAAAACGGACTGGTCATAGCCGACAAACATTCTTTTGCATATTTTAGAAACCAGGGTGAATAAATCCGCGCCGCTCAGATTGTTGATAAAACCTGCGGCTGTTCCGTGTTCTGTGACCACCGCGGGCTTATGGACTGTGATACGGGGGATCAGGGGACTATGTAGGTGGAAGATATCATAGCCTTGCCATTTTATCCGCCGGAGTTGTTTTTGCAGAAAGCGGGCATGAAAAAACAAGTGAAAGGGGTAGAACGGATAACACGCCACACGGTAAACAGGGATGCCTTCCGGCGTATCCTTTTTTGTTCTCCACAGACCCCTGGTCAATACAGTGACCTGATGACCAAGACGGACTAGCTGTAAGGCTAGATTATGGGCATAATAGCCCTGCCCCCCCGAGTTAGGGGGATATTCCCCTGTAATCATACAAATCTTCATGACGCCCTCCTTGAGTAAAACAAATAACGAAGGAAAAACAGCCCGGACCTGAACAGGATCCTCATCTCTTGAAAACCGCCGGGTTTGAAACAATTTTTTAGGGCAATGGGCAGAAAAGATATTTTTAAGTAGTACGCCTTTAAACCCGCGTTGACATAATGTTGAATATCCTGCGCAGTAAATTCAGGATAGGAAACGATACTCTTCTGAAAACCATTTTCATCAATAGATTCTTCCAAATCCCGGGTCAACAGATAACCACGTTCACCGCACCACCGGTAGAAAGCGGTTCCGGGCAGGGGAGCGGCTATAGCATACTGCACCAGATCCGGCTTGATCTCCCGCACAAACTGCATCGTTTTAGCCGCTGTTTTTTTGTTTTCACCGGGAAAGCCAAACACAAAGTCCCCCAGCACCATCAAGCCGGCCTTTTTGGCATTTTTGGCAAACTCCCTGGACTCTGTTGTGCTGATACCCTTTTGGATATTCTGCAAAATGCTGTCATCCCCCGACTCAAAGCCAACATCCAGCAGCCTGCAGCCCGCTTCTTTCATGGCCTGCATGGTTTCAAAGTCCAAAGTAGCCCTGGCGTTGCAGGACCAGGTTATCTTCAATCCTCTTTTCTTCAGGCCGCGGCAAAATTCCAGGACCCGTTTCTTATGGATCGTAAAGGTATCATCCTCAATAAATACTTCCTTGACTTCCGGAAGGTTTGCCGCGATATAGGCAAATTCATCCAGAACATTGTCAACACTCCTGGCCCGGTACCGGCGGCCCATCAGATTTTGCGGCCAGGAACAAAAACTGCAGGGGTAGGGGCAACCCCGTCCGGTAAATATTTGCAAGGTAGGGTACAGAGAGTGCCCGAGAAAATAATCCCTTATTTTCAGGTGACGCTTATAGACGCCGGCTACAAAGGGCAAAGAGTCCAACTCCGCGGAATTCGCAAATTCCCGGTCCGCTGTGGTAAATACGCTATCTCCTTTTAAAAAGGCGATCCCTTTTACAAAGTCAAGGCTGTGATGAGCAGCTAAAGCGTCGGCCAGTTCCCGCAGCGTAAAATCGTATTCAAAGCGGGCCACAATGTCCGCCCCCGACGAGAGCATTTTGTCGGCGAACATTGCAGCCGGAGGGCCTACCATCACACTCCTGGCCCCTGTTTCCTTCTTGATCCGGACGGCCGCCTCTACATCATTCGTCAGGCTGGAAAAATTCGTATCAACCACCAGCAATTCGGGCTGAAAAGCTTTTGCATCTTCGAGCGCGTCTGTTAAACTCCATTTTCCGGCCACCGCATCGGCGAATCTCACAACGTGGCCGGCCTGTTCTAAAACTGCCACGGCATAAGCCAGCCAGACCGGATAATACAAAGTGCCGCCCCTGGCCGCTACCCCTTGCCATCTGCCACACCGCACATAATTTTCTACGAAGGGGGGATTTAAGACATAAATTCTCATCACACAACTCCCTCTTTATTTTCGCAACTACCGGACATTAGTTTTTCCAGCTTTCCGACCAGAAAATCCCAGTTGTATCCTTCCCTGACGATTTGCTGTCCCCGGTCGGCCTTTTTTTGAAACAAAACAGGGTCCGCCAGCCGTTGGACCATAATTTTTTGCAAACCTTCACCATCACGGTAATAATGTACGGCGTCGCCTGCTATCCGCTGTAACGCGGGGAGTTCCGTACTCGCTACCGGACACCGGCAGCTCATATACTCAAATAATTTAAGGGGCAGGGCATTGATGGAAACGCTGTTACGGTCAAAAGGGATCAAAGCTAAATCAAAAAAAGAAATATACATGGGCACCTCGTCATAAGGGACCATCCCGGTAAAGATCACCCTGTTTCCCAAGCCCTTTTGGGCCACCTCCCTCTTTTGTTCCTCCACCTTTCCTTCAGAGCCGACGATGATGAGTTTGGCTTGCGGGAAACGGAGCATGGCCTGATAGACGGGCTCCCAATCCAGCCATTCGCGCAATACGCCGACGTAACCCAGCACCAGATTTCCGGAAAAGCCCAGTCCTTTTTTTACCTTTACGGCATCCTCCTGAAAACGGAATAACTCCACATTGACCCCATTAGGCAAAAGTACAGCCTTTTCGCTGGGTATCCGGCAGGTCGCGATGATTTCCGGACAGGTCACCGTGACATACCGGGCCTTGTGAATGTTGCGCCGGAGTATTTCCCGGCCTACCGCGCCTCCCAGGGATTGGAGCAGGGGGTGCACCTGCGGTGAAGTCGTGATCATCCCGGCCAAATCATCAGCCAGGTCATAGATCATCGGTACGGACCGGCCCAGCTTACTTTGTACCGCAGCGCCCATCAATAAAGAATTATAATTAAAGTGAAGGTCATAGGGTCCGTTTATTCCCTGCAAAAATATCCTGAAAGGGGCTAATAGTTCCTGAAATACCGGACTTACCGAAATTTTCAGGGGATAGTGTACCGCCAGCTTATCAAGCTCCACCAGCCGGTTAGTTTGATGATAATTGACCCCTTGGGCCTTCCAGACATCCTGAAAACATACCACTTTCACCTCATGCCTTTTCATCAGGCGGCACAATACCTGGTGGATCCGGTTGGGCGCTGAGTTGCAAATGTCCACGATCGAAGAAACGATGATTTTCATAGCCATTTATACTCCCTGTACAAGGAAAATATCCGGGACAACACAAAGAAGCCGTGAACCACCGGGTTGCGCTTGGCCTTTCCCTGATAAAAGGCCTTAATGGGGACTTCTCCTACCTTGAGAGAATATTTAGCGGCTATAAATTGCATCTCCGATTCGACGGAAAAGCCCCTTTCCTTGAAACACATGAGCTGAACAGCTTTTTTTGAAAAAACCCGGAACCCGCTTTGCGAGTCTGTAACACAGACTCCCGACCCCAGATTGGTCATCATATTTAAAACAAAAAGACCCAGACACCGATAAACCGGAATATCATTTTTTTGCAGGTACCTGGAACCAATAACCATATCCAGCTTATCCCGGATCAACTTATCCGCTAATAAGGGTATTTCTGCGGGATCATGCTGCTTATCCGCGTCCAGGATGGTGACGATCTCGGCCTTCAACGAAGCTGCGGTCTGCAAGCCCGTATTCAAAGCTGCCCCTTTGCCCAGATTATGGGGATGCGATACAACGAAAGCTCCCGCCGCCTGAGCCAGAACCGCCGTATTATCGACTGACCCGTCATTTACGACGATTACTTCATCCACTTGTTGAAGGGCTTCCCGGATCACCCGCCGGATCGTCCCCGCTTCGTTATAGGCCGGAATAACCGCTATATTCTTCATCCTTATCCCCCGCTTGAAGATAGGGAAGTCTTAGCGGCGCTCAGATACCGGAGGAATTTATTCGCCCAGGGACTGGCAAAGGAAAGCCTGCCTGCCAGGCGCGAAATGTAGTCAATATCCCCATATTTCAAAATAATTGACTGCCACAAAGGCTTTTTGAAGAACCTGATAAGATCGTTCATATCCTGATCCGAGAAACTTAGGAAAGCTTCCCTATGCCGGAGGGCAACCCGGATCTCATCGGACATCGCCGTTTCCCACGCTTTCTGATAACCGGCAAGATAGGGCGCCGTAAAATTTTCTTCCGCCAGGGCGCCGATAGCCGCCTCCGCACAAAGACCGGCTCCCAGCATTCCCAGGTATAGGCCTCCGCCCGACACCGGTTTGACCTGGCAGGCGGCATCCCCTACAAGCAGCGTCCTTTCACTAAACATTGCAGCAGGCCGGCCAACGGGAATAAAGCCGCCCGTATACCGTGTGATGGTCAGACCTTTGAATAATCGGGGGTACGACATGAGAAGCCTTTCTAAACAGGCAAGCGGCTTCCCGGCTCCCAGACCCGCGTCATTTCCTTTGCTTATACTTACACCGGTTCCTATTCTGGCGTGATGTTTGTCAACGGGGATCAGCCAGCCGAACCACCCTGGAGCAACCTCCCTCCCCAGAAAAATATGGACCATATCCAACTGCTGGCACTCCGTTTCAACTTCAGCCGCGCTCATTAAAACGCGGTTATCCAAAGCCGGGGAGCCGATATGGCGGGCGACACGTGAATTCGGTCCGTCCGCGCCAATCACCAGCTTAGCGCAGACTGCGGTTTCTGCAGAACCGGATTTTAAGCGGATGTTTACCCCCTCCTTATGGCTTTGCGCCACCTCCGCCCTCGTTCCGGTCACGATTGTGACCCCTTTGCTTTGCGCCCTTTCGGACAAGGCCCGGTCAAACCCAGCCCTGTCGATCACCAGCGCGTACGTAGTATGACCTCTAATAATAAGTTCTTCACCACTTGGGGCATGTACAACCGCACCCCTGATGCTGTTTTTGACGACCTCCCCTGTTACTCCGGCGGCTGTTAGCGTTCTGGGGCTTATCAGCCCGGCGCATTGCAGGGGTTCGCCGATTTGAAGGTGTTCCTCCACGACCATGACCCGGCGGCTCTTGGCCCCAATATATTCGGCTGTTTTACAGCCCGCAGGCCCTCCTCCAATAACTACTACATCGTATTTTTCCATATAGACCCCTATCTTTTGTCTTTCATGTTTTACCAAAATATATGTACAAGTCTTCTTAATTATTCATGGATTTTGCATCTTTATTATTTACTGAACATTGATTTTACTGAACATTGATCCAAAAACTGAGATAACGGTGAGGTTCAACGTTCCGGTCCTTATATAAATAGAGTTCAACCTTTCCCTTATCATCGGCCTCTGCGGGACTAAAGGCCGCCGCCGCTTCCCATTTTGTCCCGTGAGGGATCTCAACGGGTTGCAAGCCCATTATTCTTTTACCGTTCACCTTCATAACGATGGTATAGACAGTACTGCGAAATTCGTGGTTCACGACGGCGCAAGATATTTTCATTTCCTCCCGGACGTTCAAAGGAGCGGGATGATTCTGAAATTGTTCCTCCGCCCCCAGCAGATAAAACTCCGTATACGCCTCACCGCTATTATCCGTAGCCATCATATAGCCCACGCCCCCCGCGGCAAGAAACAGCGAAGTTACCATGATGATCATAAAGAGTCTATCTCCGTTGGGCATCTTCTCAGCCAGCCATCCTTATCTTCTATCTATCGCGTTACAATATATTGCAAAGGAAGGTACTGTATGACAACTATCTGTAATTTCGGATGAGGATGAGAATAAAAAAAGGGAGCGTCCCAAGGGCCGCTACTAATAGAAACAGTATCACAACAAACTGAAATAGGGTAGCTGCCATACAGGGTGCAAAGCAAAACGGGTGTATCGTCTAACCGACGGTATGCTCGTTTTGTTACGCAGTAGAACGCCATTTTGAGAGGTAGGAGTATAAAACCCTTACCTACCCTCATTTCGCCTTTGTGAAGCCGCATGAATACAGGCTTTTTCAGCCCCTATTGCGTGACAGAGAACCCCATAATTTAGAGAGGGCGCAAGCGGTCTATCCGTTTGCGCCCTCTTGATTACCAAACAGCAAAGGCGGAAACAGCCGTCAAGGACGCGAAGCGCGAAGTTTATCCTTGACGGCTGTTTTTGGCTTTGCTACTTACGCGGTGGCTGATAGTCCATTCGGAACTTCAAGACAGCCATAAGCAGCTTTGCATTTAATCGCTCTTTCATATCGGCGTTTCCTTTGCTTAGTCTGCCTATGTAGGCTTTGTGCCTTTCCTGTACCGCAAGGAGCGAGGCGGTATCGCCTGTGATTGCTTTTTCAATCACTTCGTAGGGAACAAGGTTGTATTTGCTATTCATCATCATTCATCTTCTCCATTTCTGTCCGCAACTGTTTCAAAGCTGCGTTTTTCTGATAGTCGACCGTTGTGCGCGGCTTTTCCAATAACGCCGCAATCTGCTTATCCCGTAGTTGCAGATAATAGTGCATAAGGATAATTTCCCGCCGTTCCGATAAGCACAACAAGGCTTTTGCCAACTTTTCGCTGTCAACAATAACCGTCTGCCCGTTGACTGCAAAATCAATCGGCTTGTCCTGCAAGACAAAATATTCATCTGTGCTGTGCGGCGTAAAAGAAGTATTCTCTTGCACGTATTCAAAGGATATTTCATACTTTGTCTTGCGTTTCCTTTCCCTGTAATAGTTACAGGCTTCATTGTGCAATACGGCTTTGCAAAATGCGTGAAACCGGCGTTCGATACTTTCCCTGTATTCTTTGGATAACATCATGTTCACCCCCTTTCCGTTTGGAATGAGGGCTATAACAAAAACCGCCTGTGCAGCGCAAAACTGAACAGGCGGTTATGCTATATGATGTAACAAGGCATATATGATGATGTGTGTGTTCCTCTTGATAGCCGCAATATCCTGTAGGCAGGAATGGGCTTTTTTGATAAGTAGCTGTTATGTGGCGCAAAGCAAGGTACCGTCAAGATTTTTTCGCAAATTAAGTTTGCAGCCTGATGATCTGTTAGTTAGCCGGCAATAAACTCTAACCCAGAACCGGCATTTTCAAGATGCTTCATGTTTAAATATTTCTTGCTCCCCCATTGTGTGCCGGCTACATGACGCAGCCGGGCGCAAACAAGCATCAACGCTGAGTTGCCGTCAGGGAAAGTTCCTACAACTCTGGTTCTACGGCGAATTTCACGATTTAGCCGTTCGATGACATTGTTCGTGCGAATCCGGCTCCAATGCTGGTAGGGGAAGTTCATATAGGTTAAGGTTTCTTCTATGCTGTCTATTACCTTTTTAGCGGCTTCTTTCAGTTTTAGGGTCTGTAGTTCTGCAACAACAGTTTTGGCTTTATTTCGGGCTGCTTCTTTGCTCTCCTGGGCATGAATGGCTTTGAGCATCTTCGCCACTAGCTGCATCTTGGATCGGGGGGTTACGGAAAACACATTGCGGTAAAAATGAACCACACATCTTTGATATTTTGCCTCCGGGTAAACTTCGCCGACAGCCTCCAGCATTCCCAGGCATTTATCCCCTACCAGTAGTTTTAGGCCTTCTAAGCCCCGGCTCTTCAGCCACTTGAAAAACTCGGCCCAACTGGCCTTGTCTTCTTTCATTCCTTCGGCGGCGCCAGGTATTTCCCGATGCCCATCTTCGTTTACTCCAATGGCTACCAGGATACTGATATTTTCATATTCTCCGCCCCAATTACGGCGAAGATAGACGCCGTCTACATAGACATAGGGGTAATTCCTACCCTGTAGTGGCCGATTACGCCAGGCTTCAATATGGACATAGGCCTTTTTGTTTAGTTCGCTGATCGTAGCCGGTGATACCTTCGTGCCCCACAGCGCTTCGGTGATATCCTCAACTCTGCGAACGGAAACACCGGCCAGATACATTTCTATTAAGGCTTCTTCCACGGAGCTTTCTCTGCGGCGATACCGTTCGATGATCGCAGTTTCAAATGGGATACCTCTCAATTTCGGTACTTTTAGTTTTACATCTCCGGAAGTAGTGGTGAGGTTTCTGGAATAATGACCACTGCGGTAACCATTTCTTGCTTCTGTCCGTTCATATCTGGCTGCCTGAGTCAGAACTTCGGCTTCCTTCTCCAATAGCCCGTTTAATGTTTCTTCTACACTGTTGCGGACCAAGTCACCACATGAATGTGGTATCGTGCGGCCCGCCGTTTCTTTTTGCGCCTATCGGTGCAAAAAGAAACGGCGGGGGAACGCAATTCCCCCGTACCCGCTTACTATGCAGTATGCTTATACCGTGCAGATTATTTCTTCTATTTCCTTCGCCCATTTTTTAACGTCATTACAGTAATTCTCAGGAGTATCAATGCGAATATCCATTATTGTGGTTTTCCATCTGTTGGCATAGTTATTCATGCAATTAGATTGCTTTCTAATTGGGATATTTTCAAACCATTTTTTTCGGTTTTTCATTATTTCATTTGGATTTCTGCTATTATTAAACTCTTTCAGAATGGAATATACTCTTTCTTTAATGTCATCATTATAAGCATCGCACTGTATCATATATGATATAACAAGAAGGTCATGCACAGCAAAATAATGAGGATTCGCAAATTCTTTATCAAGGCATTGATGAAATTTCTCTTGCCATTCTATAGAACCTATTTCATATTTTTGCATAAGTACAACCCTCGATTATATAAATACTGTTTGTTCGCCCTTGCCTAATTATAACAGGTACAGGGCGATTTTTCAATTTCAAAAAGAAAGGAGCGCGTGGCAATCTACCATTGTAGCATTAAAATCATCAGCAGGGGCAAAGGCAAATCGGCAGTCGCGGCGGCGGCTTACCGGGCGGGCGTAAAAATCATAAATCAATATGACGGTATCGAGCATGACTATACCCGCAAGGGCGGCATTGTCCACACCGAGATTTTATTGCCCGAAAATGCCCCCGCCGAGTACGCAGACCGCGCCATTTTGTGGAACGCCGTGGAGAAAATCGAAAAGGCGAAAAACTCACAGCTTGCGCGGGAAATTGAACTTGCCCTGCCTGTTGAATTGACGAGAGAGCAAAACATTTCCCTTGTCCGCGAGTATGTAAATCAGCATTTTGTAGCGGCGGGAATGTGTGCGGATATTTGTATTCACGACAAAAAAGACGGAAACCCACACGCCCATGTCATGCTGACAATGCGACCATTCAACGAAGATAAAACATGGGGCGCGAAGCAGAAAAAAGACTACATTATTGACCCGCATGGCAACAAGATTTATGACCCGAAAAAGCGGCAATACAAATGCAAATCCATTCCCGCCACCGACTGGAACGAGCAGACCAAAGCGTAGGAATGGCGGGCGGCATGGGCTGATTGTGTCAATTCCATTTTGGAAAAACAAAATCATGCCGAGCGCATAGACCACCGTTCCTATGAGCGGCAAGGGATAGAGCAAATCCCCACCGTCCATTTAGGCGTTGCGGCTTTTCAAATGGAGAAACGCGGAATCCGCACTGAGCGCGGCAATATGAACCGCCAAATAGAAGTCACCAATCAACGTTTGCGGCAGTTAAAGGCACGTATCTCCAAACTGCAAAACTGGCTGAAAGAGGAAATGGAAAACACCGAGCCGCCCACCCTTGCCGATGTTATTCAAAACATACTTTCACGGCGGGAGCAGACAGGAAAATCAGACCGTTATCAAGCTATCGGCAATCTGAAAGCCGCCGCAAAAATGCTGAATTTCCTGCAACAAAATCAGATTATGGACATGGCGGGGCTTGATGAAAAGTTTAAGTCCATGATTGGGGAGCAGATAGATATTCGTGATGAACTCAAACTCATTGACAGGCGTATGGCTACCTTGAAAAAACATATCGGGCAGGCCGATATGTACCTTAAATATAAAGGCAAAAAGGCATTGACAGATTCAGAGCAAACCCTATTCACGGCGGCAAATAACTACCTCAAAGGCGTGATGAACGGCAAGACCACCCTGCCGACAAAGGCATGGAAAGCGGAATACGCCAAGCTGACCGCCGAACGGAAAACACTCAATCAAAGGTATGTCGCGCTCAAAGACGAGGTTAGAGAAGCCGAGCAAATCCGCAAGAGCGTTTACAGTATTTTGCGGCAAGAACAACGGGAGCAACAACCGCACAGGGCGCAGGATGTGGAATTGTAAAAGGCAGGGGGCGGTAAGAAGCTACGCCTCTTCATCCTCTTCTATGTCAGTGTTCTGTATTTCCTCTGCCACTTCTCGTAACCATTTGATGACCAATTCAACTTGAGTGGGCTGAATAATAACTAAATCTTCCTCGCCCATCATACTCTCTTGCCTAATAGTAATTGTCCCACTGTTATTAGCAAAGACTTCTATGCTTCCGGTTGCTTCTATTTTTCTCTCCATGATATTTTCCCTTTCAGCTTAATTTTTGGTTAATCACCCGTCTAAAGCAACGAGCAATTTCCGACCGTTACGCCTATCCAGCCGGTCAAGGGGCTTTCGTGGCATAAACGCGCTACGCGCTTTTTCTTCTACGATGCCCTTCACAGTCTGAATTTTTCGCCGTGGCATTTCGTTGCCGAAAACGGAGAACAGGATTGAAGTGTAGAATCAGTCCTCTAAACATCGCTCTTGCGTCTATTGCAATCCTCGCACAACATCTGGCAATTTTCGGCGGTCGTTCTGCCGCCTTTGCTCCACGGGGTTATGTGGTCTGCTTGCATATCGTCAATATCAAAAGGCATGTTGCATTTCGGGCATATCCCTTTTTGCCGCTCATACGCAGTCCGCGCCATTTTCTTGGAAAATGCGCGAATACTTAATACCTTTTCAAATTTCTTGTCCTCGCCGGAAAGCAGATATTCGTATATGCCGGAAAACTTTGTTATGTCATCGTCCTGCATTAAGTCAATAATTCGCGCTTCAAGTTTTTTCGGGTCATACTTACCCGCGCCGTATTTATTATAAAAAATGCCCCATTCAAGCCCTTTCATTTCTTTACGATAGTTTGGGAATGTTGCCTTAACCCAATTTATGACGGTCTGGAAATATAGCCAGAGTTCATTACAATTCGTGTCATGTTGGTGAGCCGCCATATAATCTTCAATTTCCTTGCCCCCGCGCGCCGCAATCCAGCGTATGGCGGTTTCAAGGTATTCCTGCCGTATCGGTGAGCCTTTCATATAATCGCCCGCTATGGAATAGGCAGGACAACCATTTCTGCTGAAATACTTCTTTGCTTCGGTTAGCCATTCTCCGGTATAAATGGCGTTGCGCCGCTCTTGTGCAGATAATTGCTCGCCTACCATATTGACAATTTCAAACCAGTCTAATTTTTCCTTGTCCGTCCCCTCGCATATATAAATCATAAGGGGATAGGCTAATATCTGTTCTTGCTCGGTATTTGTCAGGTTATCAAAGCCCATATGGTCAATAGAATAATCGCCATTTACATATTGGCAAATACTGATCGTGCGCTGTTGCCCGTCCAGCACTTCAAAATTACCGTCATCTCCCAAAACCCAATACATAACATTGAGCGGAAAATCTTTCCTAACCGTTCGGATAACCTCGTCGCGCTGTTTCTCTTTGTAGATGTATTCACGCTGAAAAGCGGGGCGAATATTCAAGCGGCCACCGTAACCCACAACGCCATTTTCCGCGCTGTCTTTGTAGCCCTTTACAACCTCGCGGATTGGTATTTCATGCAACTTGATTTTCATGGCGCAACTCCTGTTCTTCTAATGAATACCCGCTGATATTTTGGCACACCAGCAATAAATGGGTTGTTATATATTTTGAAACCTGAGATTTTCACACTTTCACTTACTTGCCCGTTCGCAGATGTACCCAATATTTCAAATTGATTCGGATTATAATACTGCATAAAGGTTACCGGAACGCCCATAACTCCGTAATAGTCGCAAGGTATATCGGCGGTCTTGCCAACCTCTATCGCATCGTAATTATCATATTTAGGATATACCTCCGGGGAATACATTCTAAACAGGGTCATATCTTCGTGGCGCTTTTCAATGTCAAGATTGGTAAAGAAACAGATATTACCCATACGCCGCCACTTCTGCCCATTTTCGTCTATCTTGAAGTCCGTCGCTTTTTCCTCATATGTGTCAGGGACAGCAAACCAGAAATGCCCGTTGTTATAGCCTAACCATACCTTGTTATCCCGAATAAGCGGAAATATCTCAAGATATGTTATTGCGTTCTGATTTCCAACAATCAGGAAATTTTTTTTATACTCCATAAGTTGCGCCATATACTCACGGAACAGGGAAAACGGCGGATTAGTTACCACTATGTCCGCTTGCTTCAGGAGTTCAATACATTCAGCAGAACGAAAATCGCCGTCATCGTCTAACCGTGTTAAGGCATTTTTTTTGTTGCGCAACAAATACTCTACATCGGCAAGGCCAACACGCCCGTCCCCCGTTTCATCTTTGACTTCTGTAATTTCAATTTTATGGGGAGCCTTTGTAGTTTTATCTTCTGCGCTTTCATAATCAAACAAAGACAGCTGCGTATTTGCAATAGGGGAACCTATGTAACAAGTCGCAATCAATTTTTTTAATCCCAATGAATTAAAGTTAATTGCAAAATACTTAAAAAAGTTACTTTCATAAGGATCATCACAATTACAAAAAACGACTTTATCCTTAAAATGTCCTTTATAATGCTTTAGCTCGTTCTCAATAAGCGGTAATTGGGTATAAAATTCATCCGCTTTGTCAGAGCGAGACATATGCAAATTGCTATTCCCCGCCACGGTAATCCCCCTTTCACCATTCGTTCTGCGGTTTGTCTCCAATAGGCAAACTTACCCAGTTTTATAAGAATAATAACACAAACATCAGAAGCAAACAACATTTACTTGTGCTTTATTGCGCTTTTTACAATGAGGCTCCGACAGTCTGGATTTTTCGCCGTGACATCTCATCGTCGAAAACAGGAGAATAGGATAAAGGAAAAAGCGTTACAATCCATCGTGGACATTTAGCGGATTTTGACAGCCTGAAAATGGCGTATTTACAGGCTTTTCCTTGCACCTGTACCTCCCCACACCACCCCCAAAACAGCTTTTAAGCGTTCGCAGGGCGCATTTTTGCACTCTGCGATATATTTTTTGCCAATCGCACATAAAACACTTGACAATATTCCTCGGACAATGAGTATCTATGAATAGAAATATGTTTGGCGCAATATAAATTCAAAAAATTGGACAAACCTCCTTGACAAAAGTTATCGGAGGATAACGCCAACGGAAAACTTTCCGACAGCAGATTTCAAATGCTCTCCGACGATTACGAGCAGGAGCAGGAAGAACTGCGGGAAAAGCTGTTGCAACTGAATGAAGAAATTATACAGCAGGAAGAACAGGCAGGAAACATTGACAGGTTTATCAGCAAGGTACGGAAGTATCTCGACTTGGACGAGCTGACGCCCGCCATACTGAATGACATGGTAAAAGCGGTATATGTTCACGTTCCCGACAAGTCAAGCGGGCATAGGGAACAGCAAATTGATATTTCCTATGACCTTGTGGGGATACTCCCCGCGTCCTTGCTCTATGACCTGCAAAACGGAGAAACGGCATAGCCCGAAAGCTAAGCCGTTTCCCGAAAACAATCCTATGCTGTTTTATGAGTGCCGTTCCATAGCAAAATGCTGTGGTCCGCTCCCGTCAGTGCCTGTTTCGGATCAAATAAGAGGCGAAAAGGCGCGTTCCTATAGAATACTGTTTAAAACCTTCCCGATACTATCATGAATAGCCAGTGTTGCCCTCTCATCATAGGGTGTAGTTGACTTATTAATCAGAACCAGCCGGCCGCCTTTATAATATTCAACCAGACTTGCCGCCGGATAAACGACCAGGGAGGTTCCGCCGACGATAAAAACATCGGCTGTGGAAACAAAATACCTGGCTTTTTGCCAAATATCCATATCGAGCCCTTCTTCGTATAAAACCACGTCCGGTCTGACAATCCCGCCACATTTACCGCATTTTGGAACGGTCGACGGGCTGTTAACGATATAATCCAAGGTATACGCTTTACCGCAAGCCAGGCAGTAATTCCGATGAATAGAACCGTGGATCTCCAAAACATTACGGGAACCGGCGGCCTGATGCAGCCCGTCAATGTTTTGCGTCAAAATGGCCTTGAGTTTATTCCTTTTTTCCAACTCTGTTAAAGCATAGTGAGCCAAATTAGGCTTGGCCTCAGGATAAATCATTTTTTTTCGATAAAATCCATAGAATTCTTCCGTATGATTCATAAAAAACGTATGGCTCAACATGACCTCGGGCGGGTACGAATACCCGCCGTTTGTTTGATAAAGCCCCGCTTCGCTTCTAAAATCCGGGATATTGCTCTCTGTCGCGGTCCCGGCCCCGCCAAAAAAAACGATATTGCCGCTGTTGGTAATGAGCTCTTTCAATTTTTGAATACTCAACTCATTTAAACCTCCTTAAATCCGCCCTCTGGAAAGTCCATTCCGGCGTGTTTAATTCCGCCCCGAAATTTGCGGAGTACCAAGGGCTCCAGGCTGTGTTTTGCGGGTTCTTCAAGATATGCATATCTTGAGCCGGCATATAGCCCTGGGCTAGCATAAAGATTTTCTCGCCATTTTCCGTTTTGACAGCCATATCCGTTACGATAACACAGTGGCCCGGGCTGCCGCCCTGGATAAAGATATCGCCGATCTGCATATCGTCCACGGATACCGGAACCAGCTCCTTCTCGAGGGAAAGGGTTCCGGCATAAGCAAAGACGGTATCCAGGTAGGCTCTAAAGGCCTTATAATCTCCGGAGTAAGCGGCAGTCTTTACCCAAACGGCGGAATTATCCCGGACAACGACTCTGTACCCTTCTCGCCATTTAGCGTATTCGCAAGGAAACCCGCTCGTAAAATTAAAATGAATGTCGTCATATTTTTTCTCCCGATATAAATATTCAGCCCGCAGTCTGATGATAGAATCGGCGCATTGCTGCAGATCACGCTTGCCGGTATCTAAATCTATCACCGCTTCATGAACATCCCTGTTTTTTGTTTCGCCGCTGTAATACTTAACTTCAGTCCCATGCTCTTTAAGGGGCAGCGTCCGCAAATATGCCCCGAAAGAATTATCCTCCGCAGCGACCCTTTCATATCCTGGGGGTGCTGAAAAGCGCCCCGCCAGGGTGTGGGCTCCGGTATCCAGCGCAACGGAGGAACTTGGGCCGGTTGGCCCTAGTTTGACCGTACAGCCGCCCAAAACCAAAATCAGTATTGCCGCTAAAGCATAAACACCCTTTCTCAACTTCCACTACCCCCATAAATGGATTCTTGATTGCAGTCCTTCTATATTCTAACTTGAATTGACGGATTGGGGGAAACAAATGTTCCGCGCTCTGTGAATACTTACCAGTTTAATAATCTTAAAAATACACAAATTATAGAGGGCAGAAAGATATGAGCAAGCGCACCACGGCTGCAACCGGGATATAATCCGTGGACCGCATGACCCGGCGCTCATTATACTTTCTGCCCTTTTATGTATATAATAAATTATGTATATAATAAATTCATAAAAGGAGGGATAATATTGTACGATTACGAGTTTGTCACCATAGAATTAAGCACCTGGACCCGTAAACCAAAAGAGGATTACCACAGGGTCATCGAGGATCACGCCAGAAACGGATGGCGTTTAGTGCAGGTCTTTGCTCCCGCTATCTCCGGGTATGGAGCGGCCAAATTCTACGAGTTGATTTTTGAAAGAAGGACGATCTGAATATTGCCGCCCGCGTACTAATTCTTCTTATAGGGCCTGATACCCCGCTTATTTATAATTCATCAGCATCACACCCAAGACAGCAAGAACGATCCCGACGATTTTATATGCGCTTAGCTCTTCCTGAAAAACCAAAAGCCCTATAAGCACCGACAGTATACTCACAATTGCCGAGGAAAAGGGCACGATAAAACTAAGCTCACTTTTAGCGACAATCCCTGTCCAAATCAGAAAACTGGCGGCATACATCACCAGCGCCAGAGCCATCTTGCCGCTAATATCCAGATGCAACAAGCCATCCTTCAGCGCAAAGCCGATCGGCTGTCCGCTTAATTTCATCAGGAACAGGCCGCCTACTGTAAAAAAGATATACGCTGCAAAATTGCCCATGGTTCTTCTCTCTTCTTTCTCATAGTACTCGTTCGGGTAACGGGATCACAGCCGAAAGTATCAGAAACGGACTGATCAGCGCGATAAACCACAGATAGCGATAATCCTGTGCCGGCATCGTCAGAAAGACCGCCAGCCCATTACTTAATATCGGAATATAGAGCCATACCCGCCGGTCCCGGTCAATCGCCAGTTCAAGCAGCAAAATAAAGCTAAGCGCCAGCCAAAACCCAGGGCGCCATATAAAAGTATTACTTAAATATAGTTTGTTTGTAATTGCGGCATAGCCTTCGACCCAATCAGTCAGCAGGTTTTCATGCCGCTTCACACCGAATACTGACTGCATCTCCGGCTCAATCGCCGTAGTATAGTTATTGTTATAACTGAACGGATCCTGGGTCACGGACCACATGGTAACGGCCAAATTGAACTTATCTCCGACAACAATATTTGGGCATCGTCCGAGGGCGGATAGATAGCTTCTGAGCGCTTCGCCTGTGCTTACTGAGGACAATTTATTCAAAAACCGGGGTATGTTGCTCGAATAAATATCCGCAAAATAGGGATCGTAATATTCCTTGAGCTGTTCTGGCGTCGCTACTGATTCCACTATATCACGGGTTTTCTCATCCAGAGCGGTTTCAAGGCCGGCATAATACACCGACCCCAGTCCCTGATAAATGCCGCGCAACTTCATCCCCGGCGGATTAGGATTGGCATCGAGCCGGGCCGGTATCAGTACGTTGACCAGGAAAACCACCGCCAGGATCAAAACTGACGACACCGCAAAATTTATACGCCCCTTTTTATTCCCATAACGGATAACATAAACCATACCCAAGACCAACATCAGTAAAAAGGTCAAAACCCCGTTATGCCGGAACAAACATATAGCCAAGGTACACACGCAGAACTCCAGCCCATGACGTTTTTTAGAAAAATAGCCGGCCGATAGGCACATCAGTAAAAGGATATTCGTTCCCCAAAGCAGCGCAGCCGTATAAGGGATATCCTTCCACTGGGTCACTACATTGACGCCGGTATTGGGCGCCAGCGTAATCACCATAGCCAAAAAATACACCAGCGGCAGACGCACCCGATTACGGATCAAAGTCCCATAAAACCGGCTGGTCACAAAAGCAAAGAACAAGATCTGAAAAATAGTCACGACGGCCAGATTCGGCCAGATCTTCAATAGCAGCCCGATGAATAATGTATGGCCGATGGGATGCCAGGTATTGTAAGGCACCAACCCGGCGGTCTGGCTCACCTGATTAAACGTATCATAAGACATATTGCCCGGATTGAGCGCCGCCATATAGACGCCCAAAACCACGATCTGAAAAACTAACAGGATCAATACATGTTTAAATGGGCTCCCCGGACCCGGAAAATCAAAAGAGTTTCCCCGACCCGGAAAATCAATTGGATAAATCGCATCCGCCCTCAACTTCTTCAGGGCGCTCAGGCTAAGCAAAACATAAATCCCCACAAAAACCGCCAGCAGGACAAAAACACTCAGACGCGCCCCTGTCAGCCATAAGCCGTCTGCCGTATACAACAGCGGCTTAGCGAAAAAGAGGAAAGTCACAATGACAGAAAACAGGACCACCAAAATTACCCTGCCGACCGAAATTTTCAGTCGGCGTCCGGAAACCGCGACCAGGTCAAGCGATATCAGGGCAACTGCCAAAAAACACACAAAATATACCGGGCCCCGTTCCCTCACCACCGCGTGCATATTAAAAAAGTAAGACAGATCCGCCAAAAACAGGGAAAATATTATCCAAAAAACATATAGCAGACCACGTGCCCTTAAATACCGCATATGCGCTCTTCATCCTTCTGCCCCTTCCCCTCCTGATCGGCCAGCGCTTTCTTTAGCAGCGCCACTTCTTGCACCAGCCGGGTCACTCGTTGGGAATTCCGCGAACTAATCATAGAAATCAGGAAAATAAACGCCAGCATCATCAGGATAACAATAAAAAAGACCGCATTGACCGGCGTCGCTACCCCGAGCAGCCCCGCCACCCAGTTGATGAAACCGGGGAAAGCCGCCAAAAGCATGACGCATACCAAAGAAAGCAGCCAGGGCAAAGAATATTTTAAGCTGATTTTATCTTTCCTGATCATATCCATAAAACACAGTAAGATTGCTACACAAATAAACAGGATCACTAGGCGTAATCTTATACTCATGATGTCAGCTCCTCTTCCAAATGCCCGCTTAGTTTTTGAAATGATCAATCAGTATAGAAAGACTGACCTTGATCATATAGTAGACCGAGCGGGGCATGTTGATTGATGACCGTCCTTCGCAGCGTTCGCGCATTTTCACCGGAAACTCGTCCGCTTGATAACCCTTACGCAGACATAAAGCAAGGGTTTCCGGTTCCGGATAATCATTAGGGTAATAGCGGCAGAAATCATCAATAACCCTGCGGTTGACCATCCGCAGACCCGAAGTCACATCCTTGATCTCTTTCTTGTTTAAGACCTTAATCAGCCAGGCCAGAAACCGGATCCCTCCTCTGCGCATGGTTGAAGACTGAAAACCCTGGCGCTGGAGAAAACGAGAGCCGATAATAATATCACTGTTTTGTTCGGTCATGGCCTGGTACATCGGCTCCAAATAGGCGGCGTCATGCTGTCCGTCCCCGTCAAACTGCACAGCAATGTCATAATCATGCTTTTGTGCATATAGGTATCCGGCCTGTACACAACCCCCTATGCCCAAATTGACCGGCAGATCGATGTAATTGTACCCGCGGCGGCGGCACAGGGAACGCATCCCATCTCTGGAACAGTCATTAATAATCACATAATCAAATCCGGGTGCGCGCCGACATATATCATCCATAACAAAATCTATATTCTTTTCTTCGTTAAAAGCCGGAATAATAATCAGTTTTTTCATTAGGTTCTCCATACTGACCGGCGGCCCTTACTTAATTGTCTTTAACAAAAACTACTTTGCCGTTTTCTATCCTTACTAACAGCACATTTTCCGTAGTATTGTAAATCACTTTGCCCTCTTCATTTAAAATCATCATTTTATAGGGCGATTTGCTTTCCTTTTTAAAGATCGCGACGAGATAATCATCCTGGACTTCCAGGCTTTTGACCTGTCCTCCCGGATTGATGGGACCCTCCCTGCTAATGGCGAAAAGTTGATTATTGCCGTCCGCCAGGGTGTAGTATACCGTCCCCTTGAGCGCCTTATATTCTCCCACGGCCGTTTCAGTCAGCTTCTCTGCAGTCCCTCCGCTAAGCGGGACCTGATAAAGATGATTGTGCCGGTCCGTGAAGTAGATCATGCCGTCAACGGTCTGAAAACCGGTGGCCGTTTCCGCGCAAACTCTTTCCGTCACATGGGTGTCAATATCGACACGGTAAATGCCTGTTGTTGATGCAGGGTTATCTTTATCAGGGCAGGCTAAAACATATATTTTATCGCCAACTAAATACAAATCTTTGCTGGGTTTTCCCGACGAAGAGCCGGCGTCGGTAGACCAAACCCAACCGTAGAGATGACCAGGGTCGCCGACGCTTTTATAAGTCGTATCTCCGGTCTTTTTTATCTGCAGATTATTGGAACACGGCGGAAGCCCCTGATTAACCCGAACAGTGTAGTTATCATAGATTTTGAGAGAGAAATATCCGCTGTCTATTTCCTCGGACGTGCCGTCTTCCTTTAGCCAAACCAAATGATCGGAGCCCATGGTCGCCCCGCCCGTATGAAAGCTGAGCAGGGCCTTCCCGTTTTCGGTTTTCAGCGAGGCCAAAACATAATCTTCATTATATCCGTTTATAGGCAGCCGATAAACCTGCTTGGCTATAGCCGGTTTGGCAACAGGGGCCTGATAGATCTTTCCCTGGGACCCTTGATAGTAAAAATAGTTTCCGGCCATCGTGAAAGCGCCCTTCGTTCCGTCTTCCAATGTTACGATAGGAAGAGTCAACTGTCCGGCCGCCGTGCCGCCGGCGCCGGAATTTATCGCTAAGCCGCTATTTTGGTCAAATGAATACTTCCAGCCGAATTCATCAACCGCAAATCTCCAAGTCATCGGAAAATAAGTAATATTCCTAAACAGCAGTAAAGGGTATTTTTCTTTCCTGTTATCAATTTCCTTGCCGTTAACTGTAATTTTGAAGGAAGCCACTTTGGCGGTATAACTGCTTTTGTTTGGGACGGAAGCCGGATATTTATGGTAGTCCCAATGAGCGCCCGTTTTTACTATGGCTAGACCTGTATTGATGTTCCATACGCTTTCTAAGCCCAAAAATCTGCAGCCGAAATAAGTCATGGGAAAATAGGTTATATCTTTATAAACAATAAGCGGATACCGGTCGGTCTTGTTTTCAAGGGCAATACCATTTAGCGTCACATTAAAAGCCGGCAGTTTTACAGTAGCATAATGATCCGCAGCATATGCCGTCCGGGCGAATACGCAGCTTGATATTATCGTCGCCCATAAAAGGATCCGCCTTATTTTTTTCATCTTGCTCCTCCTTGATTAAGTATCCTTGATTAAGTATCAATCATCCTCAGGGCTCAACTGGTTAAGGTCGATAATTACTACTTCTGTTGCTGACTGGGCAGGCCGGGCCGGCTGGGAAGGGAGCGAAGCCGGTTTGGATGCGCCGCCCTGCGTGTTCATGTCCGGCAAACCGGCATTGTCTGCAGTTGGGGCGGTTTGCGGCTCTTTTATTCCATAGTCAAGGCCCGTTCCATAGTCAAGGCTTTCTTTATTACTATCTGCAGCTTTATTTATCTGTGGCCTTATCTCTTGTCCTGCCTGCACCTGTTGATTGATCCCTGTCAGAGAGGCGGGGATATTTTTTATGTGGACAAACTCTCCCATAACCGCCAAGGCAAATACTATTATAATCAGCGCGGCTGTCCCGCTTTTTTTAATACCTGAATCGAATATTCCTTTGATGCGGTTGCCCAGGCTGTCTTTACCGCTCTTAAAATTTGTGGAAAGGGCAGGTGGAGCGCTTCTGAGATTATTGGCGGCCATTTCGATTATCATCTTGCTATATAACTTTTTCTCATTTATGTCCGCGGATTTTAAAACGATATTATCACAGGATATCTCCAGGTCATTATCAGCCCTTTTAGCCATTATCTGTACGACAGGATTGAACCAATGCAGCGCACAGACGAACAAGAGAACAAGCTTGTACCACAGGTCATGCCGTTTAAGGTGTACTATTTCATGACTCAAGACCATCCTCAGCTTCACAGGGTCATACTCGTCATCGGGCAATAAAAGCGTCGGCCTGAAGAGTCCAATGACCATAGGCCCCGCTATCTTTTTACATCTGCGTATTTTCAGCCGGTTTTTATCTGCATTTAATCCATAGGCCGGGCTCAGTTCCGCAACTATTCCGGCAATCCCGGCGTCCACCGGTTCCCTGCTCCACCTTTTAACGCTCCTTAAAAATAGGGTATAGGACGCAAATTTATACGCCAAGAATGCTATAACCCCTGTGAAGTACATGACCGTAATGATCTTCCCAAAGGTTAAGCCGGAAAATAAGGCTGAAGCCACGGCAGCCCCGGTAAAATCGCTGTTCTGGAATATCGGACTCTGGCTTATAGCCTCCGGAAGGTCAGTATGTACAGGAAAATTGAGCAAAAACGGCGAGTATGCTCCAAAGGAAACAGGCACAAGTAATCTCAGGGAAATGACCAGCCACATCCAATATCGAAAGTAAGCGCTATACCGCATTTTAAATAAGGGCATCAGAATCAGCAACGCGGCTATAAGAGGGGTCAGACTTATATTCAAAGCTAAAACATGATAAAAGAAACCACCCATTTTATTCCCTCACTCTTTTTTCTCGTATGTATTGGAAACCTCTTCAACGTATTTTTTCAATTCTTCCAGATCAGCTTTATTAATGGCGTCACCATCATATAAGGCTGCGACAAAACTCGTCAACGATCCTATATGCATCTTTTCAAGAAAGGACTTGCTCTCTTTTTGAAGATATTCGCTCTCATTTACTAAGGGCTCATAGTAATTAAATCGTCCCTGTTTGGTAATTTTCAAAAACCCTCTATCCACCAATCTGGTCAGAAAGTTTAAGACCGTTGTGTTGGCCCAATTCTTCCCGCCCCGAAAATTTTCCATAATGAATGCCGACGTTACGGGTTGGCCGGCTCCCCAAATGATTATCATGATTTCCAGTTCGCTATCCGGCAGTCTTTTGAGGTGATCCATGTTATTTTCTCCTTTTCTTGGCCCATCGTATTAACGAATGAATCATTTTCATTCTACATTTGTAGAATGAAAATGTCAACCTAACTCATAAATATTAATTCTGGAAAATTTATCTACCCCCCAGTTACATTCTTAAAAGTCCAAGTGAAACAGCCTCTTTTCGTTAGTAGCTCCTGAACAATTGAGAATTGTCCGCATAAAATATTTTAGAGCTACTGATAAGGTGTGATGTTGTATGCAGAAAGCGGCAGGATTTTATCAAAACGCCATCCTTTTCGGTTGGGACGGTATAGCGCGGCATTTGGTAAAAAAGGGGCTCGCTTACGGTTATCTTCCAAATTTAAAAACCCTGATTTCAACAGGTACTTTTGTAGCCATTGATGTCTTGCATACCACCGATTCCAAGGCCGGCTGGGCCCAAATCCTAACAGGGTACGACCCTGAAATAACCGGGGTTTTCAGCAATAACAATTATCAGGTCATTCCCAAAGGCTATACGATCTTCGAGCGGCTCCATAAGTTTTATGATTCCGATAATTTTATCGCGGCAGGGATTATCGGCAGAAGCATTGAGGCCATTTTACCCTCATACGGATCGGTTCAGGAGAAGAACTTACTCATTTGCTGTTTGCCCAATGATGAGGCAACCTGTGTCAGGGCGCTGGAATTTTTAAACCAACACCGTGATAAGCAGTTTTTCCTTTTCGTACATTTTGAAGAAACTGACCTGGCCGCCCATATCTTCGGCGACGGTTCCCGGGCTCAATTTGCTTCGCTGCTTGCAACAGAGGCCCGAACGGGTCAAATAATAACCAAGTTAAAACAACTTGGCCTTTACGAAAACTCCCTGGTCTATATTACATCCGACCATGGCTTCGATATCGGAAAAAGGACCCATCATAACGCTCCTTGCGTATTCCTTATTTCTAAGGATCATAACTTGAGAAGACAGGGAGAACAAGCGGACGTCGCTCCTACGATCATGAACCGTCTAGGCCTTGATACGGATAAAATCCAACCGCCATTGAGCGGTCAGCCGCTGTTAAAAATGACGCCGCCGGTTTCGCGGTCCGTTTATCCGATAGCTAAGGGCGCTAAGCTCCTGGATAAGGTCTTCTAAATTTCAGGCGGAGTTAAAACTCCGCCTGAAATTTAGAAGACCTTTATTTAAATATTTCAAGGCATCTTTCGAGAATGCCGTTGAGATACGCCAAAATTACACCATAATTCGTAATTTGGACTCCCTTCTCCATGCACAGATCAATCCTGGTCTGCATGGTTTTTCTGTTAAGCATACAGGACCCGCAATGTATGACCAGGTCGTACTTTTCAAGATCCTCGGGAAAATCGCACCCCGTCTTAAAATCATAGTGCAGTTCCTTTCCCGTATATTTGTTTAACAGCGCCGGTATTTTTACTCTTCCAATGTCCTCATGGGAGCGGTTGTGAGTGCAGGCTTCGGAAATGAGTATGCGGGAGTTTTTATCCAACCCCTTCACCTTATACGCTCCTTGGACCAAAGCCGGCAGATCTCCCTTATACCTGGCCAGCAGGATGGAGAAACTGGTCAGTTTCATATCCCTTGGCACAATTGCATTTACATGTTTAAAAGCTTGCGAATCCGTCACGACCAGGTCGGCATACCCTAAGTCGCATAAAGCGGAGGCCAACTCCGTATCCCTGACGACATAACTCTTGATCCCGTGGTCAAGACAGTCGCGGATCAACTGTACCTGCGGCAAAATGATCCTGCCTTTAGGGGCTTCCGAATCTATCGGTATGACCATTACGACCCTGCCATTGGCGGGAATGAGATCACCCACAATGGTTTCCTCTGTTTCATCCCCTTGCAGCCTTCTGATCAGCTCATCTTTTAAAAATGAAATATTTATCTCTTCTACAGCCGATACGAATACGGCTTCCGGGAACTTGGCCCGCGCCTTTTCCAACTCCGCCGGGCTAACCGCATCTATCTTATTGATGACGATCATGTACGGAATGCTATATCTCTTAAACCCCCGTAACGCATCGGCAAAAGCGTCTTCATCCAGGTCATTGCCATCCATGACATAGATGGCAAAATCAGCGCCTTGAAGGAGTTTAAGACTTTTTTGGACCCGCAATCCGCCCAGTTCGCCGGTATCGCCCAGCCCCGCCGTATCAATGAATAACACAGGCCCAAAGGGGATCAATTCCATAGCCTTTCTCACCGGGTCCGTAGTAGTCCCTTTGACAGGCGAAACTAAGGAAATCTCCTGTCCGATAATGGCGTTCAACAACGAGGACTTTCCCGAATTAGTCTTGCCAAAAATCGCAATGTGCTTGCGGTTGGCATGGGGCGTTTCATTCATTTGGCATCCTTACCTCCTTTTCCAGTCTATGTTGTCCCCCCTGGACATATCCGGGAGAAAGCCGGCCCGGATGATCCTTCTTTCAATACACTGCCTGCATTCTGCCGCTTCCTCTCCCGTGCAGATCTTGCCATCATAAAGGGCATATTTCTTTCTTTCCTCGAAGGGCGACAGGTTTGGCATAACGACATTCGCGCCCGCCTTCAATCCCTCTTCCCTGCCCAGCGGATCAATAGTGCCCAAAGCAGTCGTCGCCGGTAAAAGCACTTGCGGTAAAAGCAGTCTGGTCATAGCCAACAGCGTGACGGTCATTTCCAATGTGCCTTTTTTTTCTTTGGCGCAAGGAGTATCCTGGTGCGGGATGAAAGGCCCTATCCCCACCATATGCGGCTGTAATTCCTGCAGGAAATGCAGGTCTTCGATATAATCTTCCGCCGTCTGGCCGGGCAATCCAACCATAAAGCCCGCGCCGACCTGATAACCGATCTTTTTCAGGTTCCATAAACACTGCCTGCGGTTAGCAAAACTCATCCCCGGATGAAGGCTGTCATAGAGTTTGGGCGAGGCTGTTTCATGCCGCAAAAGATACCGGTCAGCCCCCGCTTCATAATATTTCCGGTACGACGCAGACGATTTTTCGCCTATGGAAAGCGTCACAGCACAAGCAGGGTATCTGGCCTTGATCCCTTGGACAATTTCCACGATCTTTTGATCGGTATAAAAAGGGTCCTCCCCGCCTTGCAGCACAAATGTCCTATAACCAAGTCCGTATCCCTTTCCGCAAGCGGTCATGATCTGTTCAAAGTCCAGCCTGTACCGGGAGATTTTTTTGTTTGACACTCTGATGCCACAGTAGACACAGTTCCTCCGGCAGTAGTTGGTAAACTCCACTAATCCCCTCATAAAAACTTTGGACCCGTAAACCCTGATCCTGGTTTCATGGGCTTTGGCTATCAGATATTCCCGGCCAGGCCGGTCCAGATGATGCAGAAGATGGAGCAGTTCTTCTTTTGTTAAGCTGTTCTTGCGGTATAACTTATCTATCAATTCCTTCGGCATAATCAAATCCTTAAATCCCGCTCGCCCTTTTCCAGCCTCTGCAGGTAATCAACGATCGTGTCATAGACCTTTTCACCCTTAAACTTTTCTGTATAAGCGGCGATCACTTTTTCCCCTACTTCTCTGGTTTGGGGCGAAGCATAATCCAGCAGGTATTCTTTGAAGGTGAACAGAGCGTTGGGGACACAGAAATTATGCACAAACGCGGATTTCGCATATCCCATAAAATTCTCGCCTGTCCTTCCTTCACGATAACAGGCTGTGCAGAAGGAAGGAATACTGTCCATACCGCAGGTTTCCCTAACTACCATATCGAGGGAACGGGTATCTCCCAGACAGAATTGTTCTTTGTCGGGCAATTGGTTGCCCTGGGATTTTCCATAGCCGCCTACGCCGATCCTGCTCCCCGCGTCAATCTGGGACACGCCTAAAGAAATCACTTCTCTTCTGATTTCAGGTTTTTCCCGTGCCGTGCAAATCAGACCCGTATAAGGAACCGACAGCCGTAAAATAGCCACCAGCTTCTTGAAATCTTCGTCGCTGACCGCATACTCGGGATGTTCGGCATAGGGCGTGCAGGTAGCGGGCTCGATACGGGGAAACGAGATGGTATGGGGGCCTACTCCGTTAAATGTTTCTTCTAAATGAATAGCATGATACAAAAGGCCCATCACTTCAAAACGCCAGTCATATAACCCGAACAAAGCTCCTATCCCGACATCATCAAGTCCCGCATCCAAAGCCCGGTCATGGGAATAAAGACGCCATCTGAAATGTCCCTTGATGGTGTGGGCGGGATGTAATTTGCGGTATGTTTCGCGATGGTAAGTTTCCTGAAAGACCTGAAAAGTCCCGATCCCAACCTCCTTGAATTTTTGCAGCTCTTCCCGGCGCAGCGGAGCGCAGTTGATATTGGCTCTCCTTATTTCGCCGTGTTCGCTTTTGACGCCATAAACTGTTTTGACAGTTTCGCACATGTAATCAATATTCGTTTCCGGCGACTCCCCATAGACCAAAACTGTCCGTTTCTGGCCTTCGCCGATCATGATTTTCACTTCCTGCTCCAATTCCTTCATGGTCAGGCTCTTCCGTTCCATCACATGATTGCTGCTTCTGAAGCCACAGTATAAGCAGTCGTTGGCGCAAACCGTACTGATATAAAGGGGAGCAAAAAAGACCAGGCGGTCGCCGTAAATTTCTCTTTTCAGCTTATTAGCCAGCGCATACATCTCGGCAATGGTTTCCTTGTCCTTGTTTTGGATCAGGACCGCTGTTTCTTCAGGCTCCAGCCGCACTTTCTTCTCCGCTTTTCTCAGGACTCTGCGGACGTCGTCTTTGGCGGGGTTTTCCCACTTGTTTAATTGCTCCCAGATCTTATCCTCATTGATAAAATCCTTTTCCATTTTGTCGTATTCTGCGAAATCCGCCCTGTACTTCTCTAAAAATTTCATTCCTCATCCACTCCTTTTAAAATAATAAAACCCTTTTTGAGAGTGTGAAGACATTCTCAAAAAGGGTATCCTTTAGCCCATGGAATGGGTACGCCTTAATTGACGAACGCTCCACTGTTTCAGATTTCTCCTTAACGTCAGATTGATTCGCGGTTTGATATGATTTCTTCCTATCAAGAGATACTCTCTAGGTCAAAATGTTTATTTTATTATATTACCGCTATACATAAATGTCAAACAGGAATAATTCCCGTAAGAATAATTCCCGCAGTAACATTACATACTACTAATAAGTTTGATTGAGGAGGCAACCAAGATATGCAAGGAACAGTGAAATGGTTTAACCCCGAAAAAGGCTTTGGGTTTATCGAAAGAGAAGGCGGTGAAGACGTGTTTGTACATTATTCCGCCATTAAATCCGATGGTTTCAAATCCCTGGAAGAGGGCCAAAGGGTTGAGTTTGAGATTGAAAAAGGCCAGCGCGGACTCCAGGCCGCAAATGTGATCCTGTCCTGAGCAAAAATCGATAAAAGGCACTGATCGTTGGTATCGGTGTCTTTTTTCTAACCGGAGGTGAATAATGGACAAAAAAGAAAAGAATCTATGGAAAATCGCTTTGGGTTCGGCAGGTTTGACGGGTTTAGGCTTATTTCTGTTAAGCCGGCCTATCATCAACCATTTCACTGATTCTTTTGCTAAAATAATCATGACCGACCCCTATGCCGAAAATCTCTGGGAATTTTTTTCGGCAACCCGAAGGACCGGATTACAAACGATCGTTGAAACAAATCAACGCTGTGAAACGGGAAAAGTGATCCAAAGACCACTCGGCAGCCCTAAGAAATTCCCCAATACGGACCAGGTCGTTTTTAATACTGCCCAATTGGCGAAGCTGCCTACTCCGGCGGATGTTTCCATTGATACAAAAGTAACTATTGGTCCTGACGCCGCTAGGCCCTTAAAAATCAACATGCCTATCATCATTTCCGGCATGGCTTTTGGCATCGGGTTGACCGAAAAGGCTAAAATAGCGCTGGCCCAAGGGGCGAGTAGGGCCGGCACGGCAATCAATAACGGCGAAGGCCCTTTCCTGGCTTCAGAAAGAAAAGCCGCTAAGAAGTATATCCTTCTCTATGACCGGGGGGAAAGAAATCATCAGGATCACATCCTAAAAAAAGCAGATATGATCGAGATACAGTTTGGGCAAGGCGCAATTGCCGGGATAGGCCACGCCACTGCCTATAAAGACATCGAACCCAAGGCCAGAAGGCTTCTGGGGCTTAAAAAAGGCCAGCCTGCCATAACCCATGCCCATGTACCCGGTATTGAAGACCCTAAAAGGGATTTGCCGGTCCTGGTAAAAAAGCTGCGTGATCTTACGGACGGAGTTCCGATAGGCGCCAAAATCGCCGCCGGAAATGATCTGGAAAAAGACCTGGAAATACTTGTGGAAGCGGGTATTGACTGTATCGCTCTGGATTGTACGGAAGCGGCTACCAAAGGCGGTCCCCCTATACTGGAGGACGATTTTGGGATACCGGCCGTTTACGCGGTCCCTCGGGCGGCAAATTACTTGCGGCAACAGGGGGTTAAAGATAAAACAACGCTGATCGCCGGGGGAGGATTATATACTCCCGGCTCTTTCCTCAAGATGATCGCTCTCGGGGCCGATGCGGTCTATATCGGTTCTATTGCGCTTTTTGCGATGAACCACACCCAGACCTTGAAAGCCCTCCCCTGGGAACCCCCCACACAAACGATCTATACGCAAAGCAAATACGGCTATCAGTTTAATGTAAACGAGGGCGCTAAAAGGCTGGCGTATTTCCTTATCTCCTGCAATGAAGAAATGAAGGAGGGGATCAGAGCCCTTGGAAAGACTTCTCTCCAAGAAATTACTAAACAGGATCTTGTTTCTTTAGATCCTGTTGTTTCAGATTTATTGGAAATTCCTCTGGCTTCGAAAAGCTGCCTCAAGTAATTAAATTATTCGACCTCATAAAAATCAAGATATGAGTATTTTTTACCCTTTTCCTGCCAACCTACGATACAATCAAGCTGAACATTATGGGCCGCACGAAAAATAGACTTTTCCGCTCCTTTAGAATTCTTCTTCAACCCCCGGATGATCTCTTTAATTTCACTGCGCTTTCCGGCTGTTTTATGGGCTGCAACCGTACAGGCGCAGTTTATGGGCTGGAGGCCGTTTTTCTTTGTGAAATCGGTGATGGTTTCTTCTTCAATATAATAAAGCGGGCGGATCAATTCCAATCCTGCAAAGTTTAAGGATTTCAGCTTGGGAAGCATGGTCTTAAAGCTCCCCGCGTACAACAAGTTTAATAGCGTAGTTTCAATCACATCGTTATAGTGATGACCAAGGGCAAGTTTATTGCATCCTAGCTCCTGCGCCTTGGCATATAACGCCCCGCGCCGCATCTTTGCGCACATGTAACAGGGATAGTCCCGGGCGACGGCATCGACGATATCGAAAATTCTTGATTCGAAAAGATGAAGAGGTATTTCCAAATAATTGCAGTTGGCAGTCAATAATTGCCGGATGCTAGGGTGATAACCGGGATCCATGGCGATAAATTCCAACTGGAATTTCACTTTTCCATGCAAGTGCAATTCCTGAAATAACTTAGCCATGAGGGTGCTGTCTTTCCCTCCGGAAACGGCAACCGCTATTTTATCTCCTTCATCCACCAGCCGGTAATCCCTTACCGCTTTCATAAATCTTGACCAAATCGCAGGCCGGTAAGTTGTGATGATACTCTTGGCTATTTCTTTCAAGGGCTTTCTCTCATGAAAGGGAAGCAAAACCTCGCAGCCGCTTCCCGCAATCTTACTTCCCGGCTTCTTATTATCCCCATGCCCGCTCATTATAACGCCTCCTCAGTGATTAAAGGTTAAAGAAAACTTGGCTTACGCCAAGCCTCTGGCGACGGCGAAAGCCTTAGTTGCACTTATACTATCATCCT
>DHRG01000015.1 GCA_002408285.1 Peptococcaceae bacterium UBA5318 | reverse complement strand
GTGCTGGTAAAAGCCGGTGAGTCCGTTGTAAGAATTTGCCCGGCCTTGAATATCGAAAAGGAAGTTATGGAAGAGGGCATTAATACTGTAATGCAGATCATCAAGGATATGGCGTAGTTGACAAAGTAATTTTTTAAAATGATCTGGAGGGGGGGTATTGCATTGTTAGCTGTTGTAAAAGAAAAAATCGGTCCCGGCTATGTTTTAAAGGAAGTGGAAGTACCTGTAATTCAAGAGGATGAAGTCTTAATAAAAGTCGATTCTGTAGGCATTTGTGGTTCGGATATCCCGATCCTTAAGGGAGTAAGGCAGGTACCTATCCCCCTCATTCCAGGTCATGAATTTTCCGGAGTTATTGTTGAAACAGGATCAAAGGTATTGAAATTCAAAAAAGGCGAGCGGGTGACTCCCGGATTGGTCAGGAATTGCGGCAAATGCCTTCCCTGCCGGGAGGGACTGGAGTCGCTCTGCGATAATTTGCTGGAAACAGGGATCCATTTAGACGGGGCTTTTACAGAGTATGTGGCTGTTCCGGAATCAACCTTGCATCTCATGCCCGATAATATGAGCTTTGTCGAGGGCGCTTCCGTCGACCCGGTTGCTTCGGCGTACCGGCCGGTGCGAAAAGCCGGTGTGAGCCCCGAAGATGTGGTAGTTATTTTTGGGCCTGGGCCTATTGGGCTTTATGCTTTACAAATAGCTAAAGCCTATGGAGCTAAAAAGGCCATCATGGTCGGCACCCGGGAAAGCAGATTGAAGCTGGCCAGAGAGCTTGGCGCTGACGAAACCATTAATATCGGCGAAAAAAAGGAAGATCCTGTTAAGAAGATCTGGGAATTCACTCAGGGCGTCATGGCCGATGTAATTATCGAGGCGACGGGAGTGGCAAGTTCGGTTGAAATGTGTATCCAGAGCTTAAAAAAGAATGGCCGTTTAAGTCTGGCCGGGATTTTTCATGAGCCTGTGACCATCTCCCAATTAGACCAAGTCGTTCGTAAAGAAATAAATATTCAAGGCAGTATTTGTTATACGTGGAAGGATTTTCAGAGTTGTATTGATTTGATTTCGGCCGGTAAGGTAAAAGTTGACCGTATTGTTACGCACGAATTGCCGCTTAAAGACATCGCAAAAGCTCTGGAACTGATAGATACAAGACAGGCCATGAAGGTGGTATTACACCCATAAATATTGTAAGGGGATATTCTCCCCTTACAGTTTTGCTTTATATATTCTGATGCAAAGTATTTGAAGGGGGTGATAGTTCCGAAGAGAGAAGCTTCCTTTGGTGGTCTAGACCCTTCCATTGGTGGACATTTAAATTATTAAGGGGGTAAGAATTGAATGTCATCGAAAAAAGTCATTAGTCTAGTTTTAATTGTCATGTTAATGGGTATGTTGGCCTTGACAGGTTGTTCAGGCAATAAGGGGGAGGCTCCCAATGCCGACACGGCTGTCGGTGAAGTGAAAGTCGGCGTACTGCTCCCGTTGTCCGGACCGGTTGCTCCTATCGGTGTAACGAGCCAGAGGGGTTATGAATTAGCCGTTGAAGAAATCAACGCTGCCGGTGGGATCAAAGCGCTGGGCGGCGCGAAAATCAAACTGATCACCGCCGACTCCCGTGGAGACGCCAAAATCGGTATGTCCGAAGCCGAGCGTCTGATCCAAAGCGACAAGGTTACTGTCATGACCGGGGCTTATCAGAGCGCTGTTACGTATCCCAGCACCCAGGTAGCGGAAAAATATAAGATTCCTTATATCGTTCCTTCTGCTGTAAAAGATGAAATCACCCAACGCGGATTTAAATATACTTTTAGAACCTGCCCTCCGATGGGTTGGTATACCAAAGCCCAAGTCGACTTTGCCGTAGAGATGGGCAAAAAGACAGGAAAACCTGCCAAGAGGGTTGCTTTAGTATATGAAAATACCGACTGGGGGCAATCGGCAGCGACCGCCTGGAAGGTAGACGTACCGAAAGCGGGCATGGAAATCGTCCTGGACGCCCCATATCCGGCCACTTCCTCAGACCTGACGCCGGTCATTTTAAAAATCAAACAAGCGAATCCGGATTTCATCCTATTCACTTCCTATACATCTGACGCTATCCTGCTGACCAACGGCATTGCCCAGATGAAAATCAATTCATATGGTATGGCCGGCGGCGGCGGCGGACATGCCGACCCGGAATACATGAAGAATACAGGCAAAAACAGCGAATATCACTACGACCTTTGCGAATGGTCTACTGATGTCGGTAAACCCGGCGTTAAAGAAACAAACGATAAATTCAAAGCCAAATACGGTGTGGACATGAATGGTGAATCCGCTAACTGCTATGCTTCCATGTATGTTTTAGCCGATGCTCTGGAAAGAGCCGGCGCGAATGACCCCGAGAAAATTCGCGAGGCTTTAAGCAAAACGAATCTTTCGACAACTAATGCTATGATTATGCCTAACACTTCTGTTCAGTTTGACGAAACAGGACAGAATATCAATGCAAGCTTAATCATGATCCAGGTCCGTGACGGTCAGCGAGTTACCGTATGGCCGGAGTCAGCCAAAAACCCGGATTTTGAAGCCGTATGGCCCGTACCGAAATTTGAAGACAGAAAATAAATTACTGAGCCTATAGAGATAAAGAATAGATATTCAGGGTGGTTGAGATGTGAAATCTCAACCCCCTGGTCTTTTCGACGGATTAATCTAAGGGGGTGCAATTAGTAATGGGAACTATGACGGAGGCTACCATTAACGGATTGTTTATGGGGAGCTTATACGGACTTATTGCTGTAGGATTGAGCCTTGTTTTCGGAGTAATGAAAGTAGTTAACTTTGCGCACGGCTCGCTTTTAACCATCTGTATGTACGCGGTTTATTACCTGGTTATGAAAGCAAACTGGAATTCGTACCTTACTCCAATATTAGTCGTTCCGTTGTTATTTATATTCGGTTATGTTGTTCAGAGCAAAATTATCAACCCGGTTTTAAAAAGAGAGTTTGAGCTGGGGGGAGGGCATGCTGTTATTCTACTTACCGTAGGTATGATGCTGGTGATGGAAAACCTGTGCCTTCTCTTTTTTGGCGCCTATTATAAGGTTGCGCAAGTACCTATATCCAGCCTTACGCTAAACATAGGCAATATAGTAATAAGTGTTCCCAGAATGATCGCCGGCATTGTTTCGGTCATACTCATCTTTCTGCTGTACGCATTCCTGAATAAAACGGATATGGGCAAGGCCATCCGCGCTACAGGACAGGACAGAGAAGCTGTGCGATTGATGGGTATCAATGATTTCAAAATATATAATATTTCTTTCGGCATCTGCTTTATAATGCTTACGCTTGCGGCTGCCTTGATGATTCCGATGTATTATGTGCATCCGTCGGCCGGGAAGATCTTTGAACTGCGTTCATTTGTTATTGTTGTGCTGGGTGGGCTTGGAAGTCTGAACGGAGCATTCCTGGGAGGTATCATTATTGGGCTGATCGAATCGGTCACCGCCCAATTTCTATCAGCAACCACTGCGGAATTTCTGATTTTCCTGGTGTTCATTTTAGTGTTGCTGTTAAAGCCTAACGGGTTGCTTGGTAAAAAATAAGCGAGGTGGATATTATGAATGAGAAAAATATCATTGCAAAATTAAGATATCCAAGCTACTACATTCCAGCACTGGCAATACTGATTCTAATATTCTTCCCGTTTTTGACAAATAATGAATATATAGTGCAGGTCGGTATTATGGTGTTGTTATTTGCAGTAATGGGCTCAGGCTGGAACATCATTGCCGGTTTTGGCGGTCAGCTCTCCCTGGGACACGCCGCGTTTGTCGGGATTGGCGCTTATGTTTCAACCCTGCTGTTTGTATATCTTGATTTAACGCCCTGGATCGGCATGTTAGTCGGGGCCGTTGTTTCCGCTATCTTTGGCGTGATTGTCGGTTATCCCTGTTTCAAGCTAAAAGGCGCCTACTATGCGCTGGCAACGATTGCTTATGGGGAACTGGTGCGTATCTTCATACAGAATACCAACCAGATCGGACCTATCGATCTCAAAGGGGCGCAAGGCATTTTACTTCCTATCAAGGGACATTCCTGGTTCTGGTTTCAGTTCGATACGAAAGCGCCTTATTATTATATTGCCTTAGTAATGATGTTTTTAGCGATCCTGCTGTGTTATAAAATCAAGAACTCGAAATTCGGTTATTATCTGGCCGCAATCGGTGACAATCAGGACGCAGCCGCGTCGCTGGGAGTTGACTCTTCCAGAATGAAAGTTTATGCGGCGGCTATCAGCTCTTTTGTGATGGGTATCGCCGGAACTTTTTACGCGCAATTCCTCCTGTATATCGGACCCCAGAGCTTACTGGTCGATACATTCTCAACGGAAATCGCTTTAGTGGGGATCATAGGCGGGGCTGAAGTCATGGGGCCCATTATCGGCGCTTTTCTATTGACGCCTATCTCCGAGGCAACCCGCATCCTTTTGGGCGGACGCTTTATTGGAGTCCACCTGGTGGTTTACGGCGCAATATTAATGGCTGTTATTACGTACGCTCCCTCGGGAATATTGCCGTACCTCAAAAAGGTTTATTACAAATTCCTTGCCCTGCTGGGAGATCCGCAATATCAGGATTACCGAACGATCAAAGCGCCTGCGAAGGGATTGGGGGGTGGCATTAAATGAGTTTACTGGAAACACAAAAATTAACTATTAAGTTTGGCGGTCTTACCGCAGTAGATGCTGTGGATATGTCAGTTGAGAAGGGTGAAATCGTTGGCTTGATCGGGCCGAACGGCGCGGGGAAAACAACGTTATTTAACATGCTGACCGGCGTATATCAACCTACCTCCGGAACGATTATTTTTAAAGGGGGAACTCTTACCAAGCTGAATCCAACCAAGGTGAGCCGTTTGGGGATTGGCCGGACCTTCCAAATCGTAAAGCCCTTTCAGTTGATGACGGTTTTGGAAAATGTGATGATAGGTTCTTTTTCCAAAACGAACAGTATGGCTGTTGCTGAAAAAAAAGCGCTGGAGGTTATGGATTTTGTCGGCTTAACTTCCGTTAAAAGCATCCAGGCCAGAAATCTTACTTTGGCGCATAAAAAACGGATAGAATTAGCCAGGGCATTAGCCACGGAGCCGGAACTGATCCTCTTGGATGAAGTAATGGCGGGGCTGAATCCCACTGAGGTCAATGAGGTTATCGATGTAATAAGGAAGATCAATTCGCAAAAGAAAATCACCATCATTCTGGTTGAGCACGTGATGCAGGCGGTTATGGCCCTATCCCAAAGAATCTATGTTTTGAATTCAGGCAAGAAAATTGCTGAAGGAGTTCCCACTGATGTTGCGAACAATCCCGAAGTGATTAAAGCCTATTTGGGAGGAGGTTACACCCATGCTGCAAGTTAATAAGATCAACGCGTCTTATGGTGAGGTAAAGGTTCTTCATGATGTTTCCCTGGCGGTCAAAAAGGGCGAGGTTGTCGGTTTGGTGGGCGCCAACGGGGCTGGCAAAAGTACGACGTTAAAAGTTTTGTCGGGGATGCTGAAAGCTGCCTCCGGCGAGATAAAGTCAGAAGGCGTATCTCTTACCGAGCTGACAGCGCCGCAGATCGTGGCCTTAGGGATCGCCCACGTACCGGAAGGCAGGAGGCTTTTCCCGATGATGAGCGTAGAGGAAAACCTGGAGATGGGTTCCTTTTTACCGGGACCGAAAAAAGCAAGACAGGAAACCATAGAAATGGTATACAGCGTTTTCCCTATCTTGAAGGAACGGCATAAACAAATGGCCGGTACTTTAAGCGGCGGGGAGCAGCAAATGCTGGCTATCGGCCGGGGACTCATGTCCAAACCAAAACTATTGATGATCGACGAGGTATCTTTGGGCCTGGCCCCGGTATTGGTAGAGAAAATTTATAGTATGATCGAGCAAATAAAGAAACAAGATATTTCCATTTTATTGGTAGAGCAAAATGTCTATCTTTGCCTGAATTTTGTTGACCGCGCTTATGTTTTAGAAAACGGGCAAGTCGTATTGGATGGTACAGGAAAAGAATTGTTAGCAAATGAGCACTTGAAAAAAGCTTATCTAGGGCTATAATATTCTTATATACATTTTTAGAAATAAATCTAAATACGACAAGGGAGGAAACCAGGAATGAAAGTAATTATCACGGAAAAAATCAATGATGCCGGCATCGAAATCTTAAAGAAGTATGGGCAGGTAGACTGCCGCTTTGGGATTCCCAAGGAAGACTTAAAGAAGTGTCTGGCGGATTATGATGTGATGATCGTAAGAGTTGCATACCCCATTGATAAAGAAGTCATCGATTGCGGAAAAAATCTAAAAGCGATTTGCATGAACGGTATTGGCTTAAATCATATTGATTGTGATTATGCCAAAGAAAAAGGGATCGCGGTTTTCAACGTTGCCGACGCCAGCAACGATGCGGTAGCGGAATTAGCCATGGCGCTGATGCTGAATATTGCCCGTAAGGTGACTCCGGCAGCAAACTCCACCCGTCAGGAGGGAACTTGGAATAAACATGCCTTTACAGGCGTCCAGTTAAAGGACAAAGTGCTGGGGATTTTAGCGCTGGGCAAAATCGGCTCCCGGGTCGCTAAATACGCACAAGCTTTTGGCATGACAGTTATCGCTTTTGATCCTTATTTGGATAAGTCCAAAGCTGCTGAGATGAATGTTGAGTTGGTGGATACAGTAGAAAAATTGTTGGCCCGCGCCAATATCATTTCGGTGCACTCCCCGTTGACCAAAGAAACTTATCATATGATTGGCAAAGACCAGATTGCTCTCATGCCAAAAGGTTCTTTAATTCTCAATCTTGGCCGCGGCGGGGTTGTGGATGAAGAGGCGCTCTATGAGGCTCTAAAATCCGGACAATTAGCGGGAGCGGCTGTAGACGTGATGGAACAGGAGCCGCCTGGGAAGAACAAGCTTTTTGAGCTGGATAATTTCATGGCTACACCGCACATCGGCGCAGCCACTATTGAAGCCCAGGAAGCTATCTCCCGGAAACTGGCGGAAAAAATCCTCGCTCATTTAAATATCGCGTAAGCAATCGGTTAAAATACCCCTGCGGGGGTATTTTTTTTCATAATTTATTGATTGCGGGTTAACCTAAGAGGGAGGTGAGATTAATGAAACGAAAGATATGGATGATCATAACCCTTTTAGGAATTACAGTCCTAACGGTATTTTTCTATCGCAGCGGCTATGAACTGCGACTTGTGCCTAACGAGCCCGACCTTCGTCCCGAAACGGTTCAACCATCGCCTCGGGAATTAACAAATGAGTTTAAGCTATCCGGCGGGTCAGAACGCGATAACCGTGGTTTCCCCCAAAGGAAAATAGTAGATCTGAGTTCAAGGTATCCGTCCTTGTTTTATCTTCATGGCGACCTGGAAGCTAAGAAGATTGCTCTGACCTTCGACGATGGGCCGGATTCGCTATACACCCCCCAGATTCTGGATATTTTAAAGGAGAACAATATCAAGGCTACGTTTTTCCTGGTTGGGAACAGGGCCCGGCTTTTTCCTGACGTGGTGAAGAGGATGGTCCAGGAAGGACATGTGGTAGGAAATCACACTATGACCCACGCGAATATAGTCAACTTAAACGAAGAACAGATGAAACAGGAGATTCTGCAGGCTGAAGACGTATTGCAGCCGCTGATTGGATACCGTACCGCCCTTTTCCGTTCTCCTTATGGTTCTTTAGGGCCGTCCACGGTAGAGAGTATCGACACGCTGAACTATAAAATTATTGCCTGGAATGTAGACTCTTTAGACTGGAAGAGTCTAACGGCGGAACAGGTGAAATACAACATCTTGGAGAATGTCAAAAACGGAAGCATCGTGCTTCAGCATTGTTCCGGCAGTACTGAGGAAAACCTTACAGGGAGCGTGAGCGCTTTGCGCGATGTTATTACGGTTCTCCGCCGGGAAGGTTATCAATTTGTTACGATACCTGAGATATTAAATATTCCTTATCAAAAAAAATAGTGTTTCAGTACTGCAAAAAAATTGGTTGGACAGCCTGGATGTGATAAACTGTTAATAGTTATTAATAAAGGGGTCAAAGACTATGTATATAAGCACAAGAAATAATTATGAACGGGTATCGGCATCCCAGGCCATCAAATTGGGCATGGTTCCGCCGGGCGGCCTTTTTGTACCGGAAAAAACCCCCGGTTTAAACCTTGAACAGATCGTTATGATGAAAACAGCCGGTTATCAGGAAACCGCGGTAAAAATATTGTCTTTATATTTGGATGATTATACGCATACGGAGATCGAAACAAGCGTTCAAAAGGCTTATCAAGAATCCAATTTTCCGCAGCGGTTGGTGGCCCCCCTGCATCAAATCAACAAACAGGCCTATATCCTGGAGCTATGGCACGGCCCTACCGCGGCTTTTAAAGACATGGCCCTTCAGGTGATGCCGCATCTCCTATCCCAGGCGATGAAAAAATCGCAACAAGATAAAGAGATCGTGATCCTGGTGGCTACTTCCGGCGATACGGGAAAAGCTGCTCTGGAAGGGTTTAAAAACGTGCCGGGGATCAAGATTATCGTCTTTTATCCCTATCAGGGGGTCAGCAAAGTCCAGGAGCTTCAAATGTCTACTACAGATGGGAACAATACTTACGTGGTGGCGGTAAAAGGTAATTTTGACGACTGTCAAAATGCCGTCAAAGAAATTTTTGGGGATCAAGGCTTTAAAGCCCAATTGGCAACAGCGGGCTATGAATTATCCTCCGCCAACTCCATCAACTGGGGAAGACTGGCGCCGCAGATCGTGTATTATTTTTATGCCTATTCCCAACTGCTTCGTACCCAAGCGGTCCAGCCGGGCGAGCCCATCAACTTTGTGGTCCCTACCGGAAACTTTGGCAACATTTTGGCGGGCTGGTATGCTTACCGTATGGGCCTTCCCGTCCGCAAATTTATCTGCGCTTCCAATGAGAATAAGGTTTTGACCGATTTTTTTGCCAGCGGGGTTTATAATCGCAACAGGGAATTTAAGCAAACCAACAGCCCTTCCATGGATATCCTCATTTCCAGCAATTTAGAGAGATTCCTTTTTGAGATAACCGGACACAACGGGGAGCAAATCACCCGGTGGATGAAAGAGTTACAGGCTGCGGGCACTTTCGCTCTTCAGAGCGAAGATCTAAAAGCTATTCAGGATATACTGGCAGCCGGAAGCGCCGATGAAAAAGAAACTCTCGCGGCTATCGGCGCAGTGTTCCACGAAACAGGGTATGCCTTAGATACTCATACGGCCGTTGGAGTGAGCGTGTATGAGAAATATGCGCGGAAAACTCAGGACCACACCGTAACAGTCATTGCCGCAACTGCCAGTCCCTTCAAATTCAATAACAGCGTCTTGGAGGCTATTAAGGGACCGCAGGCTGTGCGGGGCAAGGATGAGTTCAGGGTCCTGGAGGAATTGAGCCAAGCGATAAATCAGCCGATCCATCATGGACTCAAAGAGTTAGAGCATCGTCCCGTCCTTCATCGGCGGGTTTGCGCCAAAAGTGAGATCAAGGCTCAAGTGGAGGATATTCTGGGAATTAAATAAGCATGAAATACTAAAGGTTTTGAGTTAGCTATCAGATAAGCTCCCGGATGAGGGATTCTAAGTTTCAGGCGGAGTTTTAACTCCGCCTGAAACTTAGAATCCTTTGATGTTTTTAGTAGGAGTAATTTGCAGTCGGCGCGAATTATAAATAAGTGCGGAACATCTTTCCATTTTTTTCGTCAAATATTGTTGGAGGTGTGTGGCTTGGGAGAATTGATAACAATTCGCGGACTGACCAAGAAATACCGTTTGGGTCAGGAGGTTATTACGGCCCTTGACCAGGTTGATCTTGATATATTTGAGGGTGAGTTCCTGTGTATTTTGGGAACCTCAGGTTCCGGTAAATCTACTATGCTGCATATTATAGCGGGCCTGGAGAAACCCAGCCGGGGCGAAGTACAGATCAAGGGGACCACGCTGACCAAGATGAAAGAAAGAGATATGGCCTACTTCCGCCGCAAATACATGGGTTTTATCTTTCAGTCCTATAATCTTTTAGCTACCTTAACCGCTGTTGAAAATGTAGCCTTGCCTCTTATCTTCGATGGAATAGGCCGGAAGGAACGGGAGAGGCGGGCGAAGGAAATATTGATTCAACTGGGGCTCCAAGACCGGCTGAGAAACAAACCTACGGAGATGAGCGGTGGGCAGCAGCAGCGTGTCAGTATTGGACGGGCTTTGATCAATAACCCCAAAATTATTTTTGCCGATGAACCTACAGGTAATTTGGACAGTAAAACCACCACTGAGATTATGACGCTGTTAACAGAAAAGGTCAAATTTTCCGGCGTAACCTTAGTCATGGTAACGCACGACCTGGAGATCGCGGGTTATGCGGACCGTGTTGTGCAGATGGTCGATGGAAAGATCACTGAAATTAGAAAGAACAGTAAAAAAGAAGAAAATGGAGAGGCGGTTGTTAGTTTATGATTGAAAAAAGGCGGCGCACAAAAATACTTTGCCTGGCGGTTATGATACTGCTGCTTGGGCTGCAGGGCTTATGCCAGCCTGACAGCCTTAGGGCTGCCACGATTAACATCGATACGATAGACCCGGTCATATTAGTGGAGAAAATCAGTTCTGAGCAGGCGGTAGCCGGCGGCGAGTTTACCATGACCCTTTCGCTGCGTAATATCAGCAACAATCCCGGTTTTCAGTTGAAGCTTTCCTTCAAAATAAAAGACACCGACTCTCTGACCCCTTTTACTCTGAAAACTACGCAGGCAACGGCCATCGAACAACTTGACGGAAATCAAAACATGACCGTTATGATGACCTTTGCCGTTGATCCCACGGCGCAGAACAAGGATTATGAAATGTTAGTCATGTTGAACGGAAAAAATGCCCTGATGCAGGATACTGTAAACGCAGGTATAAACATAAAAGTACCGGTAACGTATGATCTGACTAAGCCTGTGCTGCTTGTCAAGACCGCTTCCGTCAGTCCCGAGCAGCCTAATTTATCGGAGGGCTTTGATCTTTGTCTTACACTGGGCAATTTAAGTAAGACGACCGACGCCCGTAATATTCTTGCTTTACTGGATGGGGGCGACAATTTCGAAGTCTTGGATATTTCCAACAAGAAAAACATGGTTATGCTAGGAAAAAATGAGGAAGCGCCCATCTCTTATCAACTAAGGGCTAAGGATACGAAGAGCGGCAACTCTGTGAAATTGAAGTTGAGCTATGACTACCATGGGGATAAGTCGGAAAGCGTCGAGGAAACCATCAATCTGCCTTTGCCGCAGGATGAAATGAGCGTTGGCGCAACCCCCTGGGTTATCGTCAACAAGTACCTGCTTTCAGCAGAACAGGTCTTGGCGGGCAATACCGTAACATTAAGTCTGTTTATAGAAAACACAAACCAACGTCCTGTGAAAAACGTCAAAATTTCTTTGGGGGTCATAAAAATCGAAGAAAGCAGCGGGACTACTTCGACAACTACTACCGGGGGCACGGTATTTTCTCCCGTCAACAGCAGCAACAGCTTTTATGTCGACAGCATTCCGGGAAAAACCATTATCCAAAAAGATGTTGATCTCTATGTAGACCCGAATGCCGCGGCGAAGACCTACATTGTGCCTGTGGAAATTAAGTATGAGGATCGCAAAGGTACGACCTTAACCGGCGATGAACTCGTCAACATACCCGTTACCCAGGAGTGTAAACTGCAGGTTCTTTCCTTGCAGACTCCGCCTATGGGATTTTTGGGCCAGCCGGTCCCGGTGATGGCGGAATTTGTCAACGTGGGAAAAGTTGTGCTCGGTAATTTTATGGTTAGCCTGGAAGGGGATTTTCAGAAAGAAAACGGGTCTTATTATGTAGGCAATCTGGACATGGGGGTCAGTGATTTTTTTCAGGGCAGCGTGATCCCGCAGAGTGAAGGAACGCTGGAAGGCAACCTCGTCTTTACCTATATAGATAATAACAACAAAGATGTAAGGATCGAAAACCCGTTTACGATGGAAATACAGCCCGCCTCGGCCTCGCCGGCAGGGGATGAGAACATGGAGTTAGGCGGCCCGCTGAAACCGGGGATGGGTATGGACGGCCGGCCGGGCGCTTCGGGCGGCTTTATCGGCCAGCTTAAAAGCAAGTGGCCTGTTATTTTGCTGGGAGCGGTCATTTTACTGGAAGGGTTGTATATCTGGCGCTTGAGAAGAAAAAAGACAAGCGAGGATTTTTTTAATGAATAGGCTGGATTTGCTGCGTTTAGCCCAAAAGAATTTAAGGAGCAGGAAGATACGGACTGCTCTGACGACGTTAGGCGTCGTTATTGGGACCACTTCGATTATCGTTATGCTGTCCCTGGGTCTGGGTCTGAAGGAAAGCCAGCGGCAGAGTATGGAGCGCTGGGGCAGTTTGACCATGATCCGGGTTTACCAGGGCATGATCTTTGATCAGGAAGGAAATCCCTTAGGGGAAGGAAAGGCTTTGAATGATGAGGCAGTTGCTGAAATCAGGGCCATAAAAGGCGTAACGGCAGTATCGCCTGCCTACGAGGCGGGCGGGGAAGCCAAATTCGGAAGAAAAAGAGGAGGAATCCAGTTAATCGGGATAGATCCGTCCATCATGGGCGAATTGGAGTTTAAAGCCTCGCAAGGCCGTCTGCTGGAGGACGGGGACCGGAATGTTATGGTGGTTGGAGCGCAAGTCATCAACAGCTTTCAGGAGGAAAGTGAATTGCGCCGGATGCAAAGAGGGATGGATTCTATGATGCGGATCGGACCCAGGGAGAAAAAGGACCCGGGCGAAATGCTGGACCAGCGGATCGCGATGGTGACGATGAACGCTGCCAAACCGGACAAAAAGAGGCTCTTTAATTTTCAGGTCATCGGTATTTTGGAGGGCGATTATAACGAAAATGCCTATCAAGCCTATGCGCCTATCGAGGACATCAAGAAAATGCGTAAATTCATGATGGGGGGCGCTCAAAACCAGCGGGGCATGAGTTCGGGAATGGTCAGAGTTATGAGCTCGACGGGCGGGGCAGCCAGAGTATCCGTGGGGAAAAGAACCTCTAAGTTTGATGCGGATGACTACAACTACATCCTGATACGTACTGCCGATGTGACCGAAACAAGCCGTATCTCCCAGACGCTGAAAGACAACGGCTATAGTTGCAGTTCGATTGCGGACGCTCTGGAGGGAATAGAAAAAACTTCCAGAACGATCCAGGCTGTCCTTGGCGGGATCGGAAGTATAACTCTTTTAGTGGCAGCCCTGGGCATTACAAATACCATGATTATGTCTATCTATGAAAGGACCCGGGAAATTGGGATCATGAAGGTGATCGGCGCTACTTTCCGTGATATTCACACCCTGTTCCTGACTGAGGCCGGTTTGATTGGTTTCATGGGAGGTCTGCTGGGGCTAGGCTTTAGCTATCTGGTTTCTTATGTGATTAATAACCTGACCAAAGATTTTATGACAGGGGGTATGCCGGTTTCCGCCGAAGAAGTGGTAGGTATCTCGTTTATTCCCCCGTGGTTAGCTTTGTTCGCTCTTTTATTTGCTGTTCTTATTGGAGTTTTAGCGGGGTTGTATCCGGCTTACCGGGCAGTCCGCCTGAGTCCCATACGCGCCATACGTAATGAATAAGGAACCGCTATGAATTATTATGTTATTATATAATTTTTAGCAGGAATTGCGGTTTAATTGGAGAAAGGTTTAGGCAAATACTCCGCCAAGTTTTGTAGGGATTTTGATGAGGGTAAAATATTTAATTGAACAGGCTCTCAAAGTTCGTGTCATCATTGCTTTGGGGTTATTGCCGGTGATTTTTTCTTTTACCCATAAGAGCAATAATCCCGGTCTTTATTTAATGGCTGCCGGATTTATCCTATTGGTAACGGCACAAATTTGGGGAAGATACAGGCCCTCGCCATCTATTACGGCCCTTTCTTTTATTGGAGGAACAATATTCAACCAAAGTGTGGTCATTTCGACAGGTTTATATGCCAGTCCTTTTCTCTTTTTATTTGTGATACCCTATATTACCTATGGGTTTACGGATGGATACCGGTGGGGATATTATGCTTTTTTAGCGTATACGCCGTTTTTGTTATACTTAATGACCTTAGCGGCTGCCGCGGGGCTTTGGAACTGGCTGGCCTACATGGTTATGTTTTGGTCCTTTCTCTTAATGATAGCCCTAACCATCCATCAACGGGAAATAGAAAACGTCAGACAGATCGCTAACCTCAAAAACAAGGCTAGACGGGACCCTCTGACGGGACTGTTCAACAGGTATGTTCTTGATGATTTCTATGATTATATTAAGATAAAAAGCCGGGCCGAGTCTTGTACGGTTATGATGTTCGATTTAGACGAATTTAAGCAGCATAATGACCTGTTAGGGCATCCTGCCGGTGATGAAATGCTGCGGAAGGTTGCCAAGGTACTTGAAGATAATGTACGCAATGAGGACATTGTCATACGTTATGGCGGGGATGAGTTTTTGTTTATTATGTGGGGAATTGAGAAAGATGAAGCGGAGATTATCATTCCAAGAATACAGGAAAAGACCTTTTTAGAGGCTGGCTGCAGTATCTCCGGAGGGTTTGCGACAGGTTATATAAATCACCCTCAGGATTTTGCGGTCCTGTTAGGGCAGGCTGATCAGAATTTATATGCTTGCAAGGAGAAACTATCCGCCAGGTGATTCTTTGACATATTAACTTATACTTTCTGACAAGTATAAATTAGCTGCCGCAAGGGCAGCTTTTGTTTTATCGCCGGTTTTTATGACTTGCTAATAGTTTTATTTTCCGGGGCAATAGATTCCAGGAACACTTTTCCTTTATACGTTACTAAAGCGTTCCTTGGATTATTCGCTTTTTCACCGAAATAACTGAAATAGGCCAGAAAAAATGGGAATCCCCAAATCCTCAGTTCAGTTAAACCGGCAGCAGATGCGAAAATCCCCAGGATGCCAGATAGAAGAAAACAAAACATGGATATAAAAGGAAAAGAAAAATTCAACGAACCGCCGAATAAAAAGAGCAGGGAAATTATAATGCCTATGGAAGTATGAGTTGAAGGAAACACTGAATCAGATGAAAAAACTCCTGATTCGTAACCTACCTCTAAAGAAAAAAATAAGGAAATAAGCAAAACAGCGATTCTCATGATATCAAATCCCTGCCTCTCAAGAAGTAACTAAGTAGTCCTACACATACACATTATAACTAATTATTGCTTTTTGATATAGCCTATTTTATAAAATTAATAAAAAACCCTCATTACCATATGGATAATAGTAATGAGGGTTTTTCTTCCGTCTTAAAACAGCTCCGTTAGGTGGACAGTTTTTTTACGCCGTCGGCTTTGATTTTATCAGATCCTTTAGCAACATACGATTTACAGCAGGTGTCCATACAAGTGTCGGCGGATTCCGGAGTAAGCTCCGCGGCCATTTCATAATCCACATCGTCATTTTGAGATGAACCAAACTTATCAGACGCGACCAGGATTTCCTGTGCTCCACATTTGTTGCCCGTTTTGTAGTAATGGCAACTATCGATCAAACAGTGGATTTTTTGAGGCATAAAATCACCCTTTCTTCTTTAATCAAGATTATTATGTGTTGAAAAGAACTAATTGATGTATTCGTTATTAGCCTCCTAAGGTAATATCCTGGTTTTCGTACCAGTGTAAAGCTTGATATAAATGTTCGATTTTGTAACTGGGCCACAAATTATCCAAAACATAAAAATCAGCATAAATGGTCTGTACAGGTAAAAACCCGCTTAGTCTTCTTCGCCCGCCCCAACGGATCAACAAATCGATCCTGGAAATATCCGCGGAAGCAATGTGATCCGTAAAAAAGGCCTTATTGATTTTACCGCCTTTTGTCAGTTGCAAAAAGGCTTTGTTAAGGTCCCACTGCCATCCGTAATTCACTAAAAAATTCACCTTTATTAATCCTTTGCCAAAGGATTTCCGTTCTTTGGTAAAGGGCAATAATTCTTTTGGAAAAAGAGGCGAATCTGAGTTGCCAACCACTAACAGGGAAGCGTCCAACTGCGTTAGTTTCATAACAGCGTCAACGCAAGCCTTTTGAAAAGCGATCCGTTGGCTGGCCGGTCTTTTTGTATTATCCTGGGTAAAACCATAAAAAGTTATTTCCCCAATGCCAAGTTGTAAACAGTGGCGATATAATTCAAAACCGGGGGTAATACCGTTTTCATATCCTTCTTCTTTTTCAAGACCATTTTGCACAGCCCATCTTCTGTTACCGTCGGGAATAACCCCGATATGCTGGGGCAACCGGCTGAATAAGTGTTGTTCAAGAGGCGCTTTGTTCATAGTGGCTCCCTAAGTATTTTATTAAATAGCCTTACCAGATAAATCCCAAGATATTCCCAAAAATATTCCCAAAAATGCTTTATTCATGTCTTAAAGCTACTATGGGGTCTAAATTAGCCGCCTTATAAGCAGGATAGACGCCGAAGAAAAGTCCTACCGCTAAAGCGAAAAGGAAAGACAGCATAATCGCGCCCACGGAGATGGAGGTGGCCCAGCCGGCCAGAACGGTTACGGCTCTGGAAACGCCGATACCAAAGGCGATACCCAGGAGCCCGCCCGATACGCTTAAGAATATTGACTCAATAATGAACTGCCACATGATATGTTTTCGTTTGGCGCCTAAAGATTTACGTATTCCGATTTCTCTTGTCCTTTCCGTAACCGAAACCAACATGATATTCATGATGCCGATTCCTCCTACTACCAGTGAAATTCCGGCTATTGCTCCCAGCATGATCGTAAAGGTCTTGGTTGTGGAACTGATCGTTTCAAGCAATTCATCCTGGCTGGTGACTCTAAAAGTATTTTCTCTATTATTGAATTTTTGGTTTAAGATGGCGGTAATATGGGCTACGGCCAGCGCAGCGGTATCAGCGCCGGCTGCTTTGAAATAGATGGAGCTTACTACAGTGGAGCCTGTGATACGCTGGGCCACGCTGACGGGTATCAGAATAACGTCGTCACTGTCGTTGCCCATGCTGGATCCTTTCGATTCCAATACGCCGATCACAGTAAAAGATTGTCCTTTCAACATAATCTTTTCTCCCAGAGGCGATTTGCCATTGAAAAGCTCTTCTACTACGGTGCCGCCCACAACAGCCACCCGTTCCCGGTTCTCAACTTCTTCCTTGGTAAAAAGGCGGCCGGTGGCAATATTCGCGGACATGATCGTCGTATAGTCCTGGTTTACCCCATTTACAGTTGTGTCATAGGTTTCATTCGACCATTTAGACGTAACCGAAAACCGTACATAGGGCATACCGTTGGTAACGCTGGGGACCCGCTCCAACAAAGTATCCACATCTTCAGTAGTAAGCCGGGTCCCCCTCATCGGGGAAACAATAATCATATTTGAGCCCATACTTGAAATACGGTCCGATACATCCTTGGAAGCGCCTTGACCAATGGAAATCATGGCAATGACCGCCCCTACGCCGAAGATGATACCCAGGGCTGTCAAGAGAGAGCGGAGTTTGTTGCCGCGCATCGCGGCCAGCGCCATTTTAAAAATCTCCCAAAAACCCATCAACTCACCACCTTCTCATCACTTTGCATCATACCATCTCTAAAACGGATGATCCTCTTGGTTTGTGAAGCGATTTGCTGATCGTGGGTGACTAGAATAATGGTGATCCCTTCGTTATTCAACTTTTGAAAGATGTCCATGACTTCGCTACCGGAGCGGCTGTCCAGGTTGCCTGTCGGTTCGTCGCCGAGGACCAGAGGTGGATCGCTGGCCAGAACCCGTGCAATGGCGGCCCTTTGCTGCTGCCCGCCGGAAAGCTCGGCGGGCAGATGATGCATCCTGTTGCCTAACCCGACCGACTGCAAAGCCTCTTGGGCTCTGGCGAGGCGCTGTTTGGCCGGAACACCCCGGTATACTAAGGGGAGCGCGACATTTTCCAGGGCGGTCAGTTTCGGGAGCAGGTTGAAGCCTTGAAAGATGAACCCGATATACTTGTTGCGGATTTCCGCCAGTTCATCATCGCTTTTTTGGCTGACGTCTTCACCGGACAGGATATACTGGCCGCTTGTCGGACGGTCCAGGCAACCTAACATGTTCATAAGAGTAGACTTTCCGGAGCCGGAAGGGCCCATGATCGCGACGTATTCGCCTTCGTCTATAGACAGGCTGATCCCATCCAGGGCGGCCACCGAGTTTTCGCCTGTCATATAGATTTTTTGCAGATCCTTAACTTGCAACAGCATAGATCATCCCTCCTATCTCCTTGTTGTGGTCCTGCCGGATGAAGGCGGCCCGCTGGGCCCGCCGCCCATGCCGCCGCCCATAGGCATACCTCCCGGCTGGCTGGTTGCCGCTGTTCCGGCGACCTTGGCTACAATGATCTTCTCTCCTTCTTCCAGACCGCTGGTGATTTCCACCCATGTACCCGAATCGACGCCGGTTTTAACGGTTTTTGTTACCAGTTGACCATCTTGCAGCACCTGGATCAAGGCGGCGCCGTCCTTTTTATTTGTCAGCGCTTCCGAAGGGACGCGCAGCACATTTTCTTTTTTCTCCAGGGAGATGGTAGCCGTGGCCGACATGCCGCCCTTAATCCCTTCAACGTATCCGACTTCGATGGTTACAGCGTAAGTTGTGACGCCGTCGCTGGTGGCGCCTTCCTGAGCTATTCCGATTATCTTGCCTGTTGCCTTGGCGTCCGGCAGGGCGTCGATTGTTATGTAAGCCTCCTGCCCGAAAGTGATTTTGTTGATATCCAGTTCATCTACGGAGATTTCAAGATAGTTTTTGGCAAAATTGCATACCACCAGTAGTTCCTGACCGGAGCTGGAAGTGTCCTCGCCCAGTTCGTCGCCGGGCTTGACCGATATGCTGGTCACAACGCCGTCAATGGGAGCCGAAACGTTCAGACTGTCCAATTTTTTCTTGGCGGTGAGTACTTTTTGATAATTTTGTTCGACCTTTAATTCTTGCGCTTTAATGGTATCCTCATCCGGGTGAAGGATCAGTTCCAGCGAATCTTCGGCATTTGCTAAATTGACTTCCGCGCTTTTGACCGCGCGGTCGATTTCCGGATTGGTTAAGCGCATGAGGGGTTCGCCCTTATATATTTTTACCCCCGGTTGATGATAGATTTCGGCCACCGTTCCGCTGACTTCCGTGACCATATCTTCCGATTGGGTGTAACGCAGGTAACCGGAAGCCTGTTTATATATGAATACGTCTTGCGCAACATCACGAACTATTATTACGGTATTATATGTCTGCATCCCCGAACGCAGGCTGTCATCGGGGTTATCAAGGGATATCAGCACCTCAAATGCTCCCGCGGATGTGCTGCCGGACGTTGTTCCTTCAAAAGCAATTTCTTTCACCTTGCCTGAGTAGGTCTTACTTAAGCCCTTCACAAAGATATTGGCTTCCATATCTTTGCTCAAAACATTGATATCACTGTCGGAAAACGAGGCTACCACCTCCATTTCCCCGGCTGTGGCAAAAGTGGCCGCCGTAACGTTCGTGCCGACCCGTTGTCCGACTTTAAGTTCGTTGGTCAGTATGGTACCGTCAAAAGGAGCTTTCAGTATTAATTTTTCTTGCTGCGCCTTGGCGTCTTCGAGGGCTATTTTATACTGCTCTACTTTTAATTGCGCCGTACGCAGGTCATAGTCGGTTTCGGCGGGAGGATCGTACATGTCGTTTAGATCGCTCTGCGCAATTTCCCATTCCAGGTTAGCCTGTTTGGCGGAAGAATCGAGTTCATCATTCTTTACGGTCATCAGGGGCTGTCCTTGTGTTACCTGAGTTCCTTCCGCTACCAGAACTTCTGTAACCGTACCGCCGGACCAGGTTTTTAGAGCATAGCGCTCGCTGGGCTGCAGGGTCCCGGCGCCGTCGATAGTGCTTTCTATAGCGCCGCGCTGTACTGTTGCCGTAGCATAACTGTTGGAAGCAGCGGGGGTTTTATTATTTTTCGTTACTAAAAAAACTGCGGCGGCGAGGAGGACCGCTAAAACAAGAAGTACGCTGATGGCCTTTTTTCTGGGCCAGCGCCTGAAATTAAAACTGTTTTTAATTTTAATCACAAACATCTCTCCTATTGGTAAAATAATGTAATCACATAATACAAATATATCCTTCTATTTTCACAGTAACTTATTTAAAATGTTACAAAATGAAGAACTCTTTGTTACAATACTGTCAACATTAGAGCTATCTGTCTGGACAGGGATTTTTATAAGTGTTATAAACAAAGTGGGGTGTTTTATTTTGGAAAAGAAAACTGTGTTTGTTATTGATGACGAATTTAAAATAAGGGTATTGTTGAAGGACTTGTTAGAAAACGAGGGTTTCAATGTAGTGGAAGCGGAGGACGGAAAACAAGCCCTGGCGATTTTTCAGTCGCTGGAAAAAGAAATAGATCTTGTTTTACTCGATGTGATGCTGCCGTATTATGATGGTTGGACCGTCTGCCGGGAGATCAGGAAAGTATCCGACGTACCTGTTATTATGCTCACGGCCAGAAGCGAAGACTTCGACGAGGTCCACGGCTTTGAAATCGGCGCTGATGACTATGTGATTAAGCCGGTAAAGCTGGCGGCCCTGATCGCCCGGATCAACGCCTTATTCCGGCGGATAGATAAGCATACCAATGAGAAAAAGCGGTTGTTTTCTGACGGACTGGAAATTGATGACGCGTCCCATGTCGTAACTGTGGATCAGGAAGAAATAATCTTAAGCCCCAAGGAATATGCCCTTTTGTATATCCTGGTGGAAAATAAGGGACGGGTCGTATCCCGTGAGGAGCTAATGAACCAAGTTTGGGGATATGAGTATTTTGGGGGGCTTCGAACGGTAGATACCCATATCAACAGACTAAGGATCAAACTAGGAAAAAAAGGTAGCGCCATTACTACCATCCGGGGTTTTGGCTACCGTTTTGAGGGATGAATATGCATATTTCCATCCGGCTCAAACTATTTTTATATATGACGGTCAGCATTGTGATTTTTGCTGTCCTGCTCTTTGGTTTTAACTCGTTCTTCATTGAAAAATATTATCTCGACCATAAAAAAAACTCCCTGATAAAGGTAAGCCGGGATATCAGCGGGCTGATTCAGGATAAGAGCGTTGAAGATTTAAGTAAGAGGGATCTGGCGGAAGCTCTGGAAGATTTGGAAAAGAGCACAGGCACCGCTATTTCTATAGGGAAAATGGACGGGACAGTGTATTTCCCGTTGCCTCGCAGCTTTGAAGCTTTTACTCAGCGGACCGGGCACAACCCTTTTTTTACTCTGGACCCCCAAGCCGGCATTTCTTCCCCAAGGGTTCAGAACCCTTCTAAATCACCTTTTAACAGCTTTGAAAAGGTATCGGATCATTCCTTCTTTATTATTACAAAAGACCCAAGATTAATGATTGATACCTTACGCTACCAGTTAGAATTGGATAATGGCCTTGTTTTGCTGGTCTGGGTCCCTATGACCGGGATCGCGGAGAGCGCCGCTTTATCCAATAGTTTTACCGGGTGGATCGCGCTGACCACCGTCTTGATTACCGGCGTCTGGGCGCTTTTTATCTCCGGGAAGTTTACCCGTCCCATCAAGCAAATCAACCGGATCGCTAAGAACATGTCGGAACTGGATTTTTCGGAAACGCTGCATATAAACAGTAAGGATGAGATCGGACAGTTGTCCCAAAGTATCAATCACCTTTCTTGCAGCCTTGGCAAGGCTATTGGGGAACTGGATAATAAAAACAAGCGCTTGGAAGAGGATATCGACCGGGAAAGAAAGATTGATAGGGCAAGACGCGAATTTATTTCCAGTGTTTCGCATGAATTGAAAACCCCCCTTTTCTTGATCCAGGGATATGCCGAAGGACTTAAAACAAATGTTGCCCATAGCGAAGAAAAAAGAAATTTCTATTGCGACGTCATTATGGATGAAACAGATAAAATGGATATCCTGGTCAAGGATCTGCTGGATTTGTCTTTGATGGAGTCAGGGATGTTCTCTATTAAAAAAGTTGATTTTGATATCGTTAGACTGGTTAGGGAGGTAATTAAAAAGCTGGAACCTACTTTTACCGCAAAAAATATAAATTTAAAAATACAAGCGCCTGAACGGTTGACTATCAATGCCGACCCGGTCAGAACAGAACAGGTTATCATCAACTTTCTTAATAATGCGGTAAACCACATCAATGCCAAAAAAATAATTGAAATTGTCATAAAAAAAGATGAGAAGAAGGGCAGGGTTTCAGTATACAATTCCGGCTGGCTTATTCCTGAAGAGTTCCTGGATAAAATATGGACCAGTTTTTACAAGGTGGATAAGGCCAGGAGAAGAGATAGCGGCGGTATGGGGTTGGGGCTGTCTATTGTGAAGGCTATTCAGGAAGCCCATCATAATGAATGCGGGGTCAATAACGTCAGGGAAGGCGTAGAATTTTGGTTTAATGTGGACGTTGTGTAATGCTGCAAGCAGGGGATGACCCCTGCTTGTAACATTACAGCCATCCTTATTTAAAATTGCCGGGCGTTTTAGTTGAAAAATAACCTTAAAATCAATATAATTTTAAGATAAGATAGAAAATGAATGAAAAGGGGATTGAAATAACGTATGGCGCTTGTGAACGAGAATTATCTTAAATTGCCGGGGAGTTATCTGTTTTCAGAGATAGCGAACAGGGTCAACCGGTTTAAAAAGGACCATCCTGACGCGGATATTATTAGACTGGGTATTGGGGATGTTACCCAACCGCTTCCCGCCGCTGTTGTGGAAGCTATGAAAAAGGCGGCGGAGGAAATGGGACGTCCGGAAACCTTCAGGGGATACGGACCGGAACAGGGGTATGATTTCCTTATCGAGAAAATCCTGGAAAACGATTTTAGGCCGCGGGGAGTGGAACTTGGCGTTGATGAAGTATTTATAAGCGACGGGGCGAAATGTGATACGGCAAATTTCCAGGAGCTTTTTGGCCTTGACAACATCCTGGCTATGAGCGATCCTGTTTATCCGGTTTATGTGGACAGCAACGTTATGGCCGGGCGTACCGGTACTGTAAACGGCGCGGGGCAATTTGAAAAAGTTGTCTATCTTCCCTGTACTGAGGAAAATGGTATGAAACCATCCTTCCCGCGAACCAGAGTGGATATGATCTACCTGTGCTTTCCCAATAACCCCACCGGGATGACTATTTCTCATGAGGAACTGAAGAAATGGGTGGATTATGCCAGGGAAAACAAGTCGGTGATCCTGTTTGACGCCGCCTATGAGTCATATATTCAGGAAAAAGATATTCCCCACAGCATTTTCGAGGTGGAGGGCGCCCGCGAAGTAGCGGTGGAATTCCGCAGCTTTTCCAAAACAGCCGGTTTTACCGGTACCAGGTGTGCCTATACTGTCGTGCCTAAAGAGGCGAAGGTTTATGATGCCAAAGGACAGGCTTACAGCCTGAATCCCCTGTGGCTGAGAAGGCAGACTACTAAATTCAACGGGGTTTCTTACCCGGTGCAGGCTGCAGCGGCTGCCATCTTTTCAGAGGAAGGGAAAAAGCAGGTCAGGGAGATCATAAATTACTACATGGAAAACGCCAGGATCATCCGGGAGGGTCTGGAGAAAGCCGGGTATAAAGTATTTGGCGGAATAAACGCCCCCTATATTTGGATGAAAACTCCCGACGGTCTAAGATCCTGGGACTTTTTCGACAAGCTTATCAAGGACGCCAACGTGGTGGGCACCCCGGGGGTTGGCTTTGGGGCTAACGGAGAGGGATATTTCCGATTAACCGCCTTCGCAACCAGGGAAAACACCCAAAGGGCCCTGGAGAGGATCAGAACAAGAATGTAGTTTAATTAAGGAGTTAGGTAGATGATGGTATACCTAACTCCTTCAATAAAGGGGGGAGGATCCATTGCGGTTTGTGGATAAGTGGGCTTATGCCTGCGCCTATCAATTAGCTGGAGTTTTGAATGAAAACCACCAAAGAAGAGCGGTGTATTATTACGGTTTTATCATCATATTTGGTTCTTTGGTCAAAGGACTGGCCCTGACTGTAGTTTCGTTGTTGCTGGGGATATTTCGGCCTATCGTCATCATTGCTATCGCTTTCGGTTTATTGAGGTTAGTGGCGGGGGGCTATCATATGGACACCTATGGCAAGTGCCTGCTTGTTTCGATGGTTTTATTCATCTCGGCGGGAGTAACGGCGCAATATTCGGTTCTTTACTGGAAGACAGCGCATCTCATAACTCTGATATCCGTTGTTTTTGTTTTCGGGCTTTATGCAATCATAAGATATGCTCCCAGAGATACGCCCAATAAAAGGATTACGGAGATTGCCGAGATACGAAAATTTAAGCGGTTATCCCTTATCTATCTGGGCGTATGGCTGACGGTGACGGCAGGGCTGGTTGTCTTAGGTTTTAGGATGGCGGTATTAGCCTTATGCTTCGCAGTGTCGCTGGAAATCTTTACGATAATACCTACCGGGCAAAGGTTTTTTGACTTTATCAAGGAGGGGCTTTCTAAAAGGGGAGCGGTGCAGCATTAAAAGACAGAAATTTGGCAAGAGAGAAAATAAACAATAAAAATAGCAAATATTATATTGGTATGTCTTGACAATATGCAATATGAGTATTATACTATAGTATAGTGGTAAAAGATGACATAAATTGAAAATATAAGGCGACACAATACAGCAAAATTCGACAAAAACTATGTTATTTTCATAAAATCAACGTTAGGAGGTGGTGGTCAATGATAGTGTTGAATGGGCTTCAAAGCAGCGGACATCCAAACTTTAATGAATACTGGAATAGATATGCTAATCATTATAATTCCTTAGTGCAGAAAATGGAACAAAAGGGGATTGAGATTTCAGAATTGCAGGAAGTAATAGAAGCGGTACAGGATGTGGAGCGGTTAAGTTACTGGCATTCTCTGAAGCGTTCGCAAAAAAGCAGAGTTTCGGACAGATACATACTCCAGGAAACTGACGGCTTAAAGAAAGTAGAGTAATGAAGTGAGGATTTGTTAATTTAAGAAGAAAACTGTGGGATGCCTCTTATGGAAGGCAAGCCCTTTTTCTTTTTAAGGGGAGGCGCAGACTGAACGCCCCCCTGTTTTAACGTCTTCTCTTCTATTTATATAAATTTAAATACCTTTCATAGGTCTTTAGCCACTCCGGGTTATCCTGCATAAACCGGATAAAGTGCGTAACATGTTTATAGGTTTCTTCACTAATGTTGTGCTCGATCTTTTCTGTATCCTCTAAGGTATTATGGACTACGCCCAGTATTGTCAAGAACTTTTCGATTATTTCGTGGCGTTTGAGTAAAAATCTCCCTGTATCCCGTCCCTGGGCGGTAAACTCGATGATACCGTACCTTTCATAATTAAAATAGCCCATCTCCGTCAGCTTTTGTACCATTTTACTGGCTGAAGGGGGTTGAACATTCAGAGCTTCGGCCAGATCGCTTATTCTGGCATAACCTTTATCTTTTCCAAGGCGGTAAGCCATTTCCAGGTAATCTTCCATGCTGGCAGTCAGGACATTATCACCCTGGTTCAGCAAAGCGTATCCCCGGACTGTGTAAAATTCTCTGCCTTGGAAAAACATGGTCCATACCCCCAAATTATAACATTGAGTTAAGCTAAACCAAGAAGACCTGCCAGTTGCGTGACTGTAAAACAGATGACGATACCGGTTATAGTGGGAACCAGAAAAGAGATGAGGGTCCATTTCAGGCTTTGCGTTTCTTTCCAGATCGTAAGGAGGGTAGTGGCGCATGGCCAGTGGTTGAGAACAAAGAGCATGGTGCAAACAGCTGTCAGCCAAGTCCAGCCGTTGTCGATAAAAAGCTGCCGCATCGCTTCCAGGGAACCGGGTTCTAACATAGCCCCTTTAGACATGTAGCTCATTATTAAGATAGGAATGACGATCTCATTAGCGGGTAAGCCCAGGATAAAGGCCATCAGAATAAAACCATCCAGACCAAGCAACCGGGCAAAGGGGTCGAGGAACCCGGCGCAGTGATTGAGAATACTGGCTCCGCCTATTGTGATGTTTGCCATCAGCCATATGACCGCACCGGCGGGGGCAGCTACACTAACTGCTCTGGCCAGAACAAAAAGGGTCCGGTCGAAAATAGAACGTACTATGACCCTCCCGATCTGAGGTTTCCTGTAAGGCGGCAGCTCCAGGGTAAATGAGGAGGGCAGACCTTTTAGTATCGTTTTGGACAGAAGCCGGGAAATGAGCAGGGTAAGAGCGGCGCCTAAAACGACTACGGCCAGAATACTTAAAGCAGCCCCTATACTAGCAAAGGCGCCCGTATTGCAGGCGATGAAAACAGAAGTAATGGCAATTAGCGTGGGGAAACGGCCGTTGCAAGGAACAAAATTATTGGTAATCGTTGCAATCAGGCGTTCTCTTGGCGAATCAATAATGCGGCAGACAGTGATGCCGGCAGCGTTACAGCCAAAACCCATACACATGGTCAGAACCTGTTTGCCGTGGGCGCAGGCCTTCTTAAAGAAATTATCCAGATTAAAGGCTACTCTGGGCAGGTAACCCAGGTCCTCGAGCAAGGTGAATAAGGGGAAGAAAATCGCCATAGGCGGCAGCATTACGGAAACAACCCAGGCCAGGGTTTTGTAGACGCCTTGTACTAGAATACCTTGGAGCCAAGCGGGGGAATTCCAGGACATGAACCACCCCGCAAGCAGGTTTTCCAGATAGTCGAAGCCGCTGGCCAGTGCACTTGAAGGTATGTTGGCTCCTTTTATTGTGATCCAGAAAATTACTCCCAATAGAGCCAGCATGATAGGAATCCCCAAGGATTTAGAGGTAAGAACGCTATCCAGCTTTCTATCCAAAGCATTGTGCTGCTTTGTTTGGCAGGCTGCTGATTCAAAAAAGGTATTTTCAGCCAAATTTACTATGCTTTCAACCATTACATCACGGATATCGTTATCGGCAGAGTGTATAAGGTTTTTGGCGGCATACAGCAAATCGTCCAGTTCCCCGCTTTTAATTAGGTCAAAGCCCAGATAATGGTTCAGGGCTTCCCATAAGGATTTATCGCCATCAAGTAAACGCAAAGAAATCCACCGGGCGCTTATCCTTCCGCCGGTCAGTTTGCCGACTGCAGGTTCAAGGAGTTCTACAGCTTTTTCAATATTATTATCATAAGTAACCTTGAGGGGGGTTACCGCTATATCGCCTGCAGCTACTTTTAATAACGCATCTTTTAATTCAACAAGACCCGCGCCATCTCTGGCGTTGGTTCCGACTACAGGGACTCCGAGGATTCCGGAGAGCTTGGCAAGATCGACGCTGATATTTTTTCTTTTGGCTTCATCAATAAGGTTGACACAGATCACAACCTTATTGGTTATTTCAATTATCTGTAAAGCCAAATTTAAGTTTCTTTCAAGACAGGTGGCATCTAACACTACCACTGTCGCGTGGGGTTGGCCGAAACAGATAAAATCGCGGGCCGCTTCTTCTTCTACAGAACTGGCAAATAATGAATAAGTGCCAGGTAAGTCTATTAGAGTAAAATTTTTGTCCTGATGACGAAACCTTCCCCGGGCATTGATTACTGTTTTACCCGGCCAGTTGCCTGTATGCTGCTTTAGTCCTGTCAGACTGTTAAATATCGTACTCTTACCCGTATTGGGATTGCCGGCGAGAGCAATGACAAGATCATGGGGCGAAGACTGGTGAGTGGGTACCATAAAATGTGCCTCCTAAACTAAAACGTTTTCTACCAGGATATTTGAAGCCTCTTCCGAACGAAGGGCTATTACTACTCCACGGATCTGATATGCTGTAGGATCGCCGGAGGGGCTTCTGCGCAGCGCTTCAACAACTGTATTGTTGATAAAGCCCAGATCGAGCATTCTTCGCCGTGAATTATTATGTGCGGTTAATTCGGTTATTCTGCCGAAGCTTCCTATAGAAAGCATGTGAAGAGGGATAGGCTTTTCTTTCATAAAAATATGCCTCCTTGTTTTATACTTTTGTTATCGAAACAGGCAAAGCGGCGCATTAAAGTGTTTCACGTGCTTAACTTCCGCCTCTAGTAGCGTATGATGCTGTAAATTTATCGGTGCTTGTCTTACCGGTATATTTATAGCGGTGAAAATCAATAGGAACCAAAGAGATGTTTTTACGTCAAACGATAAGTAAGGTATAATACATCGTATTAGGGCGGTGACACCAGGCGGTTCGTTTAGTAACTATATTAGAAAAAGAGGATAAGAGTATGAATAGTATTAAGAGGTTTAGGCTTTTTTTGATCATGACAGCCGGAATTTTATTATTATGCGGCAACGCGCTGGCTACTGAATACAGTCCCGCTTATCGGGTCAGATCCGTTTCCGATCTGACGGGGCCCGGCTATAACGAAATTACCGCGACCCTGCATTTGCCGGGGAATCCGGATATCAAGGGGGTTGGCGAAACAGGGGCCGCCTATAATTATCTGGGAATAGAAATATCTAACGGGAAAAGCCTGGAAATCGGGCTGACCAAGGATAAATATGATCTGGAAAACAGCCGTTGGTCTGTTTTTGCCTATGCCAATTATGAGGGCGCTTTTTCCTCTTACGGAACAGAGGGGAGATGGGTGAACTTCCGGCGTGACGGCGCATCTTTCGCCGGGCCCCAACTGCTTGTTGAGGACGGAAGTGATGTTACTATCAGTTTGAAGGTGCTGGCGAAAGATGAGGCGGTCTTTGAGATCACCGGTTATGAACCGGTACGCCTAAAGATACCGGGGGCGGGGCCCCAAGAGGAAAAACAAATATTTCGCCGGGTGACCAGTCTTATGACTGACGACCCGCAGGGATATTTCCGCAACACCCGCTGGTCCTCGGTAAAAATCAAAAAAGGCGCCGAGCCTTATGCCGACTGGCAACCAAAGTCCGCAGATGTTGGGCAGTCGAACAATATGGACAAAAGCGATCCCCATTCTTCCTGGGTGTCTGTCGTAATGGATAACGAAAGGATACAAAAAATCGACATAAACATGGACGGTCTGATTGCGGAGAATAATCCCTATGCCTTTAGCCTGCGGAAAAAATCTGATGAAACGATGAGAGTAGAATTTAAGGGCAGCCAAATGTTTCACGGGGACAGGCATATGGGCTTTGGCGTCGGCGGCAAGCCGATGCTGTCCCTTCGCTACCTGGCCGAAAGGTTTGGCTTCCAGGTGGAGTATGACTCCCAAGAGGGGTCCTGCCTGTTTAGCAGCGGTGAATACAGCTTCCGGCTCAAACCAGGCGGCCGGCTGGCCGAAATATATTGGGCCGGGGAGAAGGTCAGGGAGAAAGAGCTTACTGAAAAGCCTTTGCTCAGGAAGAATGTGCTATACGTCTATTCCCTTGATATCAGCGACCTGCTGGGACTAGTGCCCTACTGGGACAACAGCGCGAGGACTTGGGACGTCCTGTACCGGGATTATACATATCAGGAGTTGGGTTTCCCCACGGCTGTCGACGATGATTTGTTATCGGTCCAAGGTCTTCTTTGGGATGACGGCCAACATGACATGCCCTGGCTGGAGATTACGGACCCTGCCAATAAAGTCCGTTCCGAGTTCAGTTCTATTGTCCTTAGTGAGTTGGGGAAGGGTTCTGATCATAAATACGAGATAAACTGCGTCGCTCAACTGGAGGAAGAAATCAACCGCTTGCGTGTCAGGCTCGCTGTGGGGCAAAGGATTATCTTCGCCAAGGATATTGAAGTGGCAATGAATATAGAGGCTAAGGAGTTAGTGGTTGAGCCTCCCTATCAATTCACCAGTCCGACCAAAGGATACAGTAAAATTTCCCAGCCACAGATACTCATCAGTGGTTCGGTTGCCGGTATTAACAATAACTATCCCCCGGAAGTGATGCTGTTTGTGAGGAAAGCTGCCGACGGGGAGATATTGCTCAAGGAGAGCGTACCCATCATTGATGGTCAATTTGAGCATGAGTTGGAATTAAAAAATGGCGAGGGCTTGTATAAGGTTACAGTAAACTCCATAATGGCGGCGCCACGCGGCCTTGCCTATCCGGAGATCGCTAATTTCTATGCGGAATACCGTAAATAATTTCTTTTTTATAGGCCGTCACGCGCAGAAAAAGTAAAGACCGCGTTATGTGCGGCAGGTCGAGAGGGGCTTTAGGCCCCTCTTTTTTTTCACTTTATATGCCTTAGGAGTTAAGCTTAAGAAGTTCTTAAGAATAATAATAAGATTATCGTAAGATTTTGTTGTTATCATTACCCTGAAAATAAAAAAATAAGGGGTGTGATATAATTTGTACGAATCCGTCTGCGGGAGTGATAGCTCATGAATATATTAGTTTGCGACGATGATAAGGAAATAGTAGAGGCGATAAAAATCTATTTAGAAAACGAAGGCTATAAAGTATTTAAGGCTGCTAACGGGCTGGAAGCCTTAAAAGCGGTAGAAGAAAATGAAATGCATCTTGTGATCATGGATATTATGATGCCGGGGTTGGACGGCTTGCGGGCAACGGTCAGGATCAGGGAGGACAAGAATATTCCGGTTATTATGCTCTCGGCTAAATCAGAGGATACGGATAAAATAATGGGGTTGAATATGGGGGCTGACGATTACATAACCAAGCCCTTTAACCCCTTGGAGTTGATTGCCAGGGTGAAATCCCAACTGAGAAGATATACAACCCTCGGGAGCCTGGAAACAAAAGGCCATATCTATAAAACAGGAGGACTTGTCATAGACGATGAAAGCAAGGCGGTAACTGTTGACGGAGAAGAAGTGAATCTCACCCCGGTGCAGTATAAGATCTTGAAACTCTTGACTGCCAATGCGGGCAGGGTCTATTCAATAGATGAAATATATGAAAAAGTCTGGAAGGAAACGGCCTTCAGCGCTGAAAACACAGTAGCCGTCCATATCAGAAGGATAAGGGAAAAGATCGAAATCAACCCTAAAGAACCAAAATATTTGAAGGTGGTGTGGGGAATTGGATATAAGGTGGAAAAAATTTAGTCATTCATTAACAACCAAGATCCTAGTATTTTTAATTGCCGTACTATGTTTCTCTTGCGCCTTAACGGTATTTATAGATGTAGACGTACAGTGCCAAGGTGATTTTGAAACTGTTTTTGAAGAAAGTTATTACCGGGGCAGAGATTACATGAATGAATCCATAAATATTGTGGCAAGTTTAAATGAAATAATAAACACATACAAAAGCGAGGAACATATCTTAAAGGGCGGGACTCTCACGAAGGAGCAGCTTCAAAGAGAAGAAAGCCGCCTTTTTTATGAGTTTGAAGGTAGTTCCAAAAGTTATAATCCCAATTTGAGCAGGGAAGAAAATTATCAAATTTTTCAGGAAGTGTATGCCGATAAGATTGTCCAGCGGCGAGCCGAGTTAATCCAGGAGGATCTCCAAAGATATAAGGCGGCTATACGAAGGATAGAGCAATATCAAGGGCTGGTCTATTATGCTAAGGATAATGAGAACGAATATGCTAACAGCCCCGGCAAAGCCAAAGAATATTTCGAATCCTTTCCCGCCTTTTTGATCTTTGATGGCGGCAAACAGCGGCTGCAGGCGTATCCGGCGGAAGTTAAAGAGAACCCCCGCTATGGCCGGCTGAGATCGGAGCTTAATCAATTTGAGCAACAAGATATGATGTATATTGCTTTTACGAACGAGTTTCTCTTGCCCCGTCTGGAAAAATGGCAGTTGGACAAAACACTTATCGCTTATGGTTTCAAGCAAATGGCCGGTTTCCTGGCCGGGCTGGCCGCGGCGTTTATTTATCTGGTACTGGTTATAGGCAGAAAACCAGGCCGGGAGGAAGAAGTTCATTTAAACTTTGTCGACCGGCTATACAACGATGTTAACTTAGCCTTGTGTTTGGCGTTGATAGGATTATGGCTGGGGTTCATCAATACTGTCCATAATCTTAATTCCTTCCAGCTTATCTTCTCTGTTACTATGTTAATAGCCGCCTGCGGATTAGTATTAGTGCTGTCGTTAGTCAAGCATCTCAAAAACGGGACGTTCATCAGGCATACCCTAATCTATACTGTCTTTCGCAAGCTGTTTAAATTCATCCAGGCTATCTATGACAGCGGAAGTGTGGGAGTAAAGGCCGTCTTAATAGTCGTCGGTTATCCGTTGGCGGTGGCCGCAACATTTTTTATGTTTCCCGTCACTTTGGGGGTTGCGGCCTGGATAGCCCTGAAAAAAGTAAAAGAGTTTAAGGCCGTCAAAGAAGGCGTCCGGAAGGTCAAAGACGGAGAAATCCACCACACTATAAATATTTCCGGAAATGGGGAGTTTGCCAAGCTTGCCGCCGATATCAACGGTATAACTGACGGCTTAAATAAAGCGGTTGCCAATGAAATAAAGAGTGAAAGGTTAAAAACGGAATTGATTACTAATGTATCCCACGATATCAGAACGCCCTTAACTTCGATCATCACTTATATTGATCTGTTAAAAAAGGAAAAGGATCAGGCCAAGACAGTAGAATATATAGATATAATAGACCAGAAGTCCCAGAGGCTGAAGATACTGACCGATGATTTGTTTGAGGCGGCTAAAGCTTCCAGTGGGAATATCCCGGCCCACTTAGAAAAAATTGATCTGGTATCTTTAATTACCCAGGGGTTAGGCGAACTTGATGATAAAATACAGGAATGCAAATTAGAATTCAAGCTTAGTCATCCTGAAGACAAAATATATATCAAAGCGGATGGGAAATTATTGTGGAGAGCGGTTGAGAATTTGTTGTCAAATATCTTTAAATATGCTCTGCGGGGATCCAGGGTATATATAGACATCCTGGAATCGGAAACTTGGGTCGCGCTAATAATCAAAAATATTTCCGCCTATGAGCTTAATATTTCTTCCGACGAGTTGATGGAGCGTTTTAAAAGAGGGGATGAATCCCGCAGCAGCCAAGGCAGCGGGTTAGGATTATCTATTGCCAAGAGTCTGGTGGAAATTCAAAAGGGAAGTTTAGATATAGAAATTGACGGGGATTTATTTAAGGCGATCATAAAAATGGGCAAGTGGGATTAGTTCGGGTCCGTTTGGCCCGCCGCTGGAATCGGAAGCTATTGCGCGGCCCCCGGCGCTTCGCCCGGAGGCGGGGCGCTGCTGTTTCCGCCGCGTCCCCGGCCCTCCATGCCGCCGCCAAAGCCCGGATTGGCCCGGCCTCCCGCGCCGCCGGGCTGTCCTCCCATGCTTCTTCGGCCACCGCTCAAGGGGGAGCCGTCGTCGGAAACGACGGCCGTAACGTCGGAAAGGGTGATGTCCGTGCGTTTTTCTCCCCCGGCCAGCGCCGCTCCCGCATAGGCGCTTTCAGCCGCGCCGCCGCTGACGCTCCCTCCGGAATAAAGCGCATATGTTTCTTTTAGCGTCAGGGCGGGTGCGCTGATGACGACGGTTTGATAATCCTTCGCCGGTGCGAACGCCGCGACCACCGTCCCCCGCGCGTCGGTAAGGCTTATAAGCGTATTGGCCGTCTGGACGGAAGAATAATACACCATCAGGCTGTTCTGGGAGGAAGAGCCGCCCGGCGCCTGCGCCATACCGGCGCTTCCGGCTGCAATCAGCACGCCGCCCGTGATTTCGCAGGTCCCCTGGTAGTCAAGGGCGCCATTTCCGCCGCTTGTCGGACCGTTTACCAGCACCGTCCCGCCCGTGAAATACAGCCCGCCGTTTGAATCTATGCCGTCGCCGTTCGCGTCGGCGCGGATAAATCCTCCCGTAATACGGATATAATAGCTTCCTTCGGAACGGAAGCGGTCCCCTCCCATCGGGCCGCCCTGGGCGGAGGCGTCGTTGCCGCCCGCCGCATTGATCCCGTCGTCGGAGGCTTTAAGCCGGATATCCCCGCCTTTGATATCCACTGACGCGCCCTCCAGGCCTTCGTAGCTTTGGGCGATCTCGATGGTTCCGCCGTTGATGGTGAGATTTCCGTCGGCGTGTATGCCGTCATCTCCGGTGGTCAGGGAAAAGGCGCCGTTCTTGATGAGGATATCCCCGTTGGAATGGACCGCGTCGTCGGCTGAATCGACGGCAAAGGTCCCGTCCGAAACGAGAAGGCCGGCGCCGGCTTTAAGCCCCTTGAAGCTGCCAGATTCCCCGGTTTCCACGGCAGCGGCCTGCCGCAAGCCGGCCCGCTCTGTTTTCGCGGGCGCTGCGGCGGCCCCGCCGCCGGCGGTAATGTCAAAATCTCCGCCAAAGACGGAAAGCAGGGTTTCGGCCTGGATGCCGTCGTTTCCCGCCGTGATGCTGAAGCTGCCGCCGTCGATAGCGATCCAGCCCTTTTCGTTATCCTCGTCGTTGTTCGACTGGAGACCGTCGCCCTGTGCGTCGATGATAAAGCCGCCGTCCCTGATGGAAACGGAGTCCCGGCCGCGCAGACCGTGGTTGGCGGCCTTTACCGCGATATCGCCGGAGGTGATGACAAGATGGTCCTTCGTACCGATCCCGTTATGGAAGTTGCCGGTCACCGTCAGTTTTCCCGTTCCCGTAACGGTGAGGTCCCCGTTGCTGAAAACGGCTGCGTCCGGCTCGTCGGTTTCCGCGTCCGGATAGACATAGGAACCGGCATCGGACAGGGTGTTCTCAGAGCCTTCGGCAAGGATGAGTATGATTTTACGCGCTTTCACGCCGTAGAGGGCGGCGTTTTGCGAGCTTTGGATATGGACGTTGTCGAGCACCAGGCGGACAAGGTCGTCCTTTCCGGCGTCGACGCGGATTTGTCCGTCGGTGAGGCTCCCTGAGAGCGCGTAGGTGCCCGCCTCGGTGATGGTTACGGTGCTGTCCGAAATATTTGCCCCTTTGCCGCTTACTTTTGCCGATGCGCCGTTTAAGGCGACTGTCGTGGACGTGGCGGCGTCCCATGAGGCGTCCATATCCTCGGCGGCGTACTGTACGGGAGCCAAACCCTGCAATACGGAGGCGCCGGCGTTTGCGGACGGATCAACGGATGATTCAAACGAAGCCCTGTTACTTGAGCATCCCCCAAGGGTTGCCGTGATGAAAAGGACGGACAAAGCCGCCGCAATATATTTTTTGACTGGTTTATTCATAGCTGTTGCTCCTTACAATTCATCCCGCGGAGTTGCGATTTTTCCGCAGGCGATTTTCAAATTTCCGTTGCGGCAGCGCAACTTATCAAGAAACTCCTTGCTGACCACAGGAGTTCTCAGCCGGACATGGTAGGTCAGCTCGTAAAGGCTTCCCATATTGGTGGTCTTTACCGACATAAGCTCGGCGCCGCCGGTATATTCGGCAAACAGGTCGTCGAACATTCCGTCGTAGTCGAGGTTTTCCGGGATGGTGATCTTCAGAAGCTTTTCCTCCGTTTTCGGATCGCCGAGCCGGCTATGCGACAGGAGGGCCGACGCCGCGCCGATAATAATCAGGAACACGGCCGCGAGGACAAGATACCCCATCCCGGTGGCAAGGCCCAGGGCCATGGCAAGAAAAATGCTGCCGATCTCCCTGGCGCTGCCGGGTATGGAACGGAAACGGACCAGGCTGAACGCGCCCATCACGGCAACGCCTGCGCCGATATTGCCGTTTACCAGCATGATGACTACCTGCACCATGGCCGGAAGCAGGGCAAGCGTCGTAAAAAGGTTTTTACTTACGTTGTTGCGGTACATATAGATGAGGCCGACGCCGACGCCCAGAACGAGCGAAACGGCGGTGCATAAGAGAAAGCCTCCCAGCGTCAGGCTGTCCTGCGTGACGCTTCCCAGAATCGTATCAGGCACAGGTAACGCCTCCCGTCCATCCGGCGCCGCGGCTTAAATATTCCCGGTAGCACACCCCGTATTTTGAAAAGGGCGCCGGATAAATATGAAGCTCGGAGAGCGTTTGGCACAGCCAGAGCGGCATCGCGCCGAAAAACTTGATCTCCATGAGGATCCGGCCGGTATCCAGGAGAGGCGCACCCCAGTCGCCCTTTAGCAGGTCAAGCTCCGTTTCGCGCCATCGGATATTTAAGTCGAAGGTGACGCGCAGTTCGGGTTCCTCGCGGCCGTACAGGGCGACGCGGTCGTAAGCGAGAAAAACCTTCGGTTTGGGACGATAGAATTCGATGAACCAGTTGATTTCATTGAGAATCTGGAGGTTTTCCCCCGAATCTCCGTGGAACGGCTGAAATCGGGCCGCCTGCGAAAACAAAAGCCCGGCCCGCCTTTTATATACCACGCCCTTGAATTTCTTTTTAAGTTCCAGATAAACAATACTGCCCTCATCCGGCACGCCGTAGCTGCGAAGCCGCAGCTTTTCCTTGTAAACGGGCTTGTCAAGCGAGCTTCGGATAAGCTCGTAATCATCCGTGTCGAAATAGAGATTGCAGATGGTTTGCATTCCGTATTGGTCGGGCCGCGCCCTTTCGCCGAGCCGGTCCCGCAGCGCCGCATACTGCCGTTTATCAAGCAGGTACTTTTTTTCAACCCTGTTGAATATTCTCTGTGTCTGTATCATACGCGTGATTCCTCCAATCCAAGGAAAGCAAGGGGCGCTTTCCGTTTGTTCTATCATATAACGCTTCGCTGAAATTAGTCTGAAATCGGTGTTTCAGACTAATTTCAGCCTTTCGTGGTACGATAATATTGGCGACCGCTTTGCCGCGGATATACAGGGAAAGGAGGCTGAGTTCTTGCGCATACTGATTGTAGAGGACGGGGTGCGTCTGGCCGAGGCCTTAGGCCAGATCATGACGGAACAAAAATACACTGTGGACGTGGTGCATGACGGCGCCGACGGGCTGGACTACGCCGTCAGCGGCGGGTACGACGTGATCGTGCTTGACGTCATGCTGCCCAAGCGCAGCGGTTTTGAGGTGGTGAGAGAGTTGCGCGGCCGGAATATCCCGACGCCTGTGATCCTGCTCACCGCGAAAGGCGAGGTATCCGACAAGATAACGGGGCTTGACTGCGGCGCGGACGACTACATGACCAAGCCTTTTTCCCCTGAGGAGCTTCTTGCGCGTGTCCGCGCACTTTCCCGCAGACAGGGGGATGTGGTGCTTGAGGAGCTTTCCTTTGCCGACCTGACGCTCAACCTGTCCACCCATACGCTTAACCGGGGTTCCAAATCGGTTCATTTGGGATACAAGGAATTCGAGGTGCTCAGAATCCTCCTGTCAAATCCCAGGACGGTTGTGCCAAAGGAAATGCTGATCACAAAGGTCTGGGGCATGGAGTCGAACGCGGAGGACAACAATGTCGAGGCGTATATCTCGTTTCTGCGCAAAAAGCTTTTTTTTCTTGCCTCGCAGGTGAATATCCGCGCCGTCCGGAAGGTGGGCTACCGACTGGAGGCGGAGGATAAATGATAAAAAAGCTGCGCAGGAAATTTATACTGATCAATATGCTGCTGGTAAGCGTTGTGCTGCTCATCGTGTTTGCCACGGTCTGCCTGTCGACCTATCAGCGCCTCAAGGAAGAAAGCCACGGCGCCATGCAGCAGGCGCTCGGCAGAGAGATGGGCGCCCCTGTGCCCCGTCCGGAAATCGGCGGCAGGCGTCCGGGAAGGCCGTTTCCCACCGTGCCGGTGTTTTGCGTGCTGCTTGACGCCGACGGGCGGGTGCTTTGGGTGTGGGATGAAAACGTGACCGTATCGGCGGAAACGGCCGCGCAGGCGGCGCAGGCCGCGTTCGATGCGGGCGGCCGGGACGGCGTCCTTTCCGGCCTGGCGCTTCGTTTTCTGCGGCAGAATACGCGGGAGGGTATCAAAATCGCCTTTGCCGACCTTTCGGGTGAAAGGCGGTCCATGGCGGGCATTGTGGTTACGTCGCTTCTGGTGGGTCTGGGCGGGCTCGCCGCCTTTTTTATCATCAGCCTGTTTCTCGCCGCCTGGGCGCTGCGCCCGGCGCAACGCGCCTGGGAGCGGCAGCGGCAGTTCGTGGCCGACGCTTCCCACGAATTAAAGACGCCGCTTACGGTGATCCTCGCCAATACCGGGATCTTGCTTTCCCACCGCGACGACACCATCGGGCGGCAGTTGAAATGGGTGGAAAACACCCAGGCCGAGGCAAACCGGATGAAAAAGCTGGTCGACGACCTGCTGTTTCTGGCAAAATCGGACGATAAGCGCATGGAAGGGGAGTACCTGAGGCTGAACCTCAGCGACGCGGTGTGGAGCAGCTTTCTTCCTTTTGAATCGGTGGCCTTTGAGAAGGGCGTTGCGTTAAGCGGTGAAATCGCCCCGGACGTCTTTGTGACGGGCGACGAGGCCCAACTGAAGCAGCTTGCGGCGATCTTGCTCGACAACGCCTTAAAATACGCGGGAGAACAAGGCGGCGTCACCCTGACCCTTCAGAAAACACAGGACAGGGCAAGGCTTTTGGTGCATAATACCGGTGCGCCGATCGCTCCCGGTCATCTCAATAATCTTTTCGAGCGGTTTTACCGTACGGACGACGCGCGTACGCGGGAACAGGGCGGATATGGCCTCGGGCTTTCCATCGCGAAGAGCATCGCGGAAAAGCACGGCGGGAAAATCTCCGTGGAAAGCGCCCCGCATACCGGCACCACGTTTTCGGTCTGGCTGCCCGCGGCAAAGCAATGAAATGCGGGAATAAAGACCTGCTGAAAAAGAGCAGATCGGTTTAAAATACCGCCGACGATCATGTTAAAAATGATGGCCACGGCATTTTCCGCTTTCCCTGAAAGCCAAATCTGTCCCGCAAAAGCTGAAATTACCCTGAAACCGTTTTTTCAGAGTAATTTCAGCTTTCAAATATATGATAAAGACAGCTTCATGAAGTTTTTGACGGCAGTATTGAATGAAATGGAAAGGAACGATGGATATGAAAGCAAAAATATCCCAAAGAATCGGCGCGGTTGCCATAAGCGCCTTGCTGCTGTTTGCAGGCGGTTTGTCTACGGCGGTTCAGGCCGCTGGGACAGACACCGGAAACCAATCGCCGGCACAGCAAAGGGGAGCCCCGCGGGCCGGAGATTTTCGTGGCCGGGGGGGCGGCGGAGATATGCAGCGTGGCGGAGATATGCAACGCGGCGGGCCGGATATTGAAAACCGGCTGCCCGGCATGCTGGATACGCTGGCGGAGGAAGGCATTATTTCAGAGGATACCGCCAATGCCGTTGCGGAATTCGTCAAGCAGCGCAACGAGGAGCAAAAGACCCGGAGGGAAGAATTCAAGGACATGACGAAGGAGGAACGCAAAGAGTATTTTGAGAACAAAAAGGGCGAACCGCCCTCGAAAAAAGAGAGTCTTTTATCTGAGCTTGTGACCGCAGGCATCTTGACCCAGGGCGAGGCGGACGCCATTGAAACGTATCTTAACGGGCAGGCACAGACCCGGCGGCAAAACCAACTGAGCGAAAGACTGGATAGGCTTATTGAGGAAGGGGCGGTTACCGAAGAGCAGGCGGAGAAAATCTTGGCCTTTTTGACGGAGCAGAAGGAAATCCCGGACAAAGATGGAAGGGAAATGCCGGACAAAGATGGAAAGGATGCGGAAAGAACGCATGATGCGCCGCAAAACCGGCTTCAGGCCCTGGCGGATGATGGAACGCTGACTCAGGATGTGGCCGACAAGGTGTCGGAAGTTCTTTTCGGACGGCGCCATGAGAAAGCAAAGGAAGCGGCTAAATAAGGCACTACGGCGGGTTTCCAATCGGCCAGGTCGATCCGGAAGCCCGCTGTTTTTATGGGGAAGGGAGAGAATCATCGCCCCAGTGCCGGCTGCAAAAAAAGGACCGCGATGCTTAATTCCAATAGACTTGTGCAAACCGGTGCGGTATGATGGGTATATTGTCCGAGGGATTAGCAAGCCCTGTTTAAATACCAGGAACAATTGACCCTGAAAATCAGTCAAATAAAAATGGGCCGCCGGGAAAAAATTTGCTGAACATGAGGAGGGCGAATGAATAAGAAAATTCTTATTGGAATTGGTATCGTCATACTTGCAGTCGGGGGGATCGTGTTATTTAAGGCTCCGCAATATGCGGCTGCCAAGAAGTCTTCCGACGGCATTGTTGCTGCCGTAAAACAGGAAACCGCAAAGCCGCAAAATATGGATGAGGCTGTCAGCCAGGCCGTCAAAGGACGGGAAAGCGCCTATGGTCTGGGCGAGGTTGCCACAGAAGGGCATATCATTTTGGATAGCGAGGAAACCGACGGGGTTATTAAGGTTTATACGATAGCCAGTTACGGGGCTTTCGGTTTTGAAAACGGCATTTTTACTAAAGTCAGCGGAAGCGGAGCCATCCCCACCGTGATTACTTTTTCGAAAAGCCAAACCGGCGAGTACTCTTTGCTTGAATATAAGGAGCCTCTGGATGGAGCGCTGCTAGTCAAATCAACAAAAAAGATGTTTCCCAAGGCGCTGCATACCAGGGTGCTTTCCAATACCCAGCAAGACTATCCGGATCTCGTCCGGCAGCAGGAAGCACAGGCCACAGAATACTTAAAGGACATTGGGAGAACCGCCCGGGTCAGCGCGGATCATGTTAAAAAGGAACTGGCTAAGATAAATGTTGAGGCCTCCAATAAGCTGTTTACAGAGCTTACTAAAGACAACGCTTTTCTCAACGACTGCCCATATTGGCTGGGTACGAGGGAAAAAGTGGAAAACGGTGCGCGGTATATTTACGAAACCTCCCAGAGCAAAACTGATGACGGCTGCAACCTGATGACTTTTCGGAAGACCAAGGAAGACGGCGTTCTCGTCGAAGAAGCCAGATATAAAATTGTCGGCAGCGAGCCGCAGCGAATAGATTAGTATGAAAAAGCGGATAAAATTTTCAATACTTGCCGCCCTTATGTTTTCTTTTTCCGGTATGGTTTCCGCCAATTCCGGACCTGTGTACTGGCAAGGATACCCGTCTTCGGAAATAATGTCCGTTGCCAGGAATTCTCCGATTACAGTACAAGAAGAGAATCTGCTTTTCGATTTTTCCGATTATAATGACTCTGACTATTCTATTAGCGGGAAGATTACGGCTGTTTATAAAATGGTTAACCCGACAAACGGGCCTCAATCAGTCCAAATGGCCTTTCCTTTTGTCGGGGCCCTTGAGGGGCTTTCCCCGGACAGCGTTGTTGTAACGGCGGGCGACAGCGTGTTGCCTTATGATCTTTATATCGGGGAGGCGGTGAACGCCCACGGTACTCCGGGGCAAAAGGAAAAGGGGACAAGTTTTGATTTTGCCGGTATTGTAGAGGCCGTTACAAATGAGCTTTATAGAGCCAAGAACTTTGCGGATAATGAAAAGGGCAGGCTCTATATTTTTGACGTAACACCAACGGCCGATCAAAGAATAAACTTTGCGGTCGAATTTAATTTAGACGATAAAAAAACTAAAGTGTTTGCCCAAGGATTTAACCGGTATGAACGGGATGGAGAAAAAACCAAAATCGCAGCCGGCTGCTATGAACCTCAGACCTTGGAAATTATGGTCTTAGGCGAAGATATTGATTTCCGGACGGACGCTTACAGCGATGGAGCGCTTCAGGAGAAAACCGGGTTATTCAGCTCTCAAATTTCTGTCCGGGAAGTAACGCTCAAACAGTATTTACTGGAATATGTAAAAAAGAACGCCCATAAAGAAAATGAAGGGATGATTTCGGATACCCAGTTGTATAATCTGTATGCAAAATCCCTGGACCAATACTTCACAGAAAATATGGGTTTTTGTTTTGAGCATGACCTGCTTGCCCAGGGTCATCATAAACGTATCCTAACGCTTGTTTACACTGTTGAGTTTCCTCCGGACGGCGAAAAGGAGGTCGGTGTTAATTGCAGGATATCCGGAACAATGGATAAGACTAAAACTGTAAGCCCCTTATATTCATTTGACTATATGTTAAACCCCGCTGAAAACTGGAGTGATTTTGAAAATCTAAATATTAAAATCATTACTCCTCCGGAAGCCCCCTATATTGTAGAAAGCAGTATTAAATTGGCACAGGAAGAAAACCGGGTTTATACCGCAATCTTGGCGGATCTGCCCGCGGACGACCTATCGTTTGCCCTCTATGCGAAGGAGAAAATCACGCTTATGGATAAGGTTGCAGGAAGTTTACGGAACAGTTTTGGATATTTTATTTTCTTTTTGCCGTTTGTGACCGTATTTTTTATTATTGTAATGATCATTTTTATCAGGGTAAACAGCGCGTATAAGAAACTTTAAGTCGGCAGGGCGGTCTTATTACCGTAGTAACACATCTTGCGGGTGTACTTATGGTATGCTATAATTACACTATTAAGTTTACCAATATAAGGAGGGAAAAGTGTGCTACATGACATGCAGATAAAAAGCAAACCGCACAGTGTGCGCTCATTCTTAACCTGTGTACTTGCGCTGATGTTCGTCTTGGCGTTTGCCCAGCCCGTATTAGCCGGACCTTACGATAGCGGCGGGGGAGGGGGCGGGGATGACACTTCTGTTGTAATTACCCCGCCGGCGCCTACCGTAATCAGCGATGTGGTTAAGACGGAGGATGATAAGACACTGAATAGGGCTGTTGAAACCACCGGGGTTGCCACTGTTTCCTTAGCAGGAAAAACAGATGCGGCGGCGCAAATCAGTCCCGGAGTTATCAACGAATTAGCCAAGAATAACGTTCCGCTGGTTATTTCTAATGAGGGAGTTTCAGTACGGTTTACGGGACAAGCTCTCATTACTCCGGCGGTGACAGGCGCCGTAAGCGCTGCACAAGCTACCGTGGATATTGGCGCCAAGGTTGTGACGGCTGCCGAGAAACAGGCTATTATGGACAATACCGCTTTGGGCGCCAGCACAGGCATTTTTGAAGTGGGCGGCAAAGTGGTGGATCTTACGGCGGAATTGGTTACAGGAACGGGCAGTTCCCCGATTACCAGCTTTAGCGAGCCGGTGGCTGTCACCCTTGATTTGTCGGATCTGACGCTGACGGCGGAACAAATTTCGCAATTGACAGCGACCCGTATGGAAAAAGACGCCCAGGGCAATTACGTGCCCGTTGTTTTAGGCGGTACATATAACGCGGAAACCAAAACCTTTACCTTTTACACGGAAAAATTCAGTTTATACACCGTTGTGCAAAAGACGGGGCTGGTCAGCATAAATCTTGTGGTGGGCAGTAACAGCGCGGTTGTCAATGGATCCTCCAAAACACTAGACGTTTCGCCTACCTTAATCAACAACCGGACGATGGTTCCCCTACGCTTTATCGGAGAAGCGCTTGGGGTTCAGTTTGGCTGGAACGACAAGACTCGTACCGTGACGGTCAAACAGGGAACAAAAACACTCACGCTGGTGATTGACAAGACCGCTCCCGGTCTGGATGTTCCTGCTACAATCAGTAATGGCAGAACTTTGGTACCAGTACGCTATATTAGCGAATCGTTTGGAGCTAAAGTGAACTGGATTCCTTCCACACAGGCCGTACAGGTGGTCAAGTAGCTATACTTAACCGAGAGGAGTATCCAGGGATGGATACTCCTCTTTATTACAAGTTAACCCATAATTACAAATTAACCCATAAGAAGTCAGTCTTTTGGGGTGATAAGCATTAAACAACAAACCGTTGATCCGTCAAACCTAAAAATACAGTCCGCTTTGCAAGGCTTGGTATTCGCGGGACTCGGACTATTACTGATAATAGGTCCACTGCTGAGAGGATTGTATTATTACCTGGAGCTGATGCAGGCTCAGATGCTTTTTGGTGTGCTTTGCCTGCTCTATGGTTTACTATGTTTTCTGCGGCGGGACAATCCCCTACAGTTGCGAAGGCGGGACTATTTAGTGCTATTTTATGCAGCCGTCAATTTGTTGAGCTTGTTTTCCGCAGTACACATCAAGGATGCAGTATTAGGGGTTGTCCGGGTGTTGGATTATCTGATTGTTTATTTTTTGGTGTTGGATTTAACCCGCGAAATATCCTGGCGCAGCCGCTTGGTGTTTATTTTATTTATCAGCACCGTTCTTACTTCGGCAATCACGCTTTTAGCCACATTGGAGCTTATCCCGCTACCGGTTCCCAGCGGCATGGTGAACAAACAACTCCTTTCCCCTTTGGAATATGCTAATGCCTATGCTATTTTGGCTGCGGTCGGGGTGATGCTCGGCTGCGGACTTTTGGAGTATTATCCCGCACTCTGGGCTAAGGGCCTCATGGGGATAGGGATTTATTTGAATGCTTTGGGCGTTTTGCACAGCCAATCCCGGGGCACGTGGATTCTGTTGGGGCCGGTGCTGGTGGTTTATCTTTTACTCAAAGGCCGCAAAGGTTTTTGGACAAGATTTTATTCTTGGGCGGGTCTTGTTTTAGTCAGCCTGATTGCCGGCAAGGGTTACTTAGATAGTCTTAATGGAAGTAGTACCCAGACGGGGCTCTTTTGGCTGGCCGGGGGGGTTATTTTAGCCGGATTGGGTTGTATGCTGGTCTACAGAGTACCCTATTGGCTTCATTATTACCGGATCAAACGTCACTATAGCTTGGTATTGCCCTGGATTTTAGCTTTAGGCCTTTTGGTAGTGGCTATTTACTATTTCAGTTATACTGCCCCTATTTTTCCCGCCGCCGGCGGACAGTTGCTGTCCGGCAGTTTCATTGACCAGGCCAAAAGTATCGGCGGACAGGATATGAGTTATCAGGCCCGGATCAACATGAACCGCCTGGCTTTGCAGATCCTTTGTGACCACCCGCTGCTGGGGACGGGCGGAGGGGGATGGAATGCGCTCTATCACCAGTATCAGGAGCAATTTTATTGGTCCAGTGAGGTGCATAACCATTTTCTCCAGGTGGGGGTAGAAACGGGTTTTCTCGGAATGTTCGCTTTTTTAGGGATCTGGCTGAGCTTGCTGGTTCAGGCCGCCCGTTATTTTTACAAGCGCAAGGGAGATTCTTCCTGGCCCCTGGCTTTGAGCGTCACCTTGGCTTGTACGGTACTCCTGCTCCACAGCGCCATAGATTTTGATCTCTCCATACCGGCTTTGGCGCTGGTTCTGTGGAGTATGGGCGCGATGCTCCAAAATCAGTTGAACGCTAAATCCTTTCGGGGACGGTCTTTTACAATTCCGGCTCAATACGCAGGTATTTTGTTGGTGCTTGTAGGCGTGATATCCCTGAGCGGGGGGTATCGGGAGTACCGGTCACAAGCCTTTGTCCGGCAAGGTGCGCAAGCCTTGCAGACCGGTCAATATCAGCAGGCGCTGGCCCAATATGAAAAAGCCTCTGAATTATCTCCTTATACAGGGGAAACGGCCGCCAATTTGACGCAATTGTATGCTTATATGTATGCGACAACCCAGGTCAAAGACTATAAAACCAAAGCGTATACGTTTGCGCAAAGGGCGGTGTCTTTAACCCCTTATTATATACCGGGCAGTCAAAAGCTGGCTCAGGCTTACTCGTTTCTGGGAGATCCGGAAGCGCGGCGTTTGGAACAGGAACGTTTAGTGAGGATCGCTCCTAAAATGGTGACAGCATGGGAGGCTCTGGCCCAAACGTACCTGAATCAAGGTATCGGCTACCTGGAAAAAGGGGATATCAACCCGGCGCGTACCGAACTGGAGAAGTGTCTGTCCGTCATGCAGACTGTGGAAGACAACTTTATCCAGGCGAAAAAGGTTGGATCCATGTGGCCTACGTATCAATTGTATCTGATATCCGGACAGGCTGCGCTCCTTTTGGGAGAGCGGCCTCTAGCACAGGAAAAATTATCCTTGGCCTTACACTATCAAGATCCTAAAAATCTGGCGGGTATCTGGCTGGCGCTCTCTTATCTTGATACCGACGAAAGGAATTATACTCATTATTACAAACAGTATGTCCTCAATACCCCGGAAGGCTTGTCCATTTTTGAAAGGGCTAAAAATTGGTATGCAGTGATGAACAATTAGGAGGTTGCCCATGGAGCAGGAAAGGGAAGTACAGCAAGAGGCTATGGAGATCGATCTCCAGGAGATTCTGCGTGTGCTCAGTAAATGGAAAACAATGATCGTTTTGATCACGCTGTTCGGGATTTTGGTAGCCGGGATTCTATCTTTCTTTATCCTGCCGCCGGTCTACGAAGCACAGACAACGCTGCTGGTGGTGCAGGGGGAACAAAAAAATACCGCCAGCAAGGCGCAGCCGGATAATTTAGAATCTATGATCAGCGATATTTCGAGATTGCCGGAAATGACTATCAAAACCTATGTAGAGCAGTTAAAAAATCCTGTTTTGCTGGGGGAAGTCATCAAGAAATTGGATTTAACTACCCAAAATTATTCGTATACGAGCTTGGGTGGTATGATTACGGCGACTTCCATTAAAGACACCAACCTGATCAAAGTGACGGTGCAGAATACGGATCCCCAGTTGGCTATTGCCATTGGCGATACCTTGACCGAGTTGTTTTTGGAGAGCATCTCCAAGAACAATCAACAGCAGATGAGCAAGTCGGTGCAATTCTTGCAGGAGCAAGCGGCTAAGGTCAGCCAGGAATTAGTACAACAAAGAAGCTTATTGAAGGAGTATGATTCCCGCCCCGGTAGTCTGACCTACCTGCAGCAGCAGCAGGATAGCTACATGAGCGATTTGAACAAGTACCGCAGCAGCTATCAGGAGGCCACTATTGCTTATCAACAGTTGCATACCGGGTTAGGTGAACTGGAAAGACAATTGGCCCAAACACCCCAAACCCTCGCGAGTGGGCAGGATAATCCGCTTTACTTGAGTTTAAAAGAAAAGATAGCCTTGAAAACCACGGAGATGGCGGAGCGGGATTCTCAGATGAAAACGACCGGTAATTATATCAGCGAGCTGGAAAAGAAACTCAATACCCTGCAGGTGGAGGTAACGAACAAAAAAGGCGAGGGCGAGCTTATTCAAGGGAAAGTGGCCGAGCTGGAGAAAACGTACCAACTGCTGACAGAAAAAATAACCCAGACGCAGATCAGCCAGTCCGTTAACTTAGGCGATACCAGCCTTTTGGTGGTTTCGCCGTCTACGGCTTCGGACAGTCCTATTAAGCCTAATAAAAAGTTAAACATCGCCATTGCGGCGTTGCTGGGTCTTATCTTCTCGGTGGCTATGGCCTTTGTACTGGAAATGCTCGACAACAAGATCAACACGAAAAAAGATGTGGAAAAGTATCTCAAGCTGCCCGTCCTGGGGGAGATCCCGGTATTTAACGAGGCGGACGGAGCCGATAAATCCAGAGGAAAGGACTACCGACATGGCAGAAAAAAGAAGTTTACGGACGCCGCTGATTACCTTTCAAAACGCTAAATCCCCGGCAGCGGAAGCCTTTAAAGTATTGCGGACTAATTTGCAGTTTTTGGGCGTGGATAAGCCCATTAAGACAATTCTTTTTACGAGTGCCGGACCCGACGAGGGCAAGTCCCTGGTATTGGCTAACCTGGCTGTAACTCTGGCGCAAACGGGGAAAAAGGTCTTGATCATCGACTGTGACTTACGCTTGCCGGTCCAACACAAGATTTACAATACTCCCAATCTCCGGGGCATTACAAATGCTTTAGCGGAGAATCTCTCTCCCCAGCCTTACATCCAGGAAACCCAAGTGACAGGCGTATCTCTGCTTACCGCCGGGCCTATCCCCCCTAATCCTTCCGAACTTTTGGGCTCTGAGCGCATGACGTCCGTTTTGACAGAGTTGAAAGACGAGTATGACTATATTCTGGTCGACGCTCCCCCTGTGCTGGCCGTCACGGATGCAATTTTGCTCTCCGCCAAGGCGGACGGGGTCATCCTGGTTACGCTGGCCGGACAAACCCAAATCAACCGGGCCAAGGAAGCGAAGGAACAATTGGTGATGGCTAAAGCCCGTTTGTTGGGCGTGGTTTTAAACGGCATTGAGCGCTCCCGGGGTGAAGGCTACTACTATTATTACTACGGGAGTGACGAATGAAGCCCGGGGATATTGATTACCACTGTCATATATTACCAAACATGGATGATGGGGCCCAAAGTCAGGCCGAAGCTTTGGAGATGGCTAGGATTGCGGCGGCGGCGGGCTATAAGACTGTGATTGCCACACCTCATTATGAAGTGTATTTTTGTGAAAATACCCGGGAGATCATCCGGCAGGCTGTGTCGGAATTACGGGAGGCGGTACGGCTAGCCGGAATCCCGCTGCACATTGAAATGGGCTCGGAAATCATGCTGGATCCGGAAATACCGAAGCTGCTGGCCCAAAAAAAGCTGATGACGTATCAAGACCAAGGGACCCATGTCCTGATCGAACTGCCCTTTCAAAGCTATCCCTTGTGGACCGGCGAGGTCTTGTATCAAATACAGCTCTTAGGAATAACCCCGGTCCTGGCTCACCCTGAACGCTACCGATGGCTGGAGGACAATCCAACCTGGCTTGATTCCTTTAAGGCCAAGGGAATGTTGCTTCAGGTCAATGTCAGCAGTCTGAAGGGAAAATACGGGCACACTGTTCAAACACGGGCTGAACGCCTGTGGAAAGAAAATCTGGCCGATATTTGGGGAAGCGACGCCCATTCCGCGCAGGGGTATAAAATATTAGGCCAAGGGTGATGGTGAATAAATAGTGAAAGAGAAGAAGCGGTTTATTTTAAAAGCTCTGATAGACGTCATCTTAGTGAATCTGGCAATTTACCTTTCTCTTGTTTTGCGCTTTGACGGGCTTATCCCAGCCGGATATTTACGGGCTTATCAGCATTTAGTGCCTTTTTTTACCCTTTCGCATCTTTATTTCAATTACCGTTTTGGTCTGCACAAGCGGCTCTGGCAGTATTCGGGCCTCCGCGAAATGTTTTCTATTATCAATGCCGTCAGCTGTGCGGTGGCGCTGAACATCATCCTGGCCTATTTCATGCAGGAGCGTCTGCCCCGTTCCATATATATTCTCACCTGGATTCTGGGCATCGGGCTGATCGGCGGCTCCCGCATTTTCCTGCGCATGGTGCGCAGTGGTTTATTTTCTACCATACAGCCTAAGGGAGGCCATCCCACCCTCATTATCGGCGCCGGTCAGGCCGGGTTGATGGTAACGAAGGAACTGCTGCACAACAATGAAAATAAGCTGAAAGTCATCGGCTTTGTGGATGATGATCCCTATAAACAGCACAGTGAGCTGTTAGGTTTGCCTATTTTGGGCAAGCGGGAAGATATTCCGGATCTGGTGAAACGTTATGCTATCGAAGAAATCATTATTGCGCTGCCGTCGGTTCCCGGCTCGGTGATCCGTGGAATCACACGGATCTGCGCCGGACTGCCGGCCCGCGTCCGGACCTTGCCGGGCATTTACGAATTGATCGAAGGCAAGGTCACGGTAAACCAAATCCGCGAAGTGAACGTCGAAGATCTGCTGAGAAGGGATCCCGTAACGCTGGATCAGGGTGAAATTGCAAATTATGTAACGAACAAGACGATCCTGGTTACCGGCGCCGGTGGTTCCATCGGCTCGGAGTTGTGCCGGCAAATCGTCGGCTTTTGTCCGCAAAAGCTGCTGGTACTGGGGCATGACGAAAATCCGATCTTTGAGATTGAGCAGGAGCTGAAAAATACCTGCCCGCAACTGAACGTCATCCCGATTATTGCCGATATCAAGGACCGGGAAAAGCTGCGCGTTGTCTTCGAAAGGTATCAGCCGGAGGTGGTTTTTCATGCTGCCGCCCATAAGCATGTACCTTTAATGGAAACCCATCCGGAGGAGGCCATTAAAAATAACATTTTTGGCACATTAAACTTAGCCTATGCAGCCGACCGGGCTAATACGGGTATTTTTGTCTTAATCTCTACCGACAAGGCGGTGAATCCATCCAATGTTATGGGAATCACGAAACGCGCAGCGGAAATGATTATGCAGAAATATTCCCTGATCAGCAAGACATGTTTTGTGGCGGTGCGTTTTGGGAATGTGCTGGGCAGCCGCGGGAGCGTACTGGACACCTTTAAAGAGCAAATCCAGCATGGCGGGCCGGTGACTGTGACCCATCCCGAGATGACCCGCTTCTTTATGACCATCCCCGAAGCGGCCCAGTTGGTGATTCAAGCCGGGGCGATGGCTAAAGGGGGCGAACTTTTCGTGCTGGATATGGGAGAGCCGGTAAAAATTATCGATCTCGCCAAAGACATGATCCGTTTTTCCGGCTTTGACGAAGAGGATGTTCCCATTGATATCGTCGGGATCAGGCCCGGCGAGAAGCTGCATGAGGAGCTGGTAGCCCCCGGAGAAGTAGTGTCCAATACGAAACACCCGCGGATTATAGCCCTAAAGCCGGACAGGTTCGATGTGCAGCAGTTTGAAGCATGGCTGCGCGAGCTGGCCTATTATGCTTATACGGCGTATGATCCGGAGAAGGCGGCTATATTGTTGAATAGTATAACCCGGTTAAGTAAGAAAGCAAAAGCGGAAAGAGTAAGCTGAACGGCATCTGCACCATTAATAACTACCAAATTGCCTGGGGGAATAGAAATGTCCATGAAAGATGTCTTACTGAAGAAGATAAATCGCCGGGAAATCATAGTTGGCGTTGTCGGACTGGGCTACGTAGGCCTACCCCTGGCAGTTGAAAAAGCCAAAGCCGGCTATAAGACGATTGGTTTTGATGTTCAAGTTAGCAAAGTTGAGATGGTTAACCGGGGGATAAACTACATTGGTGATGTAGTTGACAGCGAACTTAAAGAACTGGTGGAAAACGGCATGTTGTCTGCCACCTGTGATTTTTCCTTTATTAAAGGGGTGGACTTAGTTGCTATCGCTGTACCAACGCCCCTTGATGAATACCAGCAGCCGGATATCAGCTATGTACGCGATTCCACAATTGCCATCGCCCAATATCTGCAAAAGGGCAGTATGGTAGTATTAGAATCTACCACCTATCCCGGCACGACCGAAGAATTAATCCTGCCCCTCTTAGAACAGCATACAGGATTAAAATGCGGAGAGGATTTTTATTTAGCTTTCTCTCCTGAGCGGGTAGATCCGGGAAATCTGGTTTATAAAACCAAAAATACTCCCAAAGTCGTTGGCGGCGTAGGCCAGGACGCTACTGAAGTCATTGCCGGTATATATAGAAACGTACTGGAAGGCGAAGTTTTCGAAGCTTCCTCGCCCAAAATAGCGGAAATGGAAAAGATCCTGGAGAATACTTACCGAAACGTCAATATAGGCTTGATTAACGAGCTGACTATGCTCTGCAATAAAATGAATATCAATATTTGGGAAGTCATCGAAGCAGCCAAGACTAAGCCTTTTGGATTTACTCCCTTTTATCCCGGCCCCGGCCTGGGCGGGCACTGCATCCCGCTAGATCCCTACTATCTATCCTGGAAAGCCAGGGAGTATGGTTTCCATACCTCCATGATTGAAGCTTCGATGATGGTAAATGACCGTATGCCCGAATATACCGTAGAGCGTGTCGGTAAAATACTCAACCGTTTTAAAAAAGCTCTGAATGGTTCAAAAGTGCTGATTCTGGGAATAGCATATAAAGGTGACATCGACGACTATCGGGAAAGCCCGGCAATAAGGGTTATTAATCAATTTGTGAAGTTTGGCTCAATAGTAGAATACTATGATCCCTATATTAAAGAATATCAGGAACGGGGAGAGAGTATCAAAGGGCTCCCTGAGCTAACAGCCGAAAAATTAAAGCAAGCCGATATCGTGGTTATCACTACAAACCATACCAAAGGAATAGACTATCACCTTATTCAGGAGAATGCCAACTATATATTTGATACAAAAAATGCCATGAAAAGTGTTAAGAATAGAAACAATATTGAACTACTCTAAAAATGATAGCAACAAGTTCATATTAGGAAGGTCTGCCGATGCATATTTTAATTATCCCCTCCTGGTATCCCACGAAAAGAAATCCAATCAGCGGTGTGTTTTTTCGGGAACAAGCACATGCTTTAAGAAAGGCAGGACATCAGATAGGCGTGGTATATCCGGAACGAAGATCTATTAAGGAGTTTCGATTTAAAGTAATAAGACGAAAATTTAGTAAGGAAGATGACAATGGGATAGTAACGGTTAGAACTCATGGTTGGTCCTGGTTCCCGCGGATACCGCACAGAAATGCACGGTTATTAATCAATGACGGGTTAGACTTGTTTGAGCTATATATAAAGCAATATGGGAAGCCCGATATAATTCACGCCCATTCAATGCTCTATGGCGGGGCAATTTCTGCCGTAATACATCATAAATACTCTGTCCCCTTTGTAGTTACGGAGCACTTTTCCGCGTACGCCCGGGGACGGATTAAAGCCTGGCAAAAGGATTATTTATACGATGTGTATAAAAACGCCTCAAAATTAATAACTGTTTCACCTGAGTTAGGGTTCATACTAAATGAGAGATACGGTTGTCCAAATGCGCTGCTTGAATTTGTTCCCAATATTGTGGATACAGATGTATTTAATATTTCAAATAAACCAATACTTAAAACTCCTCCATTTGTCTTTTTAAATGTATCAGCGCTCACTTACAATAAAGGTCATCACATTCTGTTAAATTCGTTTGCGAAAAAGTTTATGAATAATTCTGAGGTTGGATTATGGCTTGGAGGGGCTGGGGAAGAAAGGCGCAATCTTGAACAACAGGCCGCCCAATTAGGAATAAGTCAGAACGTAAAGTTTTTAGGGCCGTTAAGCCGGAATCAGGTACGTGACGCTATGCAATGCTGCGATATATTTGTGTTGCCAAGTTTGTATGAAACATTTGGAGTAGTTGCCATTGAAGCGATGGCATGTGGAAAACCGGTTATCGCTACCCGCTGTGGCGGACCGGAGTGTATTGTTAATGATATTAACGGGATGTTGGTTTCACCGAACGATATAGAAGGATTAGCTCAGGCTATGAATGAGATGATGAAAAAGTTGGATCAATACGATTCTGAATTGATTAGAAAAGATTGCATCTCGCGGTTTAGTGAAGGAACGGTCACGAAGCGGCTGATGGAAATTTATCAAGACACGTTAGATGGGCGATAAATGTTGATACTTTTAAAAAGAAAAGGGAAAACCGATGCATTCAAAAAGTAATATGGTTATTAAGATCAACAAATTAAGAACAAGTTTTCCGGTCATCATGGTTTGTTTAACATATATACTGATGTTTGCAGTAACCAAAGTTTTTCATATCCCGGTAGCTGATAGCATAGGAATACTTCCGTTCCATTTAATGGTTGTATTTTTGTGGATGACTTTTCTCCTGCAAATTCTTCAGCGCGGCACGATTAAGTTCGGCAGGATAAAAACAAAAGGGTATTTAGCCTTTTTTATTATATGGATAATTTATGCTCTGATTAGTCTATCCTGGGCTCCTGTTATTAGAAAAGGGGCTCTTCAGATAACCTTTTTGCTTATTGGCTGTTCTCTAATATTTTTTTCCGTTTATTATTTTAAGCGTCTGGAAGACTTTAAAATACTCTTAAAGCTATGGATCTCTATGCTTTTTATTATGCTTGTACTGGGATTCGTTAATATCCTTTCGGGTTATTACTTGGACAGTTCCAGATACTATGGGAGTGGAGGGTATTATGCTCCCACGGCAATATTTTATAACGAGAATGACTTTGCTCTCTATTTAGGATTTGGCTTGACATTTTTAATAAGTTCTTTAAGATATACATCCAAAACAAAGCGGATAGCAGGGGTCGTCCTATTAGTAATGCCTGCGTTATATTTATTAATTGAAACCGGATCGGCGGCAGTGCAGCTTGCTTTCATGATCACCGTAGTATTTTGGCTGATGTTTATGTATGGAACCGTATCCCGTATCAAAGTAGTTACGTTTCTGGTATTTTCTGTGTTAACGGTATGGTTAAGTCTAGGTAATTTTTTTGTTGATTTGATCAATAAAACTTTTTATAACTTCACTGAATTATTATACGGCATTCAAAATGGAGTTTCCTCCGGAGGAGTCCGTATCAACTTAATTAAGAGTTCGATATATTTTTTTATAGCTTCTCATGGCCGTGGTGTGGGTGCGGGCGGAGTTGAGTATTATATGGCAAATTACAGCCTGTATGATACGAGGGATATTGCTAACGTACACAACTGGTGGTTTGAGATATTAGCTAACTATGGTATATTTATATTTATCGGTTATTTAATAATGTATTTATTCTTATTTAGGAATCTGTTTTTTTATTACAGGCATACTGTCAATCTGCAGGAAAAAAATATCTGCGAAGCGCTTCTGCTGGGAATGGTAATGTTTATTCTTGGTTCTACCAGTTCAAGTTCCGTGATGGGATTATATCCTCAGTGGATGTTCTTTGCGTTTGCAATTGGTTTTTTGAACTATTTAAAGAATAGAAAGGACTGCCGTCCGTGAAACCCACTATGATTTTTCATCATCCTTACCCGGTTTCGCCTGAAGGTGAATCCGGGAGTTCAGTTAGGCCTTTCAAAATGATAAAAGCCTTCGAGAGTATAGGTTATGAAGTTGAACTTGTTGCAGGATATGGGTTGGAGCGTAAGAAAGCAATCAAAACAATTAAACGGGCGGTCAAACTGGGGAAGAAATACGATTTTATCTATTCAGAGTCAAGTACGATGCCAACTTTGCTCACTGAGGCCAATCATTATCCGACCTTTCCTTTTCTGGATTTTGGTTTTTTCAGGTGGGCTAAACGGAATTTAATACCCTTGGGGCTTTTTTACAGGGATATTTATTGGCTGTTTCCAATGTATGCTAACGATGTATCGTGGTATAAGAGAGCTATCTCAATTCCGTTATATAAATATGATTGGATGATATACAGATGTCTATTAGACCACCTATTCTTGCCATCAATAAAAATGAAGGAAGCTTTACCTACTGCCTGGATAAACAAGGGAATCAGCGCGCTTCCTCCTGGGTGCGACTCCGGGCTTGAAGATGGCATACGGATACATAGTACAAGCAATAACTTAAAGCTATTTTACGTGGGAGGAGTAACACCGCCGGGATATAACCTAAGGCCGCTCTTTCAAACGGCTGATAGCCTTAAAGGAGTTCATCTTACTCTTTGTTGCCGGGAACAGGAGTGGAAAGCAATTAGAGAGTATGATTGTTTTACTGACAAGGGCAATGTATCCATCATCCATGTAAATGGATCGGAGCTTCACGCGTATTATGAAACTGTTGATATTTTCACAATGCTTAGGGAGCCTCATGAATATTTGGATTTTGCAATGCCCGTTAAAGTCTTTGAAAGTATCGCCCATGGAATACCTATTTTGACACTGTCCGGAACGGAAGCGGCAAGATTTATTATGCAAGAAGACATTGGTTGGGTTGTAGATACTGTTGATGAAGCACGACGGTTATTGCTGCATTTATTAGAATACCGGGAAGAAATAGCAATAAAAAAGGAAAGGGTTTGTAAAGTCCGAAAAGATCATACTTGGGAAGCAAGGGCTAAAACTGCTGCGAGGACGTTAATGAAGATAAAGGATGAATTTTGTAATGAAAATAGCATTTCTGGCGGGATATAGCTCGATACACACTGTAAAGTGGGTAAATGAGTTGGCTCGAAGAGGTCATAATGTACATTTAATAACGATGCACCCTGGTAGAGAGGAATTGCATAAAGGCGTTCAGGTTTACATTTTGCCTTTTAAGCCGCCACTCGGGTATTATCTGAATGTAGGGCGCCTCAAAGTACTGTTAAGGAAAATCAAACCGGACATTCTCAATACACATTATGCCAGCGGCTACGGTGTATTAGGCAGGCTTTGCGGTTTCCACCCCCATATATTATCTGTATGGGGGGATGATGTTTATGGTGTTCCCGACCGTTCCCTACTATTCAGAAAGATCATCACTAAAAACCTTTGCCGGGCAGATTGGATATGTTCCACAAGTAAGACTATGGCTCAACGGGTTAATGAATTATTTCCTGTTCGAGGCCTCACTGTAACACCTTTTGGCGTCAATACAGAGGTATTCAGGCCAATGCCTAAGGAGCAAATATGCAATAGGTTATTAGTGGGGACCGTGAAAGCATTATCTCCTGACTATGGTATAGATACGTTAATTAAAGCATTTGCTGAAATTAAAAATGAGCTATCAAATATGCCGAGATCTCTGGAATTATTAATTGTAGGAGATGGACCTCAAAGAGCAGAATATGAAGACTTGGTACATACTCTGGGAATTCAGCATTGTACAATTTTTACAGGAGCAGTGCCGCATGGGATGGTTCCGGGTTATTTAAACCAACTGGATATTTATGTTGCGGCAAGCAGGGCGGCTGAAAGTTTTGGCGTGGCCGTAGTAGAAGCGTCTGCTTGTGGTATCCCGGTAATAGTATCCAACGCAGGCGGATTACCCGAGGTGGTTAACAGGGAGATTACTGGCATTATCGTGGAAAAGGACGATGTGGAAGCGCTTGCGCATGCGATAAAACGTCTAATCGGAAACGAACCGCTAAGACGTCAAATGGGCGCCGCGGGCAGGCGGCATGTCTTAGATCACTATCAATGGAAACAGAATGCCGATATTATGGAAGACGTCTACCAACAGGTTTATCATGATTTTCGAAATAACAATCGGGGTGTTTGAATGTGCGGGGTAAACGGGATAATTTTGCCAAATGATTGCCATGATGAGGTAATTAGGGGAATAGCGGCAGGAAATAAATTACAGCTCCACCGTGGGCCTGATGCACAAGGCGAATGGACTGGTAACGTAGGGGAATGGAACATAGGAATGGGGCATCAGCGTTTGTCTGTCTTAGATTTATCTGCTGATGCTAATCAGCCCATGTTAAGCGAAGACGGAAGGCAAATCTTAATCTATAATGGCGCGGTATATAACTATCGCGAATTGCGTGAGGAATTGCGGGTTTTAGGATGTCATTTTACTAATAATTCTGATACGCAAGTAGTTTTGGCTGCGCTGCACCATTGGGGAGTGGAGAAAGCGCTAAACCGTTTTAATGGGATGTGGGCTTTTGCCTGGTTGAATATTGAGGAACAGCGTATATATTTGGCCCGGGATCGGTATGGTGTAAAACCGCTATATTTTTATATTGAGGATGAACAGTTTTATTTTGCTTCCGAAATGAAAACGATACTCGAGGCCGTGCCTCGCAAGTTTTCCCTGGATTTGCAGGTCGTTGGTGAATTTCTGTTGCAGTCCTTAGCGGAAAGCTCAACGGATACGTTTTTTAAGGAAATAAAAAAGCTGCCCGCAGGAAGCTATATGGCGATCGATTTAAAGGATAAAAATTTAAATCCGCAGACGAAGATTTATTACCGGCTTACAGCTAACCGCAGCGCAATATATTCACACGAGGAATCCCTCATTCAACAGGTCAGAGAGTTATTTTTTGAAGCGGTCAAAATTAGGATGCGCAGTGATGTCCCATTAGGAATCCTATTGTCCGGAGGGGTAGACTCTTCATCTATTGCAACGGTTGTGAAAATCCTAAAGGAAGACAATCGTGAATTAAATCTTCTTTCCGCCGTAAGCAGTGATAAACGTTTTGACGAGTCGCCTTTTATAGATACTATGGCCCGGTATTTGCAGTCGCCGGTTCATAAGGTTAATCTGGAATTAAGGCCTGACAATGCATTCAGGCTTCTGCAAAAGACCTGCCGGTTTAATGATGAGCCGGTGGGGAGCTTTTCCAATGTTGCTCACTATTTATTAATGCAAAAGGCCAAAGAGCATGGTATTACAGTCATTCTCAGCGGGCAGGGCGCCGATGAAGTTTTATGCGGATATAGGAAGTATCTTGGTTTCTATCTGCAGGAATTACTGCGCGCCGGTAGAATTAATCAGGCTGTACAACTTGCGGGCGGCTTTTTGCTTAATAGAACTGTGGTTAATCAGTTTTCAATGGCTGAAGCACGGCGTTATTTACCCGGCTGGCTGCAATCGCCTGTTCCGGATATCCGGGGGGCTGCGCTGCATAATTATCAAGCCGTCTTTGTCGGACTTTCTCCCGGAATGGATGTACGTCAAAGACAGATATTAGATATAACAAGGTTCTCGGTACCGGTACTTACGCATACAGAAGACCGGATGTCCATGGCATGGTCGCGCGAAATCCGCGTACCTTTCCTGGATTATCGGCTGGCAGAATTATTAATCAATCTACCTATAGAGTTAAAGCTTAATAAGGGCTGGACCAAATACATCTTCCGTAAAGCCATGGAACCATATTTACCGGCCTCTATTGCCTGGCGCAAGGATAAACAGGGGTTTGTTAATCCTCAAAGCGAATGGCTTAAGCATGAGTTGAAAGACGAGGTACTCAATTACTTTGCCCCTGATAGCCGCATCTTTAAATATGGGTTGGTAAGAAGGAATGAATTATTAAAATTATATGAAGCTTATTGCAGACAAAAGCCGGGCAAAGGTTCGGTATGGTTTAAAGATATCTTTAATTCTCTGGCCTTGGAGATCTGGCTGAGGCAATATGAGAGGTATTTATCATGAAAATTTTAACGGTCGTAGGCGCCCGTCCCCAGTTTATCAAGGCTGCTGTGGTTTCAAGAGCGATTGGGAAACATAATAAGAGCGCTGCAGGGGAGTGCATTGAAGAAGTAATTGTACATACCGGTCAACATTACGACGATAATATGTCCGATGTATTTTTTCGGGAAATGCGGATCCCCAAGCCTCGCTACCATTTGGGAATCGGTAGCGGAGGGCATGGGTTGATGACCGGCAGGATGTTAGAGGGATTGGAGAGCGTGATGCTGTCCGAGCAACCGGAGGCTGTGCTGGTTTATGGAGATACCAATTCTACCCTGGCCGGCGCATTGGCGGCAGCTAAGCTTCATATTCCGCTCGCTCACGTGGAAGCCGGGCTGAGGTCTTTTAATATGCAGATGCCGGAGGAAGTGAACCGGATCCTTACTGATCGGGTATCGCGCTGGCTCTTTTGCCCGACGGATACGGCGGTTAATAATCTCAAGCGGGAAGGGGCAGACAAGTGGCAAGGGGTCCTGATGCAAAATGTGGGAGATGTGATGTGTGACGCCGCCTTTTTTTATCGGGGATATGCCACAGCAGGACCGGTTGTTGCAGAATTGCTGGAACAGCATAAGGGAGGCTTTTATCTGGCTACGGTGCATCGGCAGGAGAATACGGACGACCCACAGCGTTTAAGTAATATTATTACAGCGCTGGAGAAGATTGCCGGACGCGTACCGGTTATTTTCCCTTTGCATCCGCGCACACGCAAGCAATTAATAGCCATAGGTTTTGATATGAGACGGGTAACCTATATAGATCCAGTGGGGTACTTTAACATGATTCGCCTTCTTGACTCGGCGCAGGCAGTTTTTACTGATAGTGGCGGGGTTCAAAAGGAAGCTTTCTTCTTCCGTAAGCCTTGTATTACGTTGAGGGATGAAACTGAGTGGGTGGAATTAGTAGAACATGGATATTGTCGGTTGGTTGGAGCAAACGCAGGAGGAATTATTGATGCTGAACAGAACTTTATTAAGAGTTCAAGAGATTTTTCTTTACCATTGTTTGGAGATGGCCATGCCGGTGAGCGAATATTAAATTGTTTGTTATCCGGAAAATGATAATGAATTATTAAAATCATATGAAGTTTCATGAGAGGTATTTACCGTGAGAGTTATGATAGTAAATCATTATGCAATTCCACCGGTGGAAGCGGGTGGAACCCGTCATTATTCCCTCGCCAAGGAATTAATTGCGCGGGGTCATGATGTACAAATTGTTGCGGCAAATTTCAGCCATCAAACCAAGACTCCTATAGTAGATAATGTGAGAGAAGTTATTTTTAAACGGGTATATGATGGGGTGCCGTTTATTTTTGTTAATGTACCCGCGTATCAAGGAAATACACTTGCGCGGTTTAAAAATATGCTCTCATTTGCCGTACGGATTTTGTACGATAGATATTTTAAACGTATAGAACCCCCGGATATAGTAATAGGTTCCTCCCCTCATCCCTTTGCCGCTTGGGCGGCGCAAAAGATGGCCGCAAGATGGAGAGTGCCTTTTGTTTTTGAAGTGAGAGATTTGTGGCCGCAATCACTTATCGAGTTAGGCAGGATTAGCCCGCAACATCCGGCAGTTCTCTTGCTTGCCCGCTTAGAAAGGTATTTATATAATCGGGCTGCTAAAATTGTGGTATTGTTACCCGGGGCACACCAATACATTAAGTCAGTCGGCATAGATGCCAATAAGGTCGTTTGGATTCCAAACGGGGTAGATTTTTCCCTGTATGACCACGTCTTACAAAGCGCCGACAACAATAAATTTACTGTGATGTATGCAGGTGCGCACGGATTAGCTAATGGCCTGGAGTCTGTGATAAAATGTGCGGAAATATTAGATGCGGATTATAGGGATAAGATCGTTTTTCGTTTGGTTGGCGATGGCCCGGACAAGGACATTTTAAGGAAATCAGCGCTTGAAAAGCACTTGATCAACGTCCAATTTGACGAACCAATCCCCAAGCGGGAAATCCCCAGAATTCTTATGCAAGCCGATGCATTCGTTGTTATTGTCAAGGATTTGCCTCTTTATAAATACGGGATAAGCCTTAACAAGATCTATGATTACTTAGCAAGCGCAAGACCCGTGGTTATTGGCGCGAATGCGTTTAACAATCCGGTTGAAGAAGCCGGCGCCGGCTTTACTGCGCCGCCGGGAGATCCTGAAAAATTAGCTATGGCAGTGCTTAGACTTTATCATATGACAAATATTGAAAGAGAACAGATGGGCCGCAATGGAAGAAAATATGTTCAAGAAAACCATGATTTAAGATCCCTGGCTCTCAAGTTGGAAGCGGTTTTATTAGAAACAACTTTAAACGACGGTTCGTTACGGAAAAAGAATTCAATCTACCCCTTTATTAAACGCTGCTTTGATATAATGGGATCAGGGTTGGGACTGCTATTAATGGCTCCTGTTTTGGTAATTTTAGCGGTACTTATCCGGACACAAATGGGCAGGCCGGTCTTCTTTAAACAAGTTCGTCCCGGCTTAGAAGGTCAACCATTTACAATGTATAAATTCAGAACGATGACCGAGCAACGGGATGACGAAGGAGCATTGCTGGCTGACGATTTGCGTCTTACGCGGCTCGGCAAGCTTTTGCGCAGTGCCAGTTTGGACGAGTTTCCCGAGCTATTCAACGTGCTTAAGGGTGAAATGAGCCTGGTAGGGCCCAGGCCTTTACTCATGCAATACTTGGACAGATACACACCCGAACAGGCCCGCCGTCATCATGTGAAGCCGGGTATTACCGGTTGGGCCCAGGTGCACGGACGTAATGCGCTAAAGTGGGAAGAGAAATTTATGCTGGATATTTGGTATGTGGAGCATTGTTCGTTATGGCTGGATGCAAAGATCCTGGTCATGACCTTATTGAAGGTTTTTAAACGGGAAGGGATCAACGCCGAAGGCAGGGCAACGATGCCTGAGTTTATAGGCAGTGATAAGAAGTCGTTGTAAAGGGGTGACTTTGATGCATCAGGATGTCGTCAGACCGCTAATCATAGTAGGGGCCGGAGGACTTGGCCGCGAGGCAGCCTGGCTGGTTGAAGATATCAATAAGACTGCTCCCCGCTGGGAGCTGCTGGGTTTTGTAGATGACGGAGTAATAGGGTCTACAGTAGAAGGTTATTCAGTTTTGGGCAGCGTCAACAGTCTGTTTAGCATGAAACCGTTCCCGTGGGTGGTGGTAGCGATTGCGAATACTCAGACACGCAAAAATATAGTTACCCAAATTCAAGATGCAGCTATACCGGTGGCTACGCTTATCCATCCATCTGTTCAGATGTCGCGCTATGTAAAAATAAACGCAGGTAGTATCATCTGTGCCGGGAGTGTTCTGACTACGAACATTACGCTGGGCTTCGCTTCAATCGTAAATCCCCATTGCTTTATCGGACACGACACGGTTTTAGATGATTTTGTCAGCTTAATGCCGGGGGTTAATGTAGCCGGCGAGGTTACGCTTGGAGAAGGAGTCTATATGGGTCTTAACGCCTGTGTGATTAATCGTACGAGCATAGGGGAATGGAGTGTGATCGGCGCGGGTGCGGCCGTGGTTCAGGATATTCCTTCCTATAGCTTGGCTGTGGGCGTTCCGGCCAGGGTTATCAAGAAGCTGGGGGGTGCGTGTTAGCATGGCGACCTCCAATAAACGTATTTATCTCTCTCCGCCTCATATGAGCGGCTTGGAGGAGGGCTACGTTAAAGAGGCTTTCGAGAGCAACTGGATCGCCCCTTTGGGCCCCAGTGTTACCGCCTTTGAGCAAAGGGTTGCGGCTTACGCGGGAGTGGGCGGAGCATTGGCATTAAGTTCAGGAACGGCCGCTCTTCATCTGGCTTTGCGTTCGCTGGGGGTGGGACAGGGAGATCGGGTCTTTTGTTCCTCCCTGACTTTTATCGGCAGTGTGAATCCCGTCCTATATCAAGGGGCTGAGCCCGTTTTCATTGATGCGGAGCCATCAAACTGGAACATGTCAACGGTGGCGCTCAAAAAGGCTTTTGCTTGGGCCGCGCGGGATGGGAAGCTGCCGAAAGCTGTGCTTGTTGTGGATCTCTATGGGCAAAGTGCAGATTATGAGCCCATACTGGCGCTTTGCAATCAGTATGGTGTTCCGGTCATTGAAGACGCAGCGGAGGCCTTAGGGGCGTCCTATCAGGGGAAAGCTTGCGGGACCTTCGGAAAGTTTGGCGCTTTTTCTTTTAACGGGAACAAAATTATCACGACTTCAGGCGGAGGAATGCTCTTAGCGGATGACGCTAAAGCCATCGAGAAGGCGCTCTTTTGGGCGACCCAGGCACGTGATCCCGTTCCCTGGTACGAGCATTCAGAAATGGGCTTTAACTATCGCATGAGTAATATTGTAGCCGGAATAGGCCTGGGACAGCTCCGGATCCTTAACGAAAGGGTAGAAGCCCGGCGGGCTGTATTCGAGAGATATAAGGAAGCCTTGGGAAACATTCGGGGAATAAACTTTATGCCGGAGGCCTCTTATGGAAGGTGCACCCGCTGGTTAACGGTCATGACCTTAGAGCCTGGGATCACAGCTGTTAAGCCGCCGGATATTATCAATGCGCTGGCCGGGGAAAATATCGAGTCACGCCCGGTCTGGAAGCCGATGCATCGACAGCCCTTGTTTCAAAGCAGCAAATATTTCACGCACGGAAAAAACAAAAGCGTGTCCGATTCCTTGTTTGAGCAGGGGTTGTGCCTGCCGTCAGGCTCAAGCTTAACTGAAAAGGAACAGAAAAGGGTAATCGACATTGTGTGGAAATGTTTCAAATCGCTGTAGGAGGGAAACGCCGTGAAACTAAGATATGCCTTGATCGGGTGTGGACGTATAGCGCCGAATCATATCGCCGCAGCCCTTGAGAACAACCTTGAAATTGTCGCTTTATGTGATTTGGAGGACAAAAAAATAGAGGATAAAATACTGAAATTTAATCTGCCCGCTGCGGTGCATCGATACGCTGATTACCAAGAGCTGCTTGAAAAGGAGAAGCCTGAGTTAGTGGCTATTTGTACTGAAAGCGGTAAACATGCTTCGATCGCGTTGAATTGTATAAAGGCAGGATGTAATCTTATCATTGAAAAGCCTATCGCTCTTTCGTTGCAAGATGCTGATGAAATCATTGCCCAGGCTCAAGGAAAAGGCTTAAAGGTCTGCGCGTGCCATCAAAACCGTTTTAACAAGTCAATTCAGAAAATCAGGGAAGCCATTGATACCAATCGCTTTGGGAAGCTGTTTTATGGGACGGCACATATACGTTGGAACCGCGGACATGAATATTATTCCGCCGCCGCCTGGCGGGGAACATGGGAACAAGACGGCGGGGCCTTGATGAATCAGTGCATTCACAATATTGATCTTCTCCGGTGGATGATGGGCGATGAGATAGAGGAAGTTATCGGTATGACGGATAAGCTTAATCATGATTATATTGATGCCGAAGACTTCGGTATCGCGCTGATAAGATTTAGAAATGGCAGCTATGGTATTATTGAAGGAACAACCAATATTTATCCTCAAAACCTTGAGGAAACTCTTTATATTTTTGGCGAAAAAGGTACTGTTAAAGCAGGCGGTCAATCTGTGAATCTTATTGAAGAGTGGCGGTTTGCAGATTCGCTGGATGATCCGGACGAAATCAAAAGAAAATATCATGAGAATCCCCCCAATATCTATGGGTTTGGACATACTCCTCTTTATGCGGACGTTATTGAAGCAATTCAAGACGACAGACAGCCCCGCATTTCAGCCGAAGATGGGAGAAGAGCGTTAGAACTGGTGCTTGCTATCTACAAATCGGCGGCCGAAGGAAAAAATGTTAAGCTGCCCTTGGATAAGTGCAGTACAATGGATTTTAGCGGAAGTTTTAAAAGAAAATAACGAAAAAATTTGGGAGAAACTATATGATTGGAGTATTTACTTATAGGGCGCCACATAGGAAAACGTATGATACGCTTTGCTTATTAAGAGCTAGAGGGTATGAAGATGTTGTTGTTTTTGCGCAACCCCTGCATTATGTTAAGAAATTTGTACCACTGATAGAACATAGACCGCAGTGTTATAATGATGTACATCCAGAACAATTATGTAAAAATGTTGGTTACAAATACGTATATCAAAAAACTAATTGCAGAGATGAATCAATAATACAGGATCTAAGTCTAAATGGGCTTCCTACTAACGCAATAATCCTGGTTTGCGGAGCAGGTATTATACCGCAAACAATAGTTCAGCATTATAAGGTGATAAATGCTCATCCTGGTTATATTCCTAATGTCAGGGGTTTAGATGCACTGAAGTGGGCTATCTATGAAGAACAACCAATTGGAGTTACAACTCACCAAATCGGTTCTGATGTTGATGCTGGATTAATTATCGAAAGAAGAATTGTTCCAGTTTATTATAATGATACATTTCACGCAGTTGCTTACCGACAGTATGAAATTGAGATAAAGATGTTAGTTGATGCCATTGAAAAAATTAATGAAGCAACCGAATATGTAGGACCAGGCGATTCCCAGATTCACAAACGTATGCCGCATGAGTTAGAAACTGAAATTCCCAGAAGGTTTGAAAAAATAAAGGAGAAGCTCTTGTCCGCGAATAACTGAAGAAAATATTTATCAATTTTAAAATATTGGTTACTGAAGATATTAGGAAATGAAGGTAAAAACGATGGAGTTTAGGGATTTAAAAGCTCAATATCATTATTACAAAAGCGAGATAGATTCAGCCATACAGAATGTGTTATTAAAAGGGGAATTCATCGGCGGTCAAGAGGTGGCCGAATTGGAAGCCCAATTGGCCGAATATGTGGGCGTCAAACACTGTATTTCCTGTGCAAATGGCACTGAAGCTATGACTTTAGTGATGATGGCCTGGGGGATAAAAAAGGGGGACGCGGTATTTGTCCCCGATTTCACTTTTTTTTCCACGGGCGAAATAGTTTCGCTTGTTGGGGCTACTCCTATCTTTGTGGACGTAGATAGAGAAACCTTTAACATTGATACTGAAGAACTCGAGAAAGCAATACAAAAGACTATGTTGGCAGGAAAATTAACTCCTAAAGCGATCATCCCTGTGGATTTGTATGGGTTACCCGCAAACTTTCCTAAAATAGAAAACATAGCCCAAAAATATGGTCTGCTTGTATTAGAAGACGGAGCACAAGGCTTCGGTGGCGGTATCAAAGGGAAAAAAGCCTGCAGCTTTGGTGATGTTGCTACGACATCATTTTTCCCGGCCAAACCCTTAGGTTGTTATGGCGATGGCGGGGCTATCTTTACCAATGACGATAATTTAGCGCAGCTTATCAAGTCCCTCAAGGTTCACGGCAAGGGTAATGATAAATATGACAATGTGAGGATGGGCGTTAATTCCAGACTTGATACAATTCAAGCCGCCGTATTAAAGGTGAAGCTAAAAGCTCTTGTCAGCCATGAACTGGAAGATGTCAACAGAATTTATAGGTTATATAACGAAAGATTGCGCGGCCTTGTTGAAACACCTTTAATTCCCGCCGGTTATTATTCAAGCTTTGCTCAATACACCATCAAGCTTAATAATAACGAACAGCGGGACGGATTGCAGACGACGCTGCGGGAGAATGGTATTCCAAGTATGATTTATTATGTTAAACCGATGCATCGGCAAACGGCTTTTGCATATCTGGAGTTTGATGAAAATGACTTTGAAGTGTCTAATGAATTATGCAAGATAGTACTTTCGCTGCCCATGCATCCGTATTTGAGCGAAGAAAATATTGATGTTGTATGTGATGTGATCAAAGCTTATATTGTTTAGCAATTAACAGGGGGAGCTGTAATGCTGAGAATAGTACGACAATGGGCAGTCAATGATGTTTAAAAAAATTTTAGGCACTTTCTTTACGAAAGGGTTTGTAACCGTTATTTCTTTCGGGACAATATTATTGACCACACATAATCTAGGATCAGTTGGGCGCGGAGATATCAGTATAATCTCCACTGTTGTTGGTCTGATGGGCCTTGTTAACGGGTTTGTAGGCGGAACGGCCTTAGTCTATCTGATGCCCAGAAACAAGAACCGCCGTTTCTATATTCAAGCCATCTTATTTTCGGTATTATGGGCGTTTATTGTTTGTTTGTTTGGTGCGCTATTATACCGGTATGGGTATCAAATGCAGTCAGAATATTGGAAGCATGCGCTGTACCTGGGTGTCTTAACCTGCATTTACAGTATCCTGCTTATTATGATTCTCAGTCATGAGGATATCTCAAAATACAATCTTATTGGAGTGTTGCAGCCGACATTAAACTTTATTTTTTTTACGTTGGCTATCCTAGTGGGTTATGTTACGGTAGGTACGTATATATACTGCTTGTGTTTTTCATACTTATGTACGCTTATGATTGCAATTGTTACTGTAAGAGGTTATTTCACCGGTCTCCAAACGAAAGCGGAGGCAATCCTCCCTTTTCAAACGCTAAGAAAGATGGTATCCCTCGGGTTTATAGCTCAAATGGGTAACTTTATACAATATTTTAATTATCGGTTCAGTTTTTTTATCATAAATATATATGTCGGAACCGCCGGAGTTGGAATTTACAGTGTTGGCATCTCACTTTCGGAAGCGGCCTGGATGCTGGCGCAAAGTATTGCGGTTGTGCAGTATTCCACAATTGCTAATTGCCGGGATGAAAAATATGCGATTTCCCTTACGGGCAGGCTGGCCAAACTAAGTTTTATGATTACTTTTTTTATTATACTGGGATTGGTTTTGCTGCCGGAATCAGTTTTTGGTTTTATATTCGGTGAAGAATTTGCACAAATAAGAACTGTTTTGCTTTATTTAAGTCCGGGTATCGTAATATGGGGGTTAGGCATCGTTTTAAGCAATTATTTTGCGGGCCAGGGTCAGTATTATATAAATACGCTTGCTTCATTTATTGGCTTAACGGTTACTATCCCCGGCTGCTTTCTGTTGATTCCTCGGTTGGGCTATATAGGTGCAGCTATAACGGCGAGTTTATCCTACGTAATTATAGTGATATTTCAACTGGTGGTGTTTCTACAGAAAACGAAAATTGGTTTAAGGGCCTTTAAAATTACCCGGGAAGATTGGGATGTTATAAAAAGCTTGATTAACGATTATTGGCGGAGATTATTTATCCACAACCGGCCTTAAATTCCGTGACAGGGGGAGTCCTCATGATTCTGTTTGGGGATAAAAAAAAACAATACTACAAAGGAATATTAATAAAAGCAGATTTGCGTTTACATGAGCAAATTACCGATAAACTGCTTTTATTAAGACCGCCGACGTCAAATATTAGAGTGCTGGATCTTGGATCGGGTGAAGGAGCGCTTAGTCAGCGTTTAGTCGATCTCGGATATACTATATATGCGGCGGATATTAACCAAGATGATTTTAAATGTGATAAAGCAATATTTCTGCAGGTTGATTTTAATGATGAGTCGGCCATTAATGAATTAAAGACACATTATAAAGATTATTTTGATATTGTTCTAGGGGTAGAAGTAATCGAGCATTTGGAAAATCCATGGCAATATATTAGATTGCTTAAAAGTTTGCTTAAACCGGATGGATTACTCTTAGTTACCACACCTAATACGGCTTCATGGTTTTCGAGATTAGTCTTTTTAAGGCATGGTAAATTTCATGGTTTTTTCGATTACAATCTTTCATATGGACACATAGCGCCTATTTCACCGTGGGAATTAAAACTGATTATGAGTAGGGAAGGGTTTAAGGATATACATATTGAACCGGCGGGCACATTGCCTGATATTTGGATTAGGCCGTCAATGAAATTACTTATCGTGAACTTGATCGGATTTTTATTCCGACCATTTATGCGGGGGATTTCCGGCGGGTGGTGCATTATGGCGACAGGGCTTAAAGATGGTGAGTCTGTTTTAGCAATATCCCAATCAGCACCGTCATCTGCCCCAGCATTACACCGAAAAGATCAATGAAGACGTCGATGATCCGACCGTCGCGGCCTTTCACATAAAGCTGATGGATCTCATCACTGGCCGCAAAGGTCAGGCAGAAGAAAAGGGCACACAGGAGAGCTTTGGGGAGGCTGCGTTCTCCGGCAGGGAAAAGCACACGCCGGCTCGCCAGATAGATTAGCACATATAAAACGGCATACTCGGCCACATGGGCCAGTTTGCGCACCACCAGCTCCAGATCATCGTTCAGGTGCTCGTTGGCAAAATGGGGTATCAGATTGAATTTTTCCAGGTAGGGCAAAGCTAATAAGCCGGGTTGGTTGGAGAAGTAGTACATCATCCCCATCCAGCCGAGCACTACGATTATTAGCCAAGCAGACGTTTTATTTTTCATGCCGGAATCCTCAATCAAGATTTTCTTATTAGATATTAGTATATCATGACCAATAGATCATGGTAAATATTAACTCCGGGCCGCCCGGTTTTTTGCTTGTTAGAGTTGACATAAAGATAAAAAATGTGATAATAAATAATAAGAGTTAGCACTCGGCGGCAGAGAGTGCTAACCACTTATAACGATGGATTCAGGAAAGGAAGATTTACATGGCCAGAAAACAGTTTAAAGCAGAGTCGAAAAGACTGCTGGATTTAATGATTAACTCCATTTATACCCATAAAGAGATATTTTTACGGGAACTAATATCGAACGCCAGCGACGCGATTGATAAAATCTACTATAAGACACTGACGGATGATACTTTGAGTTTTGATAAAGAAAATTATTATATTAAAATTATCCTCGATAAAGAAAACAGGACCTTGCAAATCTCGGATACCGGAATAGGAATGACCAAAGAGGAGCTCGATGATAATCTTGGCGTCATAGCCAAAAGCGGGTCGCTGAACTTTAAAAAAGAAAATGAGCAAAAAGACGGCTATGATATTATCGGCCAGTTTGGCGTGGGCTTTTATTCCGCATTTATGGTATCGAAAAAAGTTACCGTAATCAGCAAAGCTTTTGGCAGCGGGGAAGCGTATAAGTGGGAATCTGAAGGAGCGCAGGGATATACTATTGAACCGTGTACAAAGGACTCCGCAGGTACGGACATCATCTTAAAAATAAAAGAAAACACCGAGGATGAAAAATATGATGAGTTCTTAGAGGAATACAGAGTAAGAGGCCTGATTAAGAAATATTCGGATTTCATCAGATACCCCATAAAAATGGATATTACGAGTAAAAGGCTGCAAGAAGGCAGCGATAAGGAATACGAGGATTATACGGAAGAACAGACTGTAAATAGTATGGCGCCTATTTGGAAAAAGAATAAAAACGAGCTAACGAAGGAAGATTATGAAAACTTCTATGCCGAAAAACACTATGGCTTCGACAAACCCATCAAGCATATCCATGTTAGCGTGGAAGGAGCCGTTAGTTATAACGCCATCTTATTTATTCCGGAAAAAACGCCTTATGATTTTTACACAAAAGAATACGAAAAGGGTTTAGAGTTGTATTCTAATGGCGTAATGATTATGAATAAATGCCCGGATCTTTTACCGGATTACTTCAGCTTTGTCAAAGGCCTGGTTGATTCGGAGGATCTATCCCTCAATATTTCCAGAGAAATATTACAACATGACAGACAACTGAAACTGATTGCGAAAAACATAAAGACCAAAATTAAAAATGAATTGGAAAATATCTTAAAGAATGAGAGAGATAAGTATGAAGAGTTTTATAAATCCTTCGGACGCCAATTAAAATACGGGATATACAGTGAATTCGGCGGCAACAAAGAAGTCCTGCAAGACTTGCTCATCTTTTATTCAGCGAAAGAAAAGAAAATGGTAACTTTAGAAGAGTATGTCGGCAGGATGCCTGAAGAACAAAAATATATTTACTACGCTACGGGAGAATCAAATGAAAGAATTGATAAACTGCCCCAGACAGAGCTTGTATCGGACAAGGGATATGAAATTCTATATTTTACCGATGATGTGGACGAGTTTGCCATCAAGATGATTATGTCCTATAAAGATAAGGAGTTTAAATCTGTATCCAGCGGGGATTTGGGGATAGAAACTGAAAAAAATGAGGAAACTTCCCCTGCGGATGAGCAGGATCAAAAAGAACTGTTCGAGTATATGAAAAATATCTTGGCGGATAAAGTCAAAGACGTCAGAGCGTCTAAAAGATTAAAAAACCATCCTGTCTGTCTGTCGAATGAGGGGGAAGTTTCGATAGAAATGGAAAAAGTACTGAACACCATGCCGAACAACCCCCATATCAAAGCGGAAAAAGTTTTGGAGATAAACATTCATCATGATGTGTTCCAATCCTTGCAAGAAGCTTACGGGCAAGACCAGGACAAGCTAAAACTATATACAGATTTGTTATATAATCAGGCGTTGCTGATCGAAGGCTTAGCTATCAACGACCCGGTGGAATTTACGAACAATATCTGCAAAATCATGGTATAGACTGAGTATTAATACCGGCAATGGGGCATAATTACCACCACAGACTTTGTTATCTACAAAAGTATGGTGAAAACTTGTTTATGGAAATGCCGGCGTATTTTATATATCTGATTTATACAGCGGTTTTGACCCTCGTCATGGTTATTTTAGTTCCCGGAAAAGAGATTTATAAGTTTGGGCTGATAAGTATTTTTTATGGTGCGGTTATTGATATCTTTTGGATCGTGTTTATTGGCTTAATCAAGGCCGGGGGTTATTTGAATTATGGTCCGTTGGGCTTTTTGGTCGTACCTTTTGTACCGCCAATTGCCTGGACCATTTTTTTTATAATGTTTTTATACTTATTGCCTGACAAAAGGCCGTGGAACTACCTATTTGCCGTTGTATCCGCCGGATACAGCGTGTTATTTTCCAATGTGCTGGCGAATCTGGGCATATTTAATTGGACCTTTAGTAAAGTAATTTTCCCCTCCGCGTTATATTTGATATGGTTTTTATTCGTTACCTGGAGCTATGATAAATATGGCAGGAAATTTGTCCGCGACGTGATTATGGATAAGAAATGAATACATAAACTGAACCAAAAAAAAGAAAGCTAGTAGTAAACCAATAAAAAGGGGGGATACGTATGCAAATGCAAAATCCGAATACACAGACTCAAGGCCAACAAAATCAGCCGATGCCAGGTGTTGGTCAGCAAAACCGAATGTCAGAACCGCCCAAGATGGTTTCCACAAAAGACCTGGCCTACATCAAAGACGCCCTGTCCTGGGAGTTGGATGTCATTAAAAAGTTTAATCATTTTGCCCGGGAAACTCAGGATGCCAAGACGAAAAGTCTGATCCAAAAAGGCGCTCAAATGCATCAAAAACAATATGAAATGTTGCTTAAACATCTTAACCCCGCAGGGCCGGGACAATAAAACTCTAAGGAGGTGGCATAAACCGTGCAGCAGCAAAACCCAAATATCGTAGCGAATCCCAAGATGCCCAATGAACCTCAGGTTAAAGGACCCGAAATGAACGACCGGGATAGACTGAATGATTGCTTAAGCTCCTGCAAGTGGTTAACCGATAATTTTAATATCATGGCCAGGGAAGCCAGTCATCAGGATTTATACCAAGATGTGATGACGATTTTAAACGAAACCCACCAGTCGGCACGCCAGTTTTTTAATTTAATGTTTGAGCAAGGACACTATAAGCTGGAAAGGGCGGACCAGCAGCAAATCCAGCAGGCCAAACAGCAATTTCAAAATTATGGACAAACCCAGTTGGGTATCCAAGGCCAAGGCGCCATGCAGTAAAACCGCTGTTTGGGGGAAAGCCTATATATTGGATAAGGCGTTGCCGCAGAGGGACCCTGTCAAAGACCGGCTTAGGATATTCCGGGCTGCGATTTCGACCCTCTGCGGCAGTCTTTGTTCAATCCTGACAGCGGGGCTAAATCATACCCAATAAACGTAATATTTGTCAGGCATTAGCCAGTATATAAAAAATCACTCCTCATATAATAACGTAAGCGAAAGGAGTGAGATGATTGCCTGAACCTATTTCCATCGGTACGTATACGATTCCCAATCTGCTGTACAGTCGATTGAACCATGAAGTGGAACTGCTGAAGAAAGAGGGATTTCCTCTTATTATTGATATAGATAAGATCGGTGAATTTACTTTTTTGGGATTTAATCTGCAGGACCTGGCTAACAATCAGGAAGAAGAAGCCGTACAAACAATGAAGTGCTATCTGGCCGATTGTCTTGCCGGGCTTATTGTGGATGAATGGGAAGCAAGGATCCTTCGAAAAATCATCAGGGAAAATTTTTATTATTACAATGAAGAGGAAAAGCAGGCTATTTTAGCGAAGACCAGGGAAATGCTGAACCCTCCGGGGCCGGACGAGTATCTCTTAAAAGAGCGTAAAGACAAGGTGATGCTGAAAATTATTGAGTATCTGGAATTGCATAAAGAAATAATTTTGGAAGGGTTTATTAATTTCCGCTTGAAGGAATACCAAGATGAATTGGAAGGGATTGTTAATTCAGCAGTTGATGAATTCTTATTGGAAAAAGAGTATCTGGAGTTCATTAGGCTTTTAAAATACTTTGTGGACATACAGGAACCAAAAATTTCTAAAATCAAGATTATCTTTAAAACAAATGGGAATTTTACTTTGTTGGATGAGTATGATAAACCTGTTCAGCATGAATGTTTGGATGGTTTAATGGTGGACTTGTTGGAGAAAGAAATAAATTATGAGGATTTATTGATCAGCGCTTTAATAACGCTGGCGCCCCAAGAAATAGAGATACATTTGGAAAAAGAGGCGCAGATAGGGGAAACCATCCGCACAATCCAAAATGTCTTTGGAAAAAGGGTTATCTACTGCCAGGGATGTGAAAAGTGTCAGACCCAGCGTCAAAAGTAACTCACGAAAAAAACGTGAGTTTTCTTTTGACCAAAAAAACTTGCTTCTTTTAACTTTCTCTGGTATTTTTTCTTAAGAAGAAGAAATCAGGTGAAAGAATGAAGCTTCCGCTTTTTATATTATTTATGGGCGTCATTGGGGCCTGGATCGGCTGGATCACGAATGTGCTGGCTATCAGGTTGCTTTTCCGCCCTTACCGGGTTTATAGAATTCCTTTACTGGGCTGGCAATTTCAAGGGCTTATCCCTAAAAGACAAAAGGATATCGCTAAAGCTCTGGCCGAGATAGTCAGCACGGAACTGATAACCGGAAACGATGTAGCCCAAAGCCTGGGCCGGGATGAAATAAAGCTGATGCTCGCCGACAAGGTCGAAGGGCATGTTCGGGAAAAGGTTTTGTTGAAGATGCCCCTCCTCATTCCTCAAGCACTACAAGCAGCAGTCGCCGAGTTTGCGGGGAAAACCCTGCGCCATGAGGCGACGGCCTTTTTACAGCATCCCATGCAAATGATGAGCCCTCCTGAGATGGAAGAGATCAAAAAAGAGATCCAAAGTATTGTGGAAAAAAAAGTGCTTTCTTTTGATTTGCAGCATCTGGAGGAAATTACTTATGCCATTGCCAGGCGGGAATTAAAACACATTGAAATCCTCGGGGGGGTCCTGGGCTTTTCGATCGGGGTTGTCCAGGGAATAATCACTTTTTTCATTCGATAGCCGGTATTTAGTTGACATCCATCCGGGGATTATCTATAATTCCTATATACAAGGTAAATAAGCTTTGAACAGGACAACTTTCAGTGTGCCAAACCTGCCAGAGAAGCGGCGTCAAGGCTGGAAGCGCCGCCAGGTAATACTGCTGATAAGACCGCCTGGGAGCCTTTTCCCTGAAAAGATGAATAAGGGAAAACGTAGTTCGGCGTTAACGGGCCAAAAAAGTTGGGAAGGTAATCTTCCAAACAGGGTGGAACCGCGGGTAATACGACTCGTCCCTTGAGGGGCGTTTTTTTATACCAATTTTTATTATAAGCCGGGGGGATAGACTATGATTAAAATAACACTCAAGGACGGATCGCAACGGGAATACCCGGAAGGAACGCCGGTTGCCGAAATAACAGAGAGTATTAGTAAAGGCTTGGCGAAAAATGCAGTTGCGGGCAAATTAAATGACAGGGTGGTGGATCTGTCTTATTCTGTAAAAGAAAGCGGTCCCTTGGATATTCTTACTTTTGAAGATGCGGAGGGTAAAAATGCGTTCCGTCATACAAGTTCGCATATCCTGGCCCAGGCGGTGCAGCGCCTCTTTCCCGGCACCAAGCTGGGGATAGGGCCGGCTATCAGCGAGGGGTTTTATTATGATTTTGATTCCCTGCATATTTTCACGCCTGAAGATTTAGTAAAGATTGAACAGGAAATGGAGAAAATCATTAAGGAAGACTTGCCGCTTATGCGGACGAGTAAAGACAGGGAAGCCGCTTTAGAATTTTTCCGGAAGCGGGGAGAACCCTATAAGGTGGAATTGATCCAAGATTTGCCGGCTGATGTGGAGATATCCCTATATCAGCAGGGTGAATTCGTAGATTTGTGCGCAGGGCCTCATGTGCCCAGCACAGGCCGGATCAAATCAGTTAAGCTGATGAGTTTAGCCGGCGCCTATTGGCGCGGCAGCGAGAAAAACAAAATGTTGCAAAGGGTATATGGAACCTCTTTTCCTAAAAAAGCCGATCTGGACGCTTACCTGTTTCGTTTGGAAGAAGCCAAACGGCGGGATCACCGCAAATTAGGGCAGGAGTTAAAGCTTTTTACGATTATGGATGAAGGTCCCGGCTTCCCTTTCTTTTATCCCAAGGGTATGGTAATTCGCAATGAACTGGAAAATTATTGGCGGCAGCTTCACCGTCAATGGGGTTATCAAGAGATCAAAACCCCGGTCATCCTCAACCGTCAGTTGTGGGAGCGTTCCGGGCACTGGCTCAACTACAGGGATAATATGTATACTACTGTCATCGACGAAGAGGATTTTGCCATCAAACCTATGAATTGTCCGGGGGCGATGCTGGTCTATAATTCCGAAATGCATAGTTACCGTGACCTGCCCTTAAGGGTCGGCGAGCTGGGGCTGGTCCACCGGCATGAATTATCAGGCGCTCTGCATGGCCTGATGCGGGTGCGGTGTTTTACGCAAGACGATGCCCATATCTTCATGACCCAAGAGCAGATTACGGATGAGATCAAAGGGGTTATTGATTTAATAGATTCCCTTTACGGCCTGTTTGGCTTTCCCTATCATGTGGAGCTTTCCACCAAACCGGCCAAGGCCATGGGGACCGACGAGCAGTGGGAATTGACGACCAAAGCTCTGGAACGGGCGCTGATCGAAAAGAAAATGGATTATAAAATCAATCCCGGCGACGGCGCTTTCTACGGTCCGAAAATCGATTTTCATTTGGAAGATTCGCTGGGCCGGACCTGGCAGTGCGGCACCATCCAGTTGGATATTCAAATGCCTGAGAAATTTGACTTGACCTATGTGGGAGAAGACGGACAAAAACACCGCCCCATTATGATTCACCGTGTGGCTTTCGGAAGTATCGAACGTTTCATTGGCATCCTCACCGAGCATTACGCCGGGGCTTTTCCCACCTGGCTGGCGCCTGTGCAGGTCAAAGTTCTGCCCATAACGGAGCGGCAGGCTGCTTATGCCAGGCAATTGGCCGACGAGCTGTTTAAAGATGGGATCCGGGTCGAGGTGGATGAACGCAGCGAGAAAATCGGGTATAAAATCCGGGAGGCGCAGATGGAAAAAATCCCCTACATGTTGGTCGTTGGGGATAAGGAGACGGACAACGGCACTGTAGCTTTACGCAAACGGGGAGAAGGGGATAAAGGCACTGTCAGCTTCGCGGACGTCAAAAACGCCATACTTGCCGCCATTTCCCGCAAAACAAATGATTGACAGGTTATAGGAAAATTGATATTCTATTTAAAGACCGATATAAGGGTCGAAGTAGAAGCCGTCCGCTTCTCACCTTACGCCAGAGGCTAGTAGGGTCACGAAAGATCGTATGAGATCAGGATATTTCAAGCGGATGGCCTTACCATCCGTTTTTTGTACTTGTCATAAAGTATAAGTTAATCAAGGAAACAGGTACAGGTGCAACTAAGGCTCGCCAGAGGCTTGGCGAAGCCAAGTTTTCCTTGTTGGTAAAATTTTATTGGAGGTGGGGAAAAATAGCTAAAGAAGAATTGCGGGTAAATGAGGAGATTAGAGCCAAAGAGGTGCGTTTGGTTAGTGAAACCGGGGAACAGTTGGGTATCATGCCCCCCAAAGAGGCTTTAAAAATTGCCATAGCTAAAGGCTTGGATCTTGTGGAAGTCGCGGCAACTGCCAGGCCGCCGGTTTGTAAGATCATGGACATTGGCAGGTTTAAATATGAGCAAAGCAAACGGGAACGGGAAGCCCGCAAAAAACAGCGGATCATCAATATCAAAGAAGTCAAACTCCGTCCTAATATAGAAGACCATGATTTTGAAACAAAAACAAAAAACGCCATACGTTTTCTGGAGGACGGGGATAAAGTTAAGGTTACGATCATGTTCAGGGGAAGGGAACTTTCTCATCCGGAACTTGGCCGGGAGCTTTTAGCCCGGGTGGCGGTCCTTGTGAAAGAACTGGCTTCTGTTGAAAAAGACGCTAAGTTGGAAGGAAAGAATATGACTATGATTCTTACGCCAAAACAGAACTAATAAGAGAGGAGGCACTAATCCCATGCCAAAAATGAAAACTCACCGAGGAGCGGCGAAAAGGTTCAACCTTACTGGAACCGGAAAAATCAAAATAAAACATGCTTATAAAAACCATATCTTAACCAAGAAGTCACCGAAAAGGATCCGTAATCTGAGAAAGGCTGCTATTATGAGCCCTTCCGATGCCAAACGTGTAATCAATTTAATCCCTTATAAATAAAATCATGTAGACTCATGAGGAGGTTTGAAATATGCCAAGAGTCAGAGGTGGATATACTACTCACCGCAGACATAAGAAAATATTGAAGTTAGCCAGAGGTTACCGCGGCGCCAAATCAAAATTATACAGGCCGGCTCATGAACAGGTCATGCATTCCCTGGCCTATGCTTTTGCCCACCGCAGAAAACGCAAAGGTGATTTCCGCAAACTCTGGATCGCCAGAATCAACGCGGCAACCCGGATGAATGGGATGTCTTACAGCCGGTTCATCAACGGACTCAAAAAAGCTGGTGTGAATTTAAACAGGAAAATCTTAGCCGACATGGCTGTAAATGATATGGCGGCCTTCAGCGAATTGGTTTCTGTAGCGAAAAATAATCAATAACTCCGGTAAAAAGATGACGTAGCTATACAGTCATCTTTTCTTTATACTATCGGAAAGTATAAGTCTTAATAGGATGATAGTAATCAGAAGTCAGGTGAGAAAATGGAGATTATTCAGTCCGCGCAAAACCCGCTTATTAAGGGTGTGAAGAAGCTTCAGCAAAAAAAATACCGGGAAGAAAAAGGGGAATTCCTGATCGAAGGGATCCGCTTGGTAGAGGAAGCCGAGAGGGCTGAACAACTGGAAATGTTTTTTTATGATGAATCGTTATGGAAGACAAAACGGGGCCGTTTGCTTTTTCATATACTCAAACAGAAAGCGGGCCGTTGCCATCAGGTCAGTTCAGAAGTGCTAAAAGTACTTTCCGAAACTCAAACGCCTCAAGGAATCGTTGCCGTAGCCAAAAAGAAGGAGCTGACATTGAGCGCTCTTTCCGGATGGACGGAGGGGATCGTTCTTATCAGCGATGGTATCCAGGACCCCGGCAATTTAGGCGCGATGATTAGGACTGCATGGGCCGCAGGGGTTGGGGCTTTGATTGCTTTGACCGGCACTGTGGATCCCTATAATAGCAAAACAGTTCGCTCCACTATGGGGGGGATTTTTCACGTCCCTCTCCTGACCCAACTCACCTGGCAGGAAGTGTACGAATGGATCCGGCGGCAAGGTTATCAGGTCGTGGCGGGTGTTTTGAACGGCGGTGAAGACTATTACAGGAATGATTATACCGGTAAGGTCGCGCTGATTATCGGCAATGAAGGACAAGGGCTGCAGACAGTGGTTATGCAGCATGTTGACAGGAAGGTAAAAATTCCGCTGGCCCAAGGGGCTGAATCTTTAAATGCGGCGGTGGCCTGCGGGGTATTACTCTATGAAATTGTAAAACAGCATGAAATTGTAAAACAGCATGAAATTGTAAAACAGCAAAGCAAGGCGCTCTGATCTGCAGGGGCGTTAATACATTGCAGGGGCGTTAACCTTGTCATTATTAATAAGGTTATGGTATAATCACATTCAGAAACATGTCGCCTGAGAGGGTGGGTCGTGAAAATGGATGTTGAGTTATTTTGGAAGTTGTTTGAAGCCACCGGTTCCGTCATGTTTTATATTATGTATAAAAAAATGTTGGTGCAGTAGAATAGGCGGTAATAACGATGATTGGAAGTCTGTGCGCTTTCTTAGACAGGGAGTGGGACCGTGATTGAGAGTTCCATTAAGCGTAAGCGGCAGTGATTTCGTCCAGGAGTTGCCAGGTTGAGCGTTGTTAGGTCTGGCCGCAAGACCTGCGTTATGGGTCTATGAGGAGAATCCCTTAAGGATTAACCAGGGTGGTACCGCGGAAGTGAGCTTTCGTCCCTTTGGAGGCGAAGCTTCTTTTTTTTCATACTATCGGAAAGTATAGGTCTTAATAGGATGATAGTATAAATGCAACTAAGCGCTGCCGGCCACGGATGGCCAAATGCCGCTGTAGCCATGGATGGCGAGAAGAGGCCGTCGCCAGAGGCTTGGCGTAAGCCAAGTTCTCTTTATATATTTAAGTGGGAGGATCAAAGATGCAGGAACAATTGAATGTATTGCGCAAAAAAGCGGCAGAAGAACTTTTGCAATGTTCTTCTTCGGAAAGTTTAAATGAATTCAGAATCAAGTACATGGGAAAAAAAGGGGAACTTACCCAAATCCTGCGCGGGATGGGGAAGCTGACGCCGGAGGAACGTCCGGTGGTCGGCCAGTTGGCTAATGAGATTCGGGACGACTTGGAGAAGCGGATCGAGGTAATAGCCGAAGAACTGAAATTTCAGGAAATTGAGCGGCGGCTTATGGAGGAAAGTATTGACGTCACTCTGCCCGGAATTGCGGCTGAACCTGGCCGCAGGCATCCTTTACAACTGGTGATCCGGCAAATTGAAGAGATCTTTTTGGGGATGGGCTATACCATCGAGGAGGGTCCGGAAATTGAACTGGACTATTATAATTTCGAAGCCCTGAATATCCCCAAGGACCATCCGGCCAGAGATATGCAGGATTCTTTTTACATTACCCAGGATGTGCTTTTACGTACCCAAACCTCGCCTATGCAGGTAAGGACCATGGAGAAAATGAGGCCGCAGGTCCCTGTGAAAATCATTTGCCCCGGCAAGGTTTTCCGGCGTGACGATGACGCCACCCATTCCCCGATGTTTCATCAGGTGGAGGGGCTGGTTATTGATAAAGGCATTAGTTTAGGCGATTTAAAGGGAACTTTATTGAATTTTGCCAAGCAGATGTTTGGCCCCGAACAGCGTATCAGGCTGCGGCCCAGCTTCTTTCCTTTCACCGAGCCCAGCGCGGAGGTGGATATTTCCTGTATTATTTGTAATGGAAAAGGTTGCAGAGTTTGCAAACAAACAGGCTGGCTGGAGATCTTAGGCTCAGGCATGGTGCATCCAAGGGTCTTGCAGATGAGCGGATACGACCCGGAAGAGGTGAGCGGTTTCGCCTTTGGGATGGGTGTGGAACGGATCGCTATGTTAAAATACGGGATAGATGATATGCGGGTGTTGTTTGAGAATGATGTTCGCTTTCTACGTCAGTTTTAGGAGGTTATCAGGATGCGTGTATCTTGGAAATGGTTAAAGGAATTAGTTGAAATCAATCTGGAACCTGCGGAGTTGGGCAGCTTGATGACCATGTCCGGTATAGAGGTTGAGGGGATAGAACCTTTGCAAAAGGGCGTCCGGGGCGTAAAGGCAGGACTACTGCGCGGGATATCCCGGCATCCCGAGGCAGATAAGCTTTTTGTCTGTACGCTCGATGTGGGTGAGGGCAAAGAGTATACTGTTGTGACAGGGGCAACCAACCTGCAAGCCGGAATGAAGGTCCCGGTAGCGTTGCCCGGGGCTCAACTGCCGGGGGGAAAACATATTGAAAGCACCTTCTTTAGGGGGATCGAGTCAGCGGGAATGCTTTGCTCGGCGCAAGAATTAGGTTTAGATACGGATAAGCTGACGAACGAACTGAAGGAAGGTATTTTCATACTACCGGCGGATACGGCCATCGGCCGGGACGTCGTTTACGAATTAGGGCTGGATGACGTGGTCCTGGAACTGGGACTGACGCCGAACCGCTCAGACTGCCTGGGTATGTTGAATGTGGCCCGGGAAGTGGCGGCCTTAACAGGAGGAAAACTCAAATTCCCTCACATCGAAGCTTCGCGGGAAAATGGATCTTGTGCCGGTCTGATACGTGTAGACATTGATAATCCTGAGTTATGCAGGAGGTATGTAGCCCGTGTGCTCACGGATGTAAAGATTGCCCCCTCGCCCCTGTGGATGCAGCTGCGTTTGATGGCGGCAGGGATGAGGCCTATTAATAATATTGTTGATGTGACCAACTATGTGATGATGGAAATGGGGCAGCCTCTTCATGCTTTTGATTGTGACAAGGTTCGAGGCCGGCACATCATTGTGCGTCAGGCTGCCGGCGGTGAGGAATTGGTTACCTTGGACGGTCAGAGCAGAAAGCTGCAACCCGAGATGCTCGTGATTGCCGATGAGGCCGGCGCCATTGCTTTGGCCGGGGTCATGGGCGGGCTGGATTCGGAAATTACCGCCGCAACGAAAAATATCTTGCTGGAATCAGCCTGCTTTAACGGGGCTAATATCCGCCGAACCTCTCTGGCTTTAGGCTTGAGGTCTGAAGCGTCTTTGCGCTTTGAAAAAAGTGCGGAAGCGGAGCAATGTGCCATGGCGGCCGACCGGGCTATTCAACTCATGACTGAGCTGGGGGCCGGCAAACCAGTGGAAGGCCGCGTGGACCGTTATGTCAATCCTGTTGTCAGAAAGCCGATTCGCTTGAGGACGAAAAAGGTCAGTGAGGTTTTAGGAATTACCATTGATAATGATACGATACAAAAAGTATTACTGGCGCTGCAGATACGGATCGTGGAAAGGGACCCGGACGGGTATTTGGTGGAAACGCCCAGCTATCGCCCGGATTTGGAAGGTGAAATAGACCTCATTGAAGAAATAGCCCGGCTGCACGGCTTTGATAAGATCCCTACTACGTTGCCTTACGGCGCAACAGTTCAGGGAGCCAGAACCAGGGAGCAAAATATGAGGGAAACAGTTCGGAAAATCCTGGAAGCCCAAGGATTATACGAGGTGATTACTTATAGTTTTATTAACCCGCGCCATCTTGACTGGCTTAGAATTCCCATTGAACACCCGCTGCGGCAGACGGTTGTCGTTAAAAACCCGCTCTCGGAGGAACAGGGGATCATGCGCACGACTCTCCTTCCGGGGCTTTTAGATACGGTAGCCAGAAATTTGAATAAAAGAAATAAGAATTTCCGGCTTTATGAGTTGGGCAAGATTTATCTTGCGGAGGGGTTTCCGGAAAATCCCCTGCCCGCGGAAAAATCCACTATTGGCGCTGTAGCGGTCGGTAATAAAGAGAAAACCTGGGTTTCGCCAACGGAGGAGTATGATTTCTATCATCTCAAGGGAGTTATGGAAAGAGTCCTGGAACGCCTGCAAATCAAGGGGATTTTTGTGCCGAATAAACAGATTCCCTGGTTCCATCCGGGAAAGTCTGCTTCTTTGCTGATTAATGGCAAGGAGGCTGGGTTTTTAGGTGAGATCCATCCTTTAGTGCTAGAAAAATACGGTATTGAACAAAGAACGACAGGTTGTATAATGGATATGGATACCTTATATCAGGAAGCTTCGCAGGATATTTATTATCGTCCCATTCCGAGATATCCCAGTGTAACCAGGGATTTAGCCGTGGTACTGCCCGAAAACGTGGCCGCTTCGGATGTGGCGCGTATGATTGAAAAAATTGGGCAGGGACGCTTGCATGGAATTCGCCTATTCGATCTTTACCGGGGTAAACAGGTTGAAAACGGCTATAAGAGTTTGGCTTTTTCGTTAACCTGGGCGGCAGAGGACAAGACTTTGACGGATGACGAAGTGAATCTTTTGCATCAGGAAATTGAAAGAGCTTTGGCCCAAGACTTGGGGGCTGGGCTGCGCCGTTTATAATCAGATAAATAAGAATTGCCGGGGAGGGCTTCGCAATGTGTGCAAAAGAGAAGATAAACCGGATAACTGTTAAGATTTTTAACGATGAGTATACAATTAAAGGCAACGCTGAAGTCCGCCATATCCAAAAGGTTGCGGGTTATGTACATGAGCAGATGAAAAATTTATCGTTAAAAAACCCTTATCTTCCTCCGACAAAAGTGGCTGTGCTGACATCAGTCAATATGGCTGATGATTTACTGCGCCTGAAGGAAGATTACGAAGCGCTGGTTAAATTATTAGACGAGGAAAATAAAGGGTAAGATAAAAAGGGTAAGATAAAGTAAAAGGAGGTATAGCTTTTGAAGCTGATAGATATATACCGGCTCTTTATTCAGTTAGGCAAAGAGCATGATCCCCGCAAAGGGGAAGAATTAGAGAAAAGCCTGGACCGCCTGCAAAAGAAATATGAAGATTTGAAGAACGCCGACAAGGAAACCTTTGACCAGGAAAAATTAACGAACCCCTATAGCGATACCCGTATTTTGTACGGCGACCCGGAAACGGAGGTCAAAACGATCCTGGCCGGGATTGATATGGAAACGCAGGAAATACTGCTGGCCGACCGTTTGCGGGAGAAAGGCGGGAAGATCGATCTGCTATTGGCTCATCATCCGGAAGGGAAGGCTTTAGCCGGACTGAACAATGTTATGCATATGCAAGAAGATATTTTAGCGGAGGCAGGGGTTCCTATTAATGTAGCAGAAGGGATCCTGTCATCCCGGATCAGTGAGGTGCAGCGGGGACTTATGCCGCTGAATCACAACCGTTCTGTGGATGCGGCGCGTCTGTTGGATTTTCCTTTTATGTGTGTTCATACTCCGGCGGATAATATGGTCAACGATTTTTTGACCCGGCTTTTAAATGATAAAAAACCGGAAACAGTAGGTGAAATAAATACAATATTAAAGGAGATCCCGGAGTATTATGAAGCGATGAAAATTGGGGCCGGACCCAAGATCGTGCTGGGCGCCGATAAAAATAGATGCGGTAAAATACTGGTAGATATGACGGGAGGCACCGGGGGTTCGGAGGATGCGTATGCGAAGCTTGCCATTGCCGGCGTTGGTACGGTAATCGGAATGCATATCGGAGAAAAGCACCGTAAGAAAGCGGAAAAAAATCATATCAACGTGCTGATCGCCGGCCATATGGCCAGTGATTCCCTGGGGGTAAACCTTCTGCTGGACGTTTTAGAGAAAAAGGGGCTAGAGATCAAGACTTGCTCCGGTTTAATCAGGGTAAAAAGGTAAAGACGCGGGGAGAGCCCGCGTCTTTTTCCCAGGTGCGCCCGGCACGGGCGCAGTCTGCCCGATTTATTTTTCCCAGTTACTAAGGGGAGGTTTTCTTATGTCCCTGCAACATAAGCTGGAACTTTTGGCGCCTGCCGGCGGTCAGGAAGCCTTGCGGGCCGCGGTCCAAAATGGCGCAAATGCTGTTTATTTGGGCGGGAAGCCTTTTAATGCCCGGCAGAACGCTCATAATTTCAGTCGGGAAGAATTAGCGGAAGCGGTGCGCTATGCCCATCTTAACGGGGTTCGCGTCTATGCTACTGTTAACACGCTGCTTGACAACAGTGAGATTCCCGAGCTGATAGAATATCTGTATAGTTTAGCGGAGCAACACATAGACGCTCTCATTGTTCAGGATTTAGGGGTCGCGCAGTTGGTAAGGTCCCTCTTGCCGGAGATGGAACTGCATGCCAGTACCCAAATGACCATCCATAATAGCGCCGGGGTGCGGTTTCTGGAGAAGATGGGCTTTTCCCGTGTGGTACTGGCCCGGGAGGTTTCTCTCGAAAACATCGGGCTGATTAAGGGTGTTTCCAAACTGCCGTTGGAAGCTTTTGTACATGGGGCGCTCTGTGTCTGCTATTCGGGACAGTGTTTGATGAGCAGTATGATCGGGGGAAGAAGCGGGAACCGGGGAAGATGCGCCCAGCCCTGTCGCCTGGATTATACCCTGGTGAATCAAAAAGGGGATGAAATCAAAGAAGGGTACTTGTTGTCCCCGCGGGATCTGAAAATGATCGAAAATCTGCCGCTGTTGGCTGAAGCCGGAATTACAGCCCTTAAAGTAGAGGGGCGTATGAAAAGACCGGAATATGTGGCTACGGTGGTCCGGCACTATCGGAACGCGCTCGATGACGTTTACGGCAACCCCTTGAAATACCAGGGTGGGAAACAAGCTCATAAGGAACTGGTCCAAATCTTTAACCGTGATTTCACTACCGGGTATTATCTGATGAAACCCGGACCCCATCTGATGGGTTATCAGCGCCCTAATAACAGGGGGATGAAACTAGGCCGGGTGACAGCCTTTGATCCCAAGTCCCGGGAAGTTACGGTCAGCTTGGACGAACCGGTGAGGATAGGAGACGGTTATGAGATTTGGGTCACCCGGGGCGGGCGTATCGCCGGAGAAATTAAATCTTTGCGTCAGGAGAATAGGTTCATAGAAAAAGCTGAACGGGGAGAAGTCACCTTCCCGATTTCTGAGGGGACCGCACGCATTGGGGACAGGATTTTTAAGACAATGGATCTTGATTTGATGAAAAAAGCGCAGGATACTTTTCTTTCACCGGCGGGACAAAGAAAAAAGCCTCTGGATTTCACCATCCGTTATCAAGAAGGGGAACCTCTTACGCTTTCGGTAAAGGATGAAGAGGGACATGTTGTGACGGTTACCGGTCAGTATCGGGCGGAAAAGGCCCAAAAGCATCCCGCCTCCAGGGAAATATTGCAAAAACAATTGGGGAGATTAGGAAACACGATCTTTTATTTACGGGGTTTAAGTATCGAGGGGGAAGCAGGTTTGTTGGTCCCTCTGAGCGAATTAAATAATTTGCGGCGGGAAGCCGTGGAAAAAATTGAAAAGCTCCTGCTGGATAAATTTGTACTTCCGCTGCCTGCCAAAGAACTGTATTACAGGCGGGCTGATGATTTACTGCGGCAAATTCCCAAACCGCAAAACGCGGCGAAAAATATTATACTATCTGTTCTGGTCGGTGATTTGCCTTCACTTAGAGCGGCACTGGAGGCAGGGGGAAAAACGATTTATTTCGGGGGGGACCGGCTGCGCAGAAAAAGTGGGATCCGTCCCCTTCTTTTCCGACAAGCCGTGGAGGAGTGCCATAAATTCGGGGCGCGCGCTGTTTTGCTGGGGCCGCGTCTATATCACGAGGAACAAGCGGCGGAGGTCAGCGAGTATTTTCGGCAAGGAGCCGAGGCCGGGGCGGATGGGTTTTTACTGGGGAATATTGGGACCATTCAATTAGCTAAGGAAATGCGTCTTACCGGCTTGCGGGGCGACTATACGCTGAACATCTTTAATGATCTGACTATCAAGGTTTTGCTGGATGCCGGCTTGGAACAACTGACCCTGTCGCCGGAATTGACCCTGGAACAGATCGGCCGGCTTCACTTCATGGGGGAAGCAAGCTTGGAATGCATCATCCACGGAAGCTTGCCATTGATGATTACGGAACAGTGTACTATCGGGAATGTGTTGGGCAAAGGGCATCAGGCCGGCGGCTGTTTCCAGCCATGTAAAAAGGAAGCCTATGGCTTGAAGGACCGGATGAATATGGTTTTTCCGCTGGAGTGTGACGAGAATTGCCGCATGCTGGTTTTTAACCCCAAAACCTTATGTTTAGTAGACCGCTTAGCAGGATTGTTAAAAACGGGTGCGCGGACTTTACGGATTGAAGCCAGGAAAGAAGAACCATACTGGGTGAAAAAGGTTGTCCAGGTGTACCGTCAGGAATTAGACCGGTATCAGGAACTGGGACGAGAAAAATACAGGGTTCGTGACGACAGCAGGGAACTATTATCCCAACTCTCTCCTGCCGGATTTACGGCAGGGCATTATTTCAGAGGTGTAGAATGATAGAAGAAAAGGTTCTGCAAAAATTGGAATATCCCAAAATCATCGAAATGCTGAGGGGCCAGTGTTCATCACAACTGGGCAAAGAGATCGCCGAGGGGCTTAATCCTTCTGTTGAGCCGGAGGAAGTTACGGTTTGGCAGGCGGAAACAACGGAAGCTAAGGAAATACTCCGGTTGTTCCCCGGCTTTTCTCTGGGAGGGATCCATGATTTACGCGGCCCTTTACGGAAGGCAGCGGTGGGGGGCATTATCGAACCGGAGGAATTTTTGTATATTTATGATACGCTGGGCGCTGCCAAAAGGATCAAGGGTTTTTTCGTCAAAGACGGAAAAAATTATGATATTTTATCGGGTATGGCTCAATACCTTGCAGTATTGGAAGGGCTTGAGCGGCAGATCAAAAAGACGATAACTATGGAAGGCGAGGTCAGCGATAACGCCTCGGAAGAGTTATCGAGGGTGCGGAAGCAGTTACGGAATCTGCAGGGGAAGGTGCGGGATAAGCTGGAAAGCATGGTGCGTTCAACGGAGCTGCAGAAATACTTGCAGGAGGCCTTAATAACCATCCGCAACGACCGTTATGTCATTCCGGTGAAGGTGGAACACCGTGCGCAAGTGCCCGGCCTCATCCATGACCAGTCGGCCAGCGGCGCCACCATCTTTGTTGAGCCGATGGCGGTGGTGGAATTAAATAACGAAACCCAGCGGCTGGAGGCCATGGAGAAAGCGGAAGTTGTACGGATCTTGCGCCAGCTTACTCTTTTAGCGCATTCGCACCAAGAGGAACTTGAAGTTACCCAGGATACTTTGAGTCAATTGGATTTTGTTTTCGCCAAAGGGAAATTAAGCGCCTTACTCGACGCCGGGCAGCCTAAGATCAACAGCTTGGGATATTTAAACATTATTCAGGGGCGGCATCCGTTGATCCAAGGAAAGGTTGTCCCTACCACCATCAGCTTAGGGCAGGACTTTGATACGCTGGTGATTACCGGACCTAATACCGGAGGCAAGACGGTGACTTTAAAAACGCTGGGCTTATTTGTTTTGATGGCCCAGGCGGGACTGCATGTGCCTGCGCAGGCCGGAACGGAGCTGAACATTTTTCGGCGGGTTTTTGCCGATATCGGTGACGAACAAAGCATCGAACAATCCCTCAGTACTTTTTCTTCTCATATGACGAATATCATCGGAATCCTGGAAAAGGCCGACAACTCGAGCCTGGTGCTTCTGGATGAACTGGGGGCCGGCACGGATCCAACCGAAGGGGCGGCGTTGGCTATGTCGATTCTGGAGCATCTTATTGCCACAGGGGCCAAAACTATCGCTACTACCCACTACAGCGAGCTGAAAAGTTTTGCCTATAATAATGAGAGGGTGGAAAACGCCAGTGTGGAGTTTGATGTGGAAACTCTTAAACCCACCTATCGGCTGTTGATTGGTGTGCCGGGGAAAAGTAACGCTTTCGAGATTGCCTACCGGTTGGGCCTGCAGCGGGGAGTGGTTGACCGGGCCCGTAGTTTTCTGTCCAAGGAAGAGGTGCGGGTAGCTGATCTCATCGAAAACCTGGAAACCAACCAACTGCTGTCGGAAAAAGACCGTCAGGAAGCGGAAAGGATGAAGCGGTTAGCCCAGACGAAGCTTGGACTGCTGGAGAAAAAGGAACAGGAACTAAACTCTAAAGCCCAGGCTGTTTTGCAAAAGGCTCAGACTGAAGCTTTGGAAGTCGTGATGAGAGCCCGCCGGGACAGCGAAGCTATTCTCAAAGAAATCCGCAAGTCGGCCAGAAACCATGGACAGGGCTGTCAACAAGACCTGCAGGAATTGCGTAATCAGTTAAAAGAGAAAGAAAATAAACTTGAGGAAGAGATCTATCAGGAAGAGGATAAAGAGGGGATCGATCCAGATCTTCTTGCACCGGGGGACTTGGTTATCATTAGACGACTCAAACAAAAAGCCCAGGTGCTGACAAGGCCTGGGAGTGACGGAGAAGTGCTGGTCCAAGCCGGCATCATGAAATTAGCGGTAAAGGTGAAGGAACTAGCCTGGGCGGAAGAGGCCACCAAAGAAACACGCAAGCTTAAAACAGGCGCAGGTGAGATTTACGCCAGTAAAGCCAAAGAAATCAACAATGAATTGGACCTGCGCGGAATGACTGTGGATGAAGCCGTCCTGGAAACGGAAAAATACTTGGACGACGCCTATCTGGGCGGTATACCCACCGCCACGATCATTCATGGTAAAGGCACAGGCGCGTTAAGGAGCGCCATCAGCGATCTGGTAAGGAAACACCCCTTTATTGAAACGTCGCGGCTGGGCGGGTATCACGAAGGCGGCGCAGGGGTGACTGTGGTGGAGTTTAAAAAATAGATTCGGTCACAATAGATTCGATCACAGGTCTAAAAGAATTGAAACTCATCAATTTCCCCTTTATCAAGTATAATACTCTTATAAAGTGGGTAAGATACGGGATCAATTTATGGAGGAATTTAGAATGTCAAGTAATGAAAATATAGTGGATTTTATAAAAAAACAGTTGGTGGCAACGGAGTATTATTTTAATGAAGATATGAAAAAACATACAACGTTCAAAACAGGGGGAACTGCAGATTTGATGGTTGTGCCGCATAATATTCCTGAATTACGCTTGTTGATGAGGCACATTATCAAGGAAAAAATCCCCTATGTAGTCATGGGGCATGGCAGCAATATATTAGTTGGTGATAAAGGGATAAGAGAAGTAGTAATAAAAATCGACAAAAATCTTAATAATATCGCCGTCAAAGGGGATATTGCCGATGTTGAGGCGGGAGCTCTGCTCGCCGATGTTTCTAAAGAGGTTCAAAAAAACGGGTTGTCAGGGCTGGAATTTGCCTGCGGGATCCCCGGTACTGTCGGCGGGGCTGTTGTTATGAATGCCGGGGCCTACGGCAGGGAAATGAAAGATGTGGCGGAAGAAGTCGTTGTACTGACAAAAGCCGGAGAATTATTAACGCTGAAAGGGAGCGACTTAGAATTCGGCTATCGAACGAGTAGTATCCAAACAAAGGGCGATCTTGTCTTAAAAGCAAAGTTAAGGCTCCAAAAGGGCGATAAGGATGAGATTCAAAAGACGATGGACGAATTGGTTATGAAAAGAGAACAAAGTCAGCCACTTGAATATCCGAGCGCCGGAAGTACTTTTAAAAGGCCGCAGGGTTATTTCACCGGCAAGTTGATCCAAGAAGCAAATTTGAGCGGATATCAACTGGGAGGGGCGCAAGTTTCGAAGAAACATGCAGGATTTGTTATTAATGTTGGGAATGCCACTACCGGCGATATTTTAAATTTGATCGGGCATATTCAAAAAGAAGTTAAGAGGCTGTTCGGTGTTGAACTGGAAACGGAAGTAAGGGTAATTGGCGAATTATAAAGGGTATTTTAATCAATTATAAAAGGGGGAATAGAAATGTTAGTAGTCACAGCTAAGTTCGATGTAAAACCGGGAAAGAAGGGGGCGTTGCTTGAAGCGGCCAAAGATTACGTAAGAATTACCAGGACTGATCCAGGTTGTTTAAGCTTTAACCTGTATTCATCCACCGAAACCGAAAACCAATTGATGTTTTTTGAGGAATGGGAGAGCCGGGGGGACTTGGATGTGCACGCCCAATCAGAGCATATGAAGCGCTGGAAAGCGATCAAGTCGGAATTTGCCGAGGGTGACAGCGTATTACAAATTTATAACGCGACTGAGAGTAATAACGTCAATTAAAGAGTCCATACCTCGGAGAAATAAAAAATCCACTATGATTTTTATGAATAACCAGACAGCCGTGGAATCCTTGATTTACAAGGGATAACGGCTGTTTTTTCTTGATGTTAACTGCAAAAGTTGGGTATTGACAAGAGGAAAAGGCTGGATGTATACTAAAAGTGGATGAGCCACTAGGCTAGTCAGCCACCTCCAGAATATAGCCATCCAGACCCAAAAGTATAGTTGAATATTATCCCCTATTAGCTTAATTTATCAAAATACATAAAAAGGAGTGGATTTTTTTGTACTTTAATGACTCGCATATTCATGTAACTGATGTTTCTGCGGCGGAAATGCAAAAAATGTATCTGGCAGGAGTCAGAGAGGTTGTAAGCCCTGTCCAATTAGCAGGCACAAAAGCTGTCAGCAGTGAAGTGATCAGGGAAATGTGGGATTACCAGATTAGTTTTCAGCTTCCCAGAGTTAAAAAGTGTTTTATCGAGGCTTACGCCATGATCGGGATCAGCATGGTAAGCACGCCTAAGGATGATCCTGCCGAATTATACGAAATACTGCCCGAATACCTGAAACGTCCGCAAGTTGTAGCTATCGGTGAAATCGGCTTTGAACCCAACTCAAGAACATGCAAGGATCTGGGTTTTCAGGAGGAACTATTAAGGGGTCAGCTCCAAGTTGCTGCTGTGACTGATGCCAGAGTGGTAATACACGTTCCAAATAAAGCGGATGAGAAAGTAAAATACACCGAAAAATCACTGACTCTTTGCAATGAATACAAGGTGCCCCTACATAGGGTAGTAATTGATCACTGTACCGACGTAAACCTGGATATTGTCCTAAAATCGGGAGCTTACGCCGCTATCACCGTACAACCCTGGAGGCCCGTAAGTCCTGAAAAGGCGGCTGATATGATCTTAAAATTCGGAACTGATAGAATTATGATCAACAGTGACTGCGGAACACAACTGTCGGATCCTTTGGCTGTACCTAAGACAGCACTGGAATTGAAGAAAAAGGGTGCGGCTGAACAGGATATTGAAATGGTCTGCCGGAACAACAGCAGAACCTTTTATGGTATTTAAACGGAATATTAGCGCAACGGGGTGATAAAAATGCAAAAGGTAGCTGGTAAATTTGATGTAATTGTAATCGGTGCGGGTGTGGCAGGAGCGGCGGTGATACGGGAGCTTTCCAAATATAATCTTAGCGCGGCCATACTTGAAAAAGAGCCTGATGTTTGTTTTGGGGCCACTAAGGGTACCCATGGCATTGTTCACTGCGGTTTTCCGGTAGACGACGCTCCTATAAAGAACCGGACGGAAATGAAAGGCTGCCTCATGATGGAGCAGGCTTGTGCGGATCTCGATGTGCCCTATCAAAAAGCAGGCAAGCTTTTAGTGGCCTTTAATGAGGAGGAGCTTCGTGCCCTTCAGAAAGCTTTGGTTTCCTTGAAAAGAAACGGTGTTCCGGGAGTTGAACTAGTCACCGACAAAGACAGGCTCAGGGTAATGGAACCTAATATCAGCGACCAGGTAATAGCAGCGCTTCATACTGCAAACACAGCAGTGGTAAGTCCGTGGGGGCTGGTCTTTGGTTTAATTGAAAATGCTGTCGCTAACGGGGCCAAATTGTATATAGACGCAAAGGTACAGAGTATTACCGCAAACAATGAAAGCGGCTTCCTGCTTCAAACATCGGCGGGCTCTTTTGCGGCCGGATATATTGTTAACGCAGCGGGTCTATTTGCCGGTAAAGTGGCGGGTCTGATCAAAGACAACAGTTTTGTCGTAAGCGGTACTCGCCAGCAGAGAATAGTAATGGATAAAAAAATCGAAGGTATTGTTAGGCATGTAGTCAGGGATCTGAGGGCAACCGGGGCCCATGGTGATTTTGTGTCCCCTACGGTTTACGGGGATATATTGTTAGGGGCTAAAGTGGAGAATGTTCCTGAGGTCGGAGATTTAAGGACGACCCGGGAGGGATTGGACGGATGGATTCTTCCGCGGTGCAGAAGATTGATTCCCTCTCTGCCGCCGCAAATGTCGATAAAACCTTTTTCCGGATACATACCCAAAGCGGGGGCCGATTACCTGATTAAGCCATCCCCTGTAAATTCACGATTCATCAATATTGTCCTGGGTGGTTCCGGTTTTTCGGCGTCCCTTGCTGTGGGCGAATATGTAGTAAACGAGATACTGCCCTCTGTTGGTTTGCAATTGCAAAAAAAGCCGGGTTTTAATCCAATCCGGAAGGATATCCCCCATATCCATGATTTAACGGATGAAGAACGGGCCGAACTGATAGGGAAGGATCCTCTGTACGGACATATTGTCTGCCGCTGTGAAACTGTTTCCGAAGGGGAGATTGTCGAGGCTATCAGGCGGGGAGCAAGAACACGCGACGGTGTCAAGTTCAGAACACGTTCCGGCATGGGCAGATGCCAGGGCGGTTTTTGCGGTCCCAGAGTCTTGAGAATACTCAGTCGGGAGCTGGGAATACCGGTAGAACAGGTTACGCGTAAAGGTGAGGGTTCGACGGAGGTTCTTTACAGGACCAAAGAACTGTTGAAAGAGGCAAAGGGGGGTTCCAAGTGAGCGGAATAATTGAAAGATCAGTGGATGTAGCAGTAATTGGAGGAGGACCGGGAGGACTAGGAGCCGCTATTAAAGCCAGAGAAGCCGGAGCCAAGAATGTGGTTCTGCTGGAACGTTCGGAAGAATTGGGAGGGATGCTCCCACAGTGCATACATAACGGTTTTGGACTGCATTATTTTAAAGAAGAACTATCCGGACCCGCTTATATCCACCGGCTTGTCAAAGAACTTGCCAAGACAGATGTGGATGTAATGACCCAAACTATGGCTATTAAGCTGGAAGGCACACGCATAACCGCTTTAACCGAAAAAACGCTTACCAGGATAAATGCCAAGGCTGTGATACTGGGGATGGGATGTCGGGAAAGGTCCAGGGGCAATATTCGAATTCCCGGTCACAGGCCGGCGGGGGTTTTTACCGCCGGTACAGCCCAAAGGCTGATAAATGTGGAAGGATATATTCCGGGGAAAAAGGTAGTTATTCTGGGCTCCGGGGATATCGGTATGATTATGGCCCGCAGGTTGACCCTGGAAGGGGCTGAGGTTGTTTGTCTGGTGGAATTGCTGCCTTTTATTGGCGGATTGATCAGGAATGAAGTACAGTGTCTTAGGGACTTCAACATTCCTGTATACACCAGTCATACCGTGTCCGATGTTATTGGAAAAAACAGGGTGGAAAAGGTTGTTATCTCTCAGATCGATAAAGAACTGAAACCTATTCCCGGCACAGAAAAAGAATTTGAAGCTGATACCCTTCTTCTTTCCGTTGGTCTGATTCCCGAAAATGAACTCTCCACAATGACAGGCGTTAAATTGGAACCTACGGGAGGCCCTCAGGTTGATGACCTGTGGCAAACCAGCGTATCGGGTATCTTTGCCGGAGGCAACGTCGTACACGTCCATGATTTGGCGGATTATGTGACGGAATCAAGCGAAATGGCGGCTGTCAATGCGGTAAAATACATCAACGGGTACTTGCCGGTGGAAAGAAAGGTTAATGTAAAGGGAGGTAAGAATATTCGGTATGTAGTCCCCAACACCATTGTCAGCAATCAGCCCGTAAGCTTTTTTATGCGTGTTACCTGGCCATTGAAAAACGCTACTGTCCGTATAGGTGGACTGGTCAGCAAAAAATACGCCTTTGTAAGGCCCAGCGAACAGATCCGCATAGACGTACCGGCCGAAATGATGAAAGGTTTTAGGGAAGATATTATTGTCAACTGTGATGGAGAGGAGGATGTGGCAAGATGAACAGAAAAGCTGAGGTGATTTGTCTGCAGTGTCCCCTTGCCTGCCGGGTTGAAGTCGAAGTAGATAAAGATAATAAAGTCGTTTCGGCGTCCAATTACAAATGTAAGCGAGGCAAAACATATGCGGCGCAAGAAATTATTAATCCTGTCCGGGTGCTGACAACAACAGTGCGGGTCCTTACGCGGGATCAGATTCACCCTTTGCTTCCCGTAACGACAAGAGAGGCCATTCCCAAAGGCTTATTACAAGATGCCATGAAGCAACTGGCCGGGATAGAAGTGAAAACCCCGGTCAAATACGGCGATGTTATTTGTCCCAATATCCTCAATACCGGTGTGGATGTGGTTGCGACTTCTGAAGTCTTAAATTAAAGGAGGGTTTGTGATGGAACATATGACAGAAAAGATTGTTCAATATCTTACGGAATGTAAATATCAGGATATTCCTGAAGCTGTTGTTGATACCACCAAAAAATTCATTATGGATACTATAGGGGTGGGACTTGCCGGAGCTACCGCCCCCGGGTGCAAGGAGGCATTACAGCTCTTCAGGGGTTTTGGCGGGAAAGAGGAAGCCACTCTTATTGGATGGGGGGGTAAGCTTCCCTCCCCGTCTGCGGCATTTCTTAACAGCTTGTTATTCCATGCCTTGGATTTTGATGATACCTATGATCCGGCCGCCATGCACTGTTACGCTAATACTCTTCCGGCAGCCTTAGCTTTGGCTGAGGCCAAGGGGGGTATTACCGGAGAACAGTTTATAACTGCCGTAGCGGTAGGGGTGGATTTATGCGCCCGTTTAGGGCTTGCTATCAAAACTCCTCTCAGCTGGATCCGGACGGCTACATGCGGCTCTTTTGCCGCAGCGGCTACCGCTGCCAAAGTTTTAGGGTTAGACCGGGAAGGTATGCACAATGCGCTGGGGGTGGTCTATAGCCAAACCGCCGGAAATGCCCAATGTCTAATTGATGGAGGATTAACCAAGCGGATGCAGCCTGCCTTTTCAGCCCGGGCCGGTACGCTTTCAGCCCTGATGGCCCAAATGGGTATAACCGGAGCCAGGGAGGTGTTTGAAGGCAAGTATGGGTTCTTTAATCTCTATGAACGGGGTCAATATGACGGAGAATCAATGATGGAGGGGTTGGGAAAGGAATACTTCGGTGCGCGTCTCAGCATCAAACCTTATCCCAGTTGTCGTATGACCCATGCCTCCATCGACGCGGCGCTTTATATAAAGGAGAAGTACGGAGTGTGTATGAAGGATGTGGAAAAAGCGGAGCTTTATACATCAAAGATGTGTAAAAACATGGTGGGCAGTCCCTTCAGGATAAGGACAAATCCTCAAGTCGACGCTCAATTTAGCATTCCCTACACAGTAAGCGTAGCATTGGAGAAAGGTAAACCCTTCATCCCCGATTTTAATGAGGATTTTGTCAGGATGCCAAAGTGGCGGGAGCTTTCTTCCCGGGTTTTGGTTTTTACAGACTCCAGTTTGGATCCCAGGGATCTGAAATCCGCAGCTATTAAGGTATATTTAAAGAACGGGCAAATATTGGAACACAGGGTTGAGGTTTTTAAAGGGAATCCGGGGAATCCCCTGAATTGGGATGAATGCGTTGATAAGTTTAAAGCCTGTGCCAAACACAGCTTAAAGGAGTTTAAGGAGGCTCAGCTTGAGATGCTTTTGAATAAACTGATCAATTTGGAAGGTCTTGAGGATGTCCGTGAAGTGACAGGTTTACTGGGCTAGATTTAAAAGGAGGGGGTGGGAATACCGGGCTAAGGCAGCATCATGAAATAGTGACTAATCAGACAATAAGAGGATGGAAGGGAGGCGGCTTAGGCCTATGTAATTTGAAACAACAGGCACTAGATGACCATGTTATTCCTAAAATTACTAAAGATCACATTTAGGAGGGGTCTTATGAATTACGTTGTTAAACCAATTGCGCTATGTGAAGGTATTCGTGATATGTCACAGTGGACATACCGATGGAACGTTGGGAAAAAAGTAAAAAGCGCCTGTTATATTTGGTATATTGAAGGATCGGATCCAATAACCATAGTCGATGCCGGCGCACAGGGAGAAAATTTCAACAAAGAATTTCCAATGACCACAATTACTACCTTGGAGCAGGGGTTACAAAGCGTGGGGCTTAAACCGGATGATGTTGAACAAGTAATTGTTACACATCTGCATTTTGATCATATTGCCTTAGCAAACAGGTATAAAAATGCCACTTTTATCGTTCAAAAAAGGGAGTTGGAATTTGCCCGGAATCCGCATGTATTTAACGGCGTAGATTATAACAAGGACTTTCTTAAAGATTTAAGATTTAGGATCATAGATGGCGATTGTGAAATTTTACCGGGTATTAAGGTTCTTTTGACTCCGGGTCATAGTCCGGGAGGTCAGTCGGTTCAGATTCAAACCCCGAAAGGGAAAGCTGTTATTACAGGCTTTTGTTCTCAAATGAGTACATTTACGCAAACGCCATTTATGAAGGAAAAAGGATTAGAAGTAGCAGCATGCGGACTTCACACTGATTGTCGAGAAGTTTATGATAGCGCTGTGAGGGTAAAAAATATTGCCGATATCATTATTCCAGTACACGATCCAATGTTTATGGATATTAAGTCCATTTAATGATCCCCAATTAATTAAAGGAGGGAAATATTGATGGAAACAGAAAGTGTTGCTAGACAGGATAATGGTTTTACCAAGGAAGGGAAACGTACAATACTTGCGGCCCATTTAGCATTTTTTGTAGACATGTTTGATATTTATTTGCCAATTATTGCTCTAGGACCTGCGATGATATATTTTATTCCCGAAGATTTATCTGCTTCCACTGCGGCGACCATATTTTATTTAACATTTGCAGCAACTTTACTGGGCAGACCTATAGGAGCAATAATATTCGGCCACTTTGGGGACAAAGTCGGGAGAAGAAAGACAGCGCTTATTTCCATGGTAGGATTTGCTTGTGTCACCTTAATTTTAGCGCTTCTTCCCGGTTATCAAAAAGTAGGATTATGGGGAATTGGCTTGTTGGTTTTCTTAAGGTTTGTTGATGGAATTTTTTTAGGCGGAGAATATACAGCTGCTAATCCTTTAGCAATGGAATATGCGCCGAAAAACAAAAGAGGTCTGGTGGGAGCGTTTATTATTGGCGGATATCCTCTTTCTTATGTAGCCGTTTCCATAATTACTACAATATTACTTAAGTATGTACCTGCGGGAGGGATAGATTCACCCTATGTGCAATGGGGCTGGAGAATTCCATTTATTGTTGGTTTCTTATTATCGTTAGGTGTATTTTTGTATTTTTTCAAGAATGTGCCGGAGTCTCAAGTATGGTTAAAATCCAAAAAAGCGAAATCTCCTCTCAAAGAGCTGTTCAGCGGGGAGAGCTTGAAAAATTTCTTACAAGTGTTTGTTATGATGACGGGAGTATGGCTGGCATTTAATGCGATTGCCGGAATATTGCCAGGACTTCTTATGAATGTTCTTAATGTTGATGCCAGGCTGGTAACCAATGCTTTATTACTAGTGAACCTTGTATTATTCTTTGGGTATTTGTTTTTTGGCAGTTTGGGTCAAAGGTTTGGAAGAAGAACAATACTAATCACCGTCGGGATATTTGCCAGTACCATCGCACCATATTTGTATTATAAATTAGTAGCAGGTGCACAAAATAGCAGTATGCTTCAATTAATGATACTGGCATTAGCTGTTGAAATATTAGTTTTACCGGGGACTTGGGGCCTGGGGTTAGCATACATAACTGAAAGGTTTAGAACAAGTGTCAGAGCGTCAGGTTTTGGGTTAGCCTGGAGTCTTTCGGTAATTATACCCTCGTTTTATTCATTCTTTTTACTTGGTTTAGGGAATTTTATGCCGTACGAGTATACGCAAATCCCGCTCTTAGTTCTCGGAGGTATTCTAATCATTATTGGGGCAGCATGGGGACCTGAAACAAAAGATGTGGATTTTTAATGATTCAGTTCAACCGTGCGAAAAGAGCAAATTGACATTCATAGGGCCGCCGACGTTTAGTCGGCGGTTTTTTTTTGGATTAGATATAGGTAGAAATATCAATATTATGTTAGAATAAAGAGCAGAATAAAGCCATATAATAAGGAGGTATATTATTGGAATCCTTGGAGAGTTTAACACCCATCAATAAAACCCGCCTGTATCAGGAAGCGGTATGGCGAATCAAAGAATTAATTGCAGAGGGTTACTATAAACCGGGGAGCAAGCTTCCATCCAATCGGGAGTTGGCGAAGAGACTTTCGGTGAGTAGGGCGGTAATATCGGAAGCATTGACAATCTTAAATGTGATGGGGTTAATTGATATTAAGCCGGGAAGCGGTACATATGTGGCCGATTTAACGAACAACGGTGTGAAAGCTGAATTACTGGACTATATTCTTTCTACTAAAAAATGGATGATCGAAGATTTGACAGAGCTCCGTTTAATTATTGAACCTGATATAGCAAGATTGGCTGCGGAAAGAAGAGAGGATAAAGATATCCAAAAAATGAAGGATATCATTGAGCAAATGAAGAGAAAGGTAGAAGCCGGTGAACTGGGCGTTGATGAATCCATGAATTTCCATCTTTATTTAGTCCGAACAGCCCAGAACGAAATTATATTAAGAATAATGCTTTTACTGCAAATACTGTTGAAGCAAAGCAGGGAAGAATCCTTACTAAGGAAAGAAAGACCGCAAAAAGCGATACGGGAGCATGAAAAAATTCTGGACGCTGTGATCAAGAGGGATGGGAAAGAAGCTCAGCGCATGATGGAACTGCATTTGCAAAATATAGTAGATATGTTTTGAAATTAAAAGGACTGAGTCCTGTTCAATACAGGATTCAGTCCTCTAGCTAGAACCGCTTTTCTGCGGCTGGCTTTTAACCTATGACAGGGAGCTTTTATTTACGGGGTTTTTATTTCCGGAACCTGCACCGATAATTCTTTGGAAATATTTTGCTGTCCGGTGGCGATGTCTTCGGATACAATGCGATAATAGTAAAGGGCGCCGGTGCTGACGTTGTTATCTTGCCAGCTAGACATGTTGCCTCCGAGTTCAGCTATTTTATTGGCGGAGTCTGTGGCGACGTTAGGTTGGCTTGAACGGTAAATCCTAAAAACCGTAGAAGAATGGGAACCACCTGTTAAATTCCAATTCAATTGGACCGTTGCTTTTTCATTATTATCGATAAGGGGAGAACCTTGCAAACTGAGAACAGTTCCGGTGGTTGGAGTTGTAACGCCCCCACCTCCATGCAGGGTGCAATAATCTGTGGGTACTTCAAGATTAGCATCATCAGGCGGGATATTTCCCGTCCAGGGAACGGGGCGTTTCAAGAAAATCTGAGTGACGGGCATAGAACAATTTGCAGTAAGAAGCTGTCCGGTTTCTGCGCAGACAGGTTCTTGTACCCAGACATTCGAAATTGCTGTTGGAACATAGGCGCTGTTAAAATATTCATTCACCACATATTCGGGCGGCGTCAGGTTAGAGGGGAGCAGCCCGGATTTATAATCCACCGCTATATTGACGATTCCATCCGGTTTGGGGAAGGATTTAATCGGCAGGCCTTGATGCGCAACCGTCATAACCTGCTTCCAGATGGGACCGCCCACGGAACCGCCAAAGGTGCCACGCATATTTTCTTCTTTATCAAAACCCAACCAGACAGCTCCCACAAGTTCAGGGGTATATCCGACAAACCAGGCGTCGACATCAAAGGAGGTAGTCCCGGTTTTACCCGCTACAGGACGGTCTAATCTGGCTTTAGTTCCTGTCCCTGCTTTGACAACGGTTTCAAGCATATCAGTAATCAAAAAAGCTGTTTGCGGGGACATGACAGCTGTTCTTGCGGTTTTGTGCTTATAGAGCACATTGCCCTTTTGGTCTTCAATCATACGAATGGCATGGGGTTTGATATAGACGCCCTGATTGCAAAAAGTACCATAAGCGGCGGTCAGTTCCAGCGGGGAAACCCCCTTGGTCAAACCACCTAAGGCTAGGGATAAACCCATATCGTTCGCTTTCCCGCTTTCAATCAGGGTTGTAATCCCCAGTTTCTTGGCGAAGTTTAAGCCCTCGCTCACACCCAGTTGCTGCAACATTTTTACTGCCACCGTATTGATAGAATACTGAATGCCTGTTCGCATACTGATCAAACCGCGGTAATGGTTGTCATAGTTCACAAATTTTTTAGCCCCGGCGGGGGTATCATAATTCTCCGGATAATCATCCAGGACTGTAGCGGGCGTATAGCCTTTTTCTAAGGCAGGCGCGTACACTGCCACCGGTTTAAAAGCGGAGCCAGGCTGACGGTAGGCATCTACGGCCCGGTTAAATTGACGTTCCCCTTGAACATTTCTTCCGCCTATCAGCGCACGAATTTCTCCGACATGCGGATCCAGCACCACCATAGCGGACTGCACTATTTCCTGGCCTTTATTAGGCGGAAAATTTTTTTCATTGGCAAAAACAGCTTCCGCCGCTTCTTGAGTTTTTGTGTCCAGCGTTGTATAAATCTTGTAGCCTGCGGTATAGAGGGTAGCCACATCCGAACCTTCCAGCTTCAATTTGCTTGAGGCCTCGTCAACAATGTAGTCAAGAAAAGACTGGTATTGAAGATTGGATGCTTTCAGACCTACTAAGACTATCGGTTGTGACTTTGTTTTATCAGCCTCGCTCTGACTGATAGCTCCCATTTTCACCATCTCATTGAGCACAAGAGCTTGACGTTGTTTGGCTTTCTCCATGTTCAAATAGGGAGAGTACGTTCCGGGACGGTTTACAACGCCGGCCAGCATAGCGGATTCAGCAAGATTTAAATCTTTAGCATCTTTGCCAAAATAGATTTGCGAGGCGGTTTGCAAGCTCCAGGCTCCATGACCGTAATAAACGTTGTTCAAATACATGGCCAGAATATCTTCTTTGTCATACCTGCTTTCGACCTGGAGGGCTATGATCGCCTCTTGTATTTTACGGCGCAGTCTTTTTTCAGGGTTTTCCAGGATGGCAATTTTTACAAGCTGCTGAGTAATGGTACTGCCGCCCTCGGAGCCATAACCCTTGGTTAAGTTAGCCACTACGGCTCCGCCCAACCGGTAAAGATCAATACCGTAGTGTTTATAAAAACGCTTATCCTCAATAGCAGTAATCGCATCCTTCATTACCTGGGGAATTTCGTTTTTATCTAGTTGCGACCTATTTTTGTCGGCTTTTAGGGAGGCAACGACTTTGTCGTCCTTATCGACTATGAGGCTGGATAAATCACCGGTAATATTTTTCAGGTCATAATTAGGCATGTTTCGGATCGCACCGGTTATATAGCCAACACCGGCGCCTAGGATTATAAAGGAAGCCAGGAGAATGGCTAATAAAGCAGCACGTCCAAGTTTTAACTTGTGTCGGGGTTTTCTGCGGGTCATTGCATAATCCTCCTTTCCCTGCTGACTATTATAGCATAATAGTCAAGATATTTTAAACGTGAACTATTTCGGCGCGGTTTACATATATTTTAGCGACAATATTTGTTCCCAATAGTATATGTAAATAGAAACGTATGTAAATAGAAACGGCGGTGATGTATGTGGCCCGTTGGTATAGGTCCCGGTACGGAATAAAACGGAGAGTGAAGCTCCCTAAGATTCCGGGAATCCTGCTTGTTACATTAGTATTGATTCTTATAGCAATCCTTTCATTTAATATCGTTGAGAGGAATCTGAAACCCACCATTACCCAGATCGCCCATTCCAGGGCTCATTTAATCGCGACAGAAGCGATTAACCATGTGCTTTATGAGAAGGTGCTGGCTGATGTGGATTATACAGATTTAATTAATGTGCATAAAGATTCCCAACAGCATATTACGCTGATGCAGGCCAACACGATAAAGATCAGCCGCATTGTTTCCCAGGCCAGCTTGGAAATTAAGCAGGCCTTAAAAAACTTACAGGAGGACTCTTTTCAGGTGCCGCTTGGTCAAATTCTGGGGAGCCAATTGTTAGCCAACTATGGGCCCCGTATTAAAGTTAGAATCGTTCCGGTCGGCACAATAGATGTTTCTTTGGATGATCAATTTCAACAGGCAGGGATTAACCAGGCACGGCATATTTTATATTTGAATATAAAAACAACCGTACAGATTGTTATTCCTTTGGCTAGAGAGAGTATATCGGTTAACAACCAAATCCCTATAGCCGAAACGATTATTGTGGGGCAAGTGCCTAATACTTATGTAGGACTAGATCAAATGCTTCTTAATAGTCTTGTTGAAGGTAAGGGGAATAGTAATCCTTGAAACGCCCTGGGAAAAACAAATTAAAAACCCTTATAACTTGGTTGACAAGGGCTTTGTTCATGTGATAATATATCAAATGTCGCCATGACGCATAACAAAGTGAGGCTAAAGAAAGTCTAGCGGCGGGAGCGCTTTCCAAAAGGGGCCGGACAGTTGGCAGGAAGTGCCCTATTGACAGATAAGGGGAAGCGTGATAGACTAAAATTCCTGCCGCAAAGCA
>DHRG01000048.1 GCA_002408285.1 Peptococcaceae bacterium UBA5318 | reverse complement strand
ATGGTCAGCCTCCTACCCGATTAGCGCCGCCTTTATTGATTAACACTGGTCAGATCTGCCGGTAAAATGTATAATATAGTGCAGCAGTGATTGAAGGGGAGATTGGAAGATGCTGGGCACTATTGTTAATACATTAGCCATTATTGCGGGAGCGGTTCTGGGCCTATTTTTGCGAAAAGGGATCCCGCAGCGGTTTAGGGATATTGTAATTCAGGGTTTGGGGCTGGTGGTGGCCCTGATTGGTATTAAAATGGCTTTTAAGACAAATAATGAACTAATTGTAATTTTTAGTTTGGTGCTTGGAGGATGCCTGGGGGAAGCGTTGGACCTGGAGCGGTTGCTGGAGAAGATTGGAGAGCGGTTGAATGCTTTAGTGAAAAGCAGGGAAGGGGATTTTGTTAAGGGATTCGTGTCGTGCAGCCTGTTGTACTGCGTCGGAGCCATGGCTATTATGGGCGCTTTGGAAAGCGGCTTGACGGGCAAGCACAATATTTTATATGTAAAATCAGCTCTTGACGGGTTTTCGGCCATTATCTTTGCCTCCAGTATAGGCAGCGGGGTTTTATTTTCTTCTCTTAGCGTGTTGGTTTATCAAGGGCTTATTACGCTGTTAGCCCAAACGGTAAAAGTTTTTATGACAGATGCGGTCATCGCGGAAATGACAGCTACGGGAGGCTTGCTCATTATTGCCGTCGCTTCAAATCTGCTGGGTATTAAACAATTTAAAGTTGCGAATCTGCTCCCGGCAATCTTTGTGGCTATTATACTGACGGGTATTATAACAAGATTCCCATATTTTCAATAAGCCTGGACGTTAAGGAGGAAAGTGATGCTTGAGATTTTGCTAAACTGGCTTTCCAGCCATTATACTTTGCTTGCCTTGATCCTGATGAGCGCATTATTGATAGGTTTTATTATTTTTTTGGTCGTGATATACCGGTTAAACAAACTATCTAAACAATATAAAATGATGATGCGGGGAGTAGAGAATAAAAATTTAGAGGATGTAGTCTTAAGAAATACAAAAACTTTGGAACAAGTTTTACTAAAGCTAAGTTTGATGGAAAACCGGCTGGATAAAATGGAGAAAAGTTATATAAAAAGCTTACAAAAAATAGGGGTGGTACGTTTCAATGCCTTTACGGAGGTGGGCGGAGATCTCAGTTATGCCATTGCCTTGCTGGATCAAGCCGGAGACGGCGTGATAATCAGCAGTATCTACGGGCGGGACGAAACCCGCACTTATGCTAAACCCATTCAGGGAGGAAAATCCAGTTATCAATTATCTTCAGAGGAGGAAACGGCGATCCGCAAAGCGCTCCAGGAAGAAATTTATTGATGCGATTGGAAGGAATTGCTGATTACATAGCGAATATCTTATGTTGTCGCTTGAATTTCATCAGGCGGACAATTTATCTCTACTCAAAGGTTGGGCATGTAATGGTTGATTGGAGTATCCTGTCCAGGTTTCGCAAACCAGGCGGAAAAAGGGATAAAAAGAAAAAAATCACGCATTTAACAATGATGGTGATACCGAACTGCCATGGGGTTCCTGTTAGGAATTTTACGGTCCCCATGTGGGCGGTGAAGTCTTTTATTGCCGTTAGTGTGTCCTGTATGCTGATTGTAGGATACTTTGTGACTGGCTATTTTTATTTGGGTTATGTTTCTAAAGAGAATCAGCAACTAAAGGAAGTGAATGTTGCTCAGGCTAAAGAACTGCAAGAACTCAACGGGTTGGCCGGCAGTATGAAGAGCAAGCTGGACGCTTTGATTAAGCTTGACGAGGAGGTACGGGAGAAAGTTGGTCTGACCAAGGCCTCCAATAACGATAAAAAGCTGGTTCAAAGTTCCCGGACCCAGGAGCGGATTGAGTTTATAACGATGGGTGTTAATACGATGATGCCCTATGCCGAAGGAACAGAAGCAGCGTTGTTCCACCCTTTAGAAGGGTATGTCAACAGCGAGGAGTCCGGGCAGGAAATAACTAATGCGGAGGATATTCTCAAGCTGCCTGTGCTTGAAGATAAAGTTGATACCCTGCACGATTTGAAAACGCAGTTAGCCCAGATGGATGAAGAGATAACCCGGCAGGCTGACGTTATGGATAAACTCACTAAAGATGTAGATAAACAAACTGCAATGCTCAAAGCTTTACCCGATTTATGGCCTCTCCGGGGACGGATCACCAGTGCTTTTGGCTGGCGTCAAAATCCCTTCTCCAAAAAGGGGAGAGAATACCATGAGGGAATAGATATCGCCGCTTCTTATGGTACAGGTATCCGGGCCGCAGGCGATGGGGTTGTGATTTATTCCGGATGGAAATCATCATGGGGCCGACTCGTGATTGTTTCACATGGGTTTGGTTATGTCACCCAGTATGCGCATAATTCATCTCTGCTTTGTAAAAAGGGGGATAAAGTAACCAAAGGACAAATTATCGCGCGGTTGGGTAATACCGGGCGGAGTACAGGGCCTCATTGCCATTTTGGAATTGCTAAAAACGGACAGTGGATTAATCCTCTGACGGTACTGAAGAGTTCGTAAGGAGTGGTTTGTTTGTTTGGGAAAAAAGGGAAAGGTGTAGAAACCGTGAGTATTGAAAAGATCGATACGTTAATTGGTAAAGAAACCATTTTCCAGGGGACGATCACTGCTACCGGCACTTTGCGAATTGATGGGGAATTTAAAGGTGAAGTTAAAGCAAAAGGCGACTTGGTGATCGGGGACGCCGGCAGGGTTGAAGCGGCTATTGAGGCGCGTAACGTCTTAATCGGCGGTTATGTAAAGGGGAATATAAGCGCAGCCGGGAAGGTTGATTTAGCTCCCAGCGCGAGATTATTCGGGGATATCAAGGTAAAGAACCTGGTTATTGAAGAAGGCGCGTTGTTTAAAGGAAATTGTATCATGGATACCGCAACTATTCCGACGGAACAGAACAAGAATCCGAATATGCTTTAATAGGCCGTACATACGTTTAACAAATCCAGCCCTTGTTGGTAAACGCGGGCTGGATTTGCAATTTTCACACTTTTCATAGATCAGTATATGCCAAGGCTGGTTCCGGCACGTTCCCCGGCATTCTA
>DHRG01000068.1 GCA_002408285.1 Peptococcaceae bacterium UBA5318 | reverse complement strand
ACTTTTATTCTGCCATAAACACCGGCCCTAAGGCGAAGACCGGGCCTTACCATAGCTCTTATGTTAGGCCTGGGCGAGCCGGGTCATGCCTGACTTGGGCCGGGGGATGTGGCGTGCACACCCCAAATCCTTTGCCCCACGCGCCCTTGCGGGAACATAGTGTTATCTGAAGTGCACCATTGATTTTGTCTATCGTTTACAGGATAAATATAATTATGTGTCTACATTTAATTTAAGATTAATTCTGTCGATTCTTCTTGTTCCAGGTATACCACGTAACCCATAATAATTTCCTGTCATACGTCCAGTATCAAGCCAACTAATTATATTTTTATGAGCTTCATTATTTGTAACATAAAGGGAAATTGAGAATTCTCCATTGGGAGGATTCCCATCTTCAAAAATAATTCTTTCCCAAGTACCATCTGTTTTGGGAATTACCTCTCCCTCTTTAGGCCACAAGAAATCACCAACCTCAATAACAAGCCATAAATGTTGACCAGTTTTTAATTCATTTATCCATCCGACACATGAAATAGTTCGATTTATACATTCATTTTGCCTAGGTGAATTAAAACCACCTTCTACAATATCTAATGGTTTTGCATCTGCATTTAATAAGATGTTCTCTTTTAGATTTTCCTTCTGTTTACTGTTAATCAAATTAAAAACATATTTTGTAATAGAAGTTAGTATTACTACACCAATACCACCAAAAGCCCATTCATACCATCTGCTCATTTTTCCCACCCTCAAATGTCTTATAGACGCATTTAAGATAACGGCCGCGCGTTTCCGACGTTTCCGAACATATCTAATATCTGCACTATTTTTTTAATTCGACATATATTTTCCATTCCCTACCACTTCTTAATATTTTTTTAGCTAGGACTGCCGGTATATTGGTCAAGGTGCTGCAAGGCAATACGAAATGAAAAAGGAGCTGCTTCAGATCAGAAACAACTCCTTGCAGGTTCGTTATTTTTCTTTCTTAATGGCTACTACCTCACGGTCCTTATAATAACCACAAGCCGGACAAACCTTATGCGGTTGCTTTAATTCGTGGCATTTCGGACATTCTAAGAATTCCGGGGCATCCAATCTCATTACGATCGCCCTTCTGGCGCGATTCACTGCTTTGGAACGGCGGTGTTGTTGTAATCCCATTCGAACCACCTCCTCCTTACAAAATTTATGTTAGTTTTTCTTTTTTAACTGGGCTAAGATAGCCAAACGGGGGTCGACGCCCTCATTTTTGCATCGGCAAATTTCTGTTTTGAGATTAGCACCGCAATGGGGACATATTCCCGGACAATCGGCTGTGCAAAGAACACGCATCGGTAAGTTTAACAGCAAATTCTCTTTGACTGCCAAAGAAACATCCAGTTCATCATCCTCAAACACCCCGACACACAAAGAACTCTGCTCTTCATCCGCATCGTCCCCGGCTTCCTCCGCAGGGCAGTAGTTTTCTGTAAAAGAGAACGCCAGTTCGGACTCCACCGGATCTAAACAACGGTAGCACTGTGCTTTAAAACGAGTTTTTACATGGACTGTCATTTCCAATAGATTTCCAACGTTTAACACCGCACCCTTTACCAAGACGGGTCCGGTAATTTTGATTTCATCAGCGTCCAGTGCCTCTTCGAAAATAAATTCAAATTCTTCCTGGGCTCCCGGGTTCTTCAATATTCTACTAACATCTACGAGCATATTGTCACCAGCCATTCCGCGAAACCTGTGGAAATTCCTGTCATACTTTATGCTTTATTCAATCAGAAGAAAGACGCAGCGAGCAGCTGCGCTTTGAAAAACCTGTGACTAATTATACAGCAAATGTTTATCCTTGGCAAGCAAGAATCGCGGTCGTATTAACAATATCATCCACACTGCAGCCTCTTGATAAATCATTGATCGGTTTAGCCATCCCCTGGAGAACAGGCCCCACCGCCTCGGCTCCTGCGAACCGTTGCACCAATTTGTATCCGATGTTGCCAGACTGTAAGTCCGGAAAGACCAGCACGTTACACTTCCCGGCTACGGGGCTTCCGGGGGCTTTGGAGGCTCCTACCTTGGGAACAATAGCGGCATCCGCCTGAAGTTCTCCGTCGATCATCAATTCCGGATACCTTTTCTGGGCGATCTTAGTCGCCTGCGTCACTTTATCCACTAGTTCGTGAGAGGCGCTTCCCTTAGTAGAGAAAGACAGCATCCCAACTCTTGGTTCAATGTCCAACAAGCTCTTGGCCGTTTTGGCGGTGCAATAGGCGATTTCCGCTAATTGCTCGGCGGTGGGATTGGGATTTACAGCGCAATCGGCAAATAATAAAATCCCCTCCTCTCCGTATTCGGTTTTAGGAGTTACCATAATGAAAGCGCCGGAAACTACAGAGATGCCGGGGGCTGTTTTTACAATCTGAAAAGCGGGTCGCAAGACATCACCGGTGGTATTTTGCGCTCCGGCCAGCATGGATCCGGCTTCGTTCTTATAGACCATCATCGTACCATAATATAAGGGATCCAGCATGGTTTTTTTAGCTTCTTCTTCGGTTACGCCTTTTTTCTTGCGCAATTCGTAGAATTCCGCCGCATAGGCGGAGAAATTACTTGATTTTATGGGGTCGACTATAGTTACCCCTGTAAGGTCCGTGTCCACCTTAGCGGCTACTTCTCTTATTTTCTTTTCATCTCCGAGCAGAATAATCCTGGCAAGGCCCTCTTTAGCGATAATCCCGGAGGCTTTCACCGTCCGCTCTTCAGTACCTTCAGCTAAAACGACAGTACGGTTATTTTTCCTGGCCTTTGCCTTAATTTCTTCAACAATATTCATTGATTTTATTCCCCCTTTGGTATAATTTACAGTAACAAGGACATATTCGCTGTAAAATCGGTTTTTCCTATATAATTTTAATTATTTTTTTAATATCCACCAAATCATATCTCAGGGAGGCATGACTTATAAATATCGTAGGCGTTATCGCGGAATACAATCCTTTTCATTCCGGACACCTCTTTCATCTGGACGAAGCCAAAAAAAGAACCGGGGCTGCGGGAGTCATTTGTGTGATGAGCGGTAACTTTGTTCAAAGGGGCGAACCGGCCTTAATCAATAAATGGGCCAGGGCGGAAATGGCTTTATCCTGCGGGGCCGATATCGTTCTTGAGCTACCCGTCCTTTATGCCACAAGAAGCGCCTACTGGTTCGCACGGGGAGGCGTGGAAACGCTCCGCGCTACAGGCCTGATAACCCACTTGGCTTTTGGCGTGGAAACAAAGGAGCCTGCAAAGCTGTTCCCGGCCGCCGCATTACTGGCGCGTGAAACACCTTCCTTTCGCCATAATCTCAAAGCGCAGTTAAAAAAAGGTTCCTCTTATCCCAGCGCACGCGCTCACGCCCTTTCCCTGGAATTCGGCCGGGCGGCGGAATTATGGAGCAAGCCTAACAATGTTTTGGGATTAACTTATTTGCAAGTTCTTCAGGAGATCAACGCTCCCCTCATTCCCCTTCTGATCGAACGGAAAGGGGCTGATTATCACGAACCGCAAATCACACCGGGAGTTTCGGCCAGCGCCGCCGCCTGCCGCCAAAGCCTGCTGCATGCATACGGTTCCCCTTTAGACGCTTTAACGGGCCTGAAGGGTTTTCTTCCCGAAACCGTGGTACGGATCCTGCGGCGCGAATTCTCCGGGGGACGCGGTCCCATCTCCCTCGCATCTTTGTCCGAACCCCTGATGATCCTCTTGCGCAGAACTTCGGTCAAAGAGCTCATGGAACTCGTCGATATTACGGAAGGCCTGGAACAAAGGATCGCTAAACTAGCCATACAAACCGCTCGTCCGGAAGACTTCCTGGCCCGCCTGAAAACAAAACGCTATCCTTACTCCCGCCTGCAACGCTTTTTGATCCATCTTTTACTCGGCTATACCAAAGATAAAGAGGCCCTCCTGACAGGCGGCCCCGCTTATCTCAGGGTCCTCGGTTTCACCGCTGCCGGACGGCGGCTGTTGAAAGAAATGAAAAAAACGTCCTCTCTTCCCATTATCACCAAAGGCGCCCATGCGCAAAAATATGCGCACACCGACCCGGGAATCACGGGGTTTTGGGATATGGACGTCCTGGCGACAGATCTTTATTGCTTGTTATATCCCGCTGCCGCCTACCGTAAGGGCGGCGAAGATTACCGCGTTTCGCCCGTCTATATTCCGTAATCCCCTTGGTATAGCTCGCCGCTCCTCATAATATAATCATAATGAAACCGCAAAAGGAGTGGCGCCGAATGTTGATAAACCTTAGAGAGAAGATGAAAACCTTTCTATCCCTGACTTACGCGGCGGGGGCTTTTTTTCTCGTCACTGCTATGCTGATCTGGCCGCAGGAAACTTTTCAGGCCGCTATTTATGGATTGGAACTCTGGGCTACAGTACTTGTACCCTCGCTCCTTCCTTTTTTTATCATCGCCGAAATCCTTCTGAATCTGGGAATCGTGAGTCTGGTGGGCGTCCTGTTGGAACCCGTGATGCGGCCGCTTTTCAACCTGCCGGGTTCGGCTTCCTTCGTGGTCGCCATGGGGTTTACATCCGGTTATCCCATGGGCGCCGTCCTGACCAGACGTTTGTATGAAGAAAAAGAGTGTACCTTAACTGAAGGCGAGCGTTTGGTGGCCTTTACCAACAACTCAAGCCCTCTCTTCATCATGGTGGCGGTTTCTGTGGGTATGTTCGGCAATCCTTTATTAGGTATCATTCTTGCCGCAGCCCATTATACCTCAAATATAATATGGGGCATTATTTTAGGCTGGTTTGCTCCACGGCAGCCTGTTCAACGTACCCGCAAGGAAAATATTTTTATACGCGGTATCCGTTCCTTATTGACAGCTCAAAAAAAGCGCAAACCCTGGGGAAAATTGTTGGGTGATGCGGTTCGCAGCGGCATCGGCAATATCACCTTGATTGCAGGCTTTGTAATAATATTTGCTGTAATCATCAGAATCCTGCTGACGACAAATCTCTTGTATTATCCAACTTGTTTCATTGGCTTTCTGCTGAAGCTTTTCCATTTTGATCCGGACCTGCGCACCGCTTTTGCCGCTGGTTTCTGGGAAATGACCCTTGGCTTGCATGAGGTTTCCCAACTCCATGTTTCTCTGCAGGAAAAAGCGGTCGCAGCCAGCATTATCCTGGGTTGGAGCGGACTGTCCATTCAGGCCCAGGTAGCCAGTGTTCTCTCCGGCTCGGGCATCAAAGTACGTCATTATTTTCAAGGCCGGTTTGTACAAGGTTTATTATCCGGTATTATTTCCTATCTGCTCATCCGGTCCTCAGAATCCTGGGCGCCCCTTGTGCCGGTCCCCGTTTCAACTTTTAAAAATGAAGGCGTTCTATCTTTTGGCGTCTTGCTTAACAATCTCGGCTATGTCGGCCAAATCTATTATATACTGCTTAAAATCCTTTTGATCTTGGTGTTCGTAAGTTTTTTGGTATATTTCTCCAGAAAAATCCACGCGAACATATAAAAAAAGGAGCTATAACAAGGAAAACTTGGCTTTGCCAAGCCTCTGGCGAAGGCAAACCTTAGTTGCACCTGTACTTGTTTCCTTGATTAACTTATACTTTCCGACAAGTATAAATAAAGAGCCCTTATAAACCCTCGTTTACAATGGCTCCCTATTTTAGAAGACTACCGTTCCCGCAGGTTAACCCGCAATTCTTCCCGGCCCTTTCGCACGTTTAACAATATTTTTTCCAACTCGCTTTGTAATTGAGTCATCACCTCATCCGCATATGAATACGAACCCTGGGTGATCTCACGCGCGGCTTTTTTAGCGTTTTCCACGACTTCATCTCCCTGGGCTTTGGCTAACTTCATGATCTCGCTTTCACCCGTGATCTTTTGCAGTTTTTTATTGGCTGTTTCAATGATCGTAGCGGCTTCTCTTTCCGCCTCGGCCAGGATCCGTTCCCGCTCCCGGATAACCCAATCGGCTTCCCGGACCGTTTCGGGCATCATAGCCCTGACCTTATCTAAAAATGTGTAAACAACTTCCTCATGTATCACCATTTTCCCGGTTAAAGGGATACGGGCAGTTTCTTCCACAGTGTTTTCAAACTCATCAATAATTTGTAAAATGTCCATTTTAATTCCTCCATTACCTATGCTGATAATACCATATCAGGGTATCGCCATAAACCTTTTTTTTAAATAAAGCTAATGGGCCAAAATTCTCAGGTAGCAGTGTTTGTTTATTCGTTTCCGCTATTACCAAGGCCTTTTCTTTGAGTAACGCAGAATCCGCCAGTGCTTTAAACACCGGTTCATATAAATCAGCTTCGTAGGGGGGATCAAGATATACAATATCAAAAGAAAGGCCGGTATCCTCTTTCAGGAAATTAATAAATTTCCGCGCGTCCATGGCGTAAACTTTTCCTTGCCCTTCCAAGCGGCAATGAAGCAAGTTTTCTTTGACCATTTCCGTTGCCTTTTTCCGCACGTCATTAAAGTAGCAAACCGCGGCGCCCCTGCTTAAAGCTTCGATCCCTATGGCCCCCGTGCCGGAAAAAAGATCCAGAAAACAAGCGCCCTCCAGCTTGTAATCAATCACGCTGAAAACAGCTTCCCGGACCTTATCCGCAGTAGGCCTGATCTTGTTGCCTTTGAGGGATTTCAAAGCGTGTCCCTTCGCTAATCCGGCTATGATCCGCATTCTATGAACTAAACAACTCCTTACAAAATTATAGCACATTTATACATTTTTCAAGATTTTTTTCGCTCCGCCTGTTATATTTCCTTTATTCGCTACTTATAAGCAAATCCCTTTCGGCATATAATATGAAGGAGATACTTTCCCGGAAAATCTTCTTCTTCCTCATCTGGCCCGCTTACCTTTAGCCCGCTATGCGGGTTTTTTTATACTGTCGGAAAATATAAGTCTTAATAGGATGATAATATAAGTGCAACTAAGGCTTTCGCCGTCGCTAGAGGCTTGGCGTAGGCCAAGTTTTCTTTATTTTGTCCGTTTCCTTCTTCACTCATTCCGTTTCTTTCTTCACTCATTCCGTTTCTTTCTTCGCTCATCCTGATTTTCTAATAAAAACATTTTATTAGGGCAAACTTGTTGTAGAAAACAGAAATAATCAACGCGAGGTGAAATATGAAAAGCAGCGAGTTATACAGTTTGCTAGGAGTGCATCTTGACTTGGCTGTCGAAGCCCATGAACTTCTTCGCGGAGAAGCGGGCCGTGAAATACCGGGTGTGCAGATGGATGAGGAAAGTTTTGCTAACGGCAAAATTAAGACCATTACTATTTTGGATGAACAGGGCGAAGCCATTATGGGCCGCCCGCGGGGCAGCTATGTTACTTTAGAATCAGGCGCTTTACGGGAAAATGATAAAATGATCCACAAAGAGATCAGTCAGGTTATAGCGGATAAACTAAAACAGATCATACCTTTGCAGGAAAACTCCACCATCATGATTGTGGGGTTGGGCAACTGGAATGCAACACCGGATTCCCTTGGCCCCAAAGTGATCGAAACCTCAATGGCGACGCGCCATCTTTTCCATTATGCCCCTCCGGAACTCCAACAGGGCTTACGATCTGTTTGTATCATGGCTCCCGGCGTCTTAGGCCTAACCGGCATCGAAACCGCCGAAATCATTAAAGGAACGGTCGACCGGATCCACCCTGACTTTCTGATTTGCATTGACGCTTTAGCTGCGGGCAGCGTGGAAAGAATTAATTCGACCATACAAATTGCCACTACCGGGATCAGCCCCGGTTCGGGGGTAGGAAATAACCGGATGGGAATCAACCAGGAGTCTATGGGTATTCCGGTCATCGCAATTGGAGTGCCAACCGTTGTACAAGCAAGCATCATCGCGCACCAGGCTATGGAACAACTCTTCACTCACTTGCGCAGCACTCCCTCTATGCAAACGGTTTATAACGGTTTGCAGCCGGTGGCCGTAAATGAAATAATCAAGCAAGTACTGGAACCCTTCGGGGGACAATTGATGGTTACGCCAAAAGAAATTGATGAACAAATTTCCAACACCGCCACAATTATCGCGATGGCCTTAGCCTTAGCGCTGCACCCGGGAATGCCTCCGGAAAAAGTAGAACATTACCTGCATTAAAAAATAGTATACCCATTAAAAATAGTATGCTTTTCCCGCCCTGAGGCGTGCGTACCCAAAAAACAAGCAGAAACCAAGTTTCTGCTTGTTTTTTAACTCTATACTTTTCTTACAGCTGTCCCTTGGATAATGATTCTTCGGCTAACTGTACAAGTTTACGGGTCATATATCCTCCAACATATCCGTTTTGCCGGGAAGTCAACTGACCTTTGTCAACGGTGTTGTAATTAGCAAGACCAAGTTCACCGGCAATTTCAAACTTCATCTGGTTCAGAGCCTGGGATGCGCCTTGAACTGCTGGCTTATTGCTGGATCTACTCATTTATATCACCTCCTTTTTTATTACAATCTTATTATGAGCGTACAACGAATTTTTTATACTTTCTTACAAGACGAATTATTTTAGAACCTTTTTCCATTTTTACTTTTTCCATTTTACTTTTTACTTTTTTCTTTCTTTTGCTTTTTACTTTTATTATTTTCTTCTTTTTGATTTTGATTGCGGTATGAAATGCCTAATTCTTGAGCCGTTTCGTATTTTAAATGTTTATCATGATTTTTCATTTTCTAACTTCACCTCCCGGTACTATGTTTTACTATAAAACATAAAGAATACCAGGATGTGTCTGGGCGTTATGTAAATTAATTCTTGACAATATTATCGACTAGCCGCCTGATCTGTTGGGATAACGCCCGATGCTCAGGAAACAGCAGTTGTGGATCTTGTTGGCGCACTTGAAGCGCTAACTCACGCGCTTTTAATAAAATTGCCGTATCCTTGGTCACATCCGCCAGTTTTAATTCCGGCAATCCATGCTGCCGCATTCCGAAAAATTCTCCCGGTCCCCGTAACTTAAGGTCTTCTTCCGCTAGTTGAAAACCATCCCGTATGTTCGTCATCAACTTTAACCGCTGCAAAGCCACAGGGTTTTTGCTGGCCGTCACCAGGATACAATAAGCCTGCCGGTTTCCTCTGCCCACGCGCCCGCGTAATTGATGGAGCTGAGAGAGTCCAAAGCGCTCGGCGTCTTCTATCACCATGACAGTGGCCTTAGGAATGTTGACGCCGACTTCAATGACGGTAGTAGCCACCAAAACCTGTACCGCGCCCGCCTGAAACTCAGCCATAACGGCTTCTTTTTCGCGGGCGGGCAGTCGCCCATGTAATAATCCCACCTTCCAGGGGGATAGTTCTGTCCGAAGCTTTTCAAATAAACCGGCGGCGTTTTGGATATCCAGGTTTTCAGATTCTTCTACCAACGGACACACCACATACGCCTGCGCCCCGCCCTGCAATTGATTGGCAACGAACTGCCGCAATTTATGCCTGGCTTGCGCGGTAATACAAAAGGTCTGGACCGGTTTGCGGCCTGCCGGAAGTTCGTCCAAAAGCGAAATATCCAAATCTCCATAGACCGTCAGGGCTAATGTACGGGGGATGGGAGTCGCCGACATTACTAAGGCGTCGGGGTGCCGCCCTTTTTTTTCCAATAAAGCCCTTTGTTTTACACCAAAGCGGTGCTGTTCATCTATAACTATCAGCCCGATATCGTCAAACAAGACGTCGTTTTGGATCAAGGCATGTGTGCCTATAACAACCTGGAATCCGTGCCCGGCAATGCCCTGCTTGAGGGCCTCCTTTTCCTGCGGGTTGACGCTCCCGGTCAAGAGAGCGCACCGGATACCTAACGGCGCAAACCACTTTCTAAGAGTGGCAAAATGCTGATTCGCCAGGATTTCCGTCGGCGCCATCAGCACAGCCTGATAGCCGCTTCCCACAGCTTTCAACAGCGCCCAGGCGGCAACCGCTGTCTTTCCGGACCCTACATCACCCTGAAGTAAACGCTGCATCGGATAAGGAGCTTCCATATCTTCTTTTATTTCGCGAATGACCTTTTGCTGGGCATTTGTTAGGGGAAACGGCAAATTCGCCACAAATTTTTCAGTCAGCGGGACGTCCCGGCGGTGGGCGATCCCCTGTTGAGCCCCCATCGTATCCCGCATAGTTAACAGGGCTAATTGCAGGAGATAAAATTCCTCATAAACAAGCCGGGTCCGCGCGGATTCCAAGGTTGGATAGTCCGGCGGAAAATGGATGGCCGATAAAGCCTCCCGGACCGGTAACAAGTTGCGGCTCTGAAGCTGATTATCCGTGAATATTTCTAAGACGCGGGCAGCGATCTTCCTCCCTTCCCGAAACAAAACCGTCCGCCAAAACTTTTGACCCAGTCCCTCCGTGCTGGCATAAACAGGCACGATCCGTCCCGTATGGATTTGTTCCTCACTGTCGATAATCTCAAATTCACTTACGCTAATTTCCGTTTTACCGTAACGGCAACAGACCTTCCCGGTCAAAACAATAGGAAGCCCGCCTTGCAGTTGCTTTTTTAAGTAGGGTTGATTAAACCAGACTGCTACGGCTTGTCCGTACTCATCCCGCAGATGGGCTTTGGTGACCAAAAGACGCGGGCGGGGCCTGTGCTCTTCTGTTTTGATAATGGTCGCCCGTACCGTTTCTGTTTCCCCATTTATCAGTTCCGCCAGATTCTTCAGGTGTGAACGGTCCTCATATCTGCGGGGAAAATGATACAGCAAATCAAGACCGCGTTCGATCCCCAGGTTACGGAGCTGGGCGATCCGGCGCGGTCCTATCCCTTTAATGCTTTGAAGATCGTTCTTTTCTCCCATCGCTATACCTGCCAATCAGAATTTTCATCATGCTTACCGCAATATCATGCTTACCGCAATACTACAACCGTTACGCCTTCGTTATTAGCGATCCTGCGCTCATATTTGGCTAAATCCTTGCAAACAGCCAATAATTCTCTTTTTTTGTCCACCCACTGCTCTCCGCCGGCATAGGTCCTGACAACCCCCATAAGACTACTTTCTCCCAGACACCTTCTTACCGCAGCCTTAATACTGCCGCCTACGCCTGTTGAACCATAACCATGGATGAGGATAACCACTTTATATCCTTGCCCCTTACAGGTAGTCAACGAATTCCTCATTCTCTGTAAGGCCGCCTCAACTGTGGGCATGTTGTATTCTAAATTTACCTGGGCTACTTTTTTGGGCACCTTTTTCACCTGTCTTTTTACTCTCCAATGTACTTTTTCCGAATCAGACTCATGCGTCAAATATAACGATCAGCAGCATTTTAAACCTTTCGATAGCCGTAAGAGCATGGGGTACGCCCGCAGGCATCACAATAGTTTGACCCTTCTTCACGCGGTGTTTTTCTTCACCAACAGTGATCTCGCTTTCTCCATCAAGCAGATAGACCAGCGCGTCCCCGTCTGAAGAATGGGAACCGATCTCTTCACCCCGGTCAAAGGCAAATAAAGTAACGCTCAGGTTTTTTCCCTGGGCTAAAGTTCTGCTGACTACCTGCCCTTTTTGATATTGAACCTGGGCTTCAAACTCCAGAACCTTGGAAAAATCAATATTCTTAAATAAATGTTGCGTCATGATCTATCCCCCTTCTTTCCTGAAGATCATTAATTTAGAACAGGACCACCCCATAACTATTCTTATGGGGCAGTCCCTGGTAATCACTAAAGTCTTATATGATACTTCTAATAATTGTTGCCCGCTATTTCAAAATGGGCCCGGGGATGGTCGCAAACCGGACACACCTCAGGCGCGGCGGTTCCTTCATGAATATGGCCGCAGTTTCTGCATCTCCAGTACACTTTGTTGTCTTTTTTGAAGACTTTATCTGCTTCGATATTCTGCAGCAACCGTTTGTAACGGTTTTCATGTTCTTTTTCAATCTTGGCTACCGATTCAAAGAGAAGCGCAATATCATCAAAGCCTTCTTCTTTCGCTTCCCGGGCCATTTTAGCGTACATATCGGTCCATTCCCAATTTTCTCCGGCTGCCGCCGCTTTAAGGTTATCAATGGTGCTGCCGATCCCCTGCAATTTTTTGAACCAAATCTTGGCATGTTCTTTCTCATTATCGGCTGTTTCTAAAAATATGGCGGCGATTTGTTCATAGCCCTCTTTTTTAGCGGCCGAGGCAAAATAAGTGTATTTGTTTCTGGCCTGAGATTCCCCGGAAAAAGCTTCCATTAAATTTTTTTCTGTTTTTGTTCCTTTAATTTCTTTCATCTCGCACTCTCCTTGATTCAAGATTTAGCTGTTTTCCAAAGTCCGTGAATGTTGCAATACTCTCTTACTTCCAATACGTCTTGCTCTTTTACCTGAAATTCTGCGACAGGCCTTTGGCCCGGCTTCAATTCCCCGCGCAGCACCTGATGCGGCGTCAATACTTCGATAAACCGGATGAAATGTTTTTCTTCCATCGGATGCTCCGCTGAACCAACCGTAACGATTATTCCGTTTTCTGCCGGTTCGATCACCGGAACATGCTTTTCCTTGCCGGTATCGGCGGATTTGGCCTCTAGTTTTTCCATAGCTTTATCACAGCACACTAAGGCCGGCGCTCCGGTATGTACGATCTCCACGACATTGCCGCAAATACCGCAATGGTACAACTCCCTTAATTTTGTCATCGTAAACCCTCCTCAAGAAGTATCCCCGCTTTGTTTTTAGCGCACTTATCTTAAATGGGTTCAAACTGATCTTTAGCCACTCCGCAAACCGGACATACCCAATCTTCCGGAATATCTTCAAAAGCAGTGCCGGGGACGATCCCTGAATCAGGGTCGCCTTTTTCCGGATCGTAGATATACCCGCAAACTCCACATTGATATTTTTTCATTCCTACATCCTCCTTTTTATTCTCAACTGTATTATCACCGTTAGGCTCAGTTTTTATATAGCTGGGCGCCGCAGGAGGCACCGACCCCTTTTTGACTTGCTGGTAGTAGGCGTAAGTCATAGGCTCTTCCTCGTCTAACACCTCCGCATTGATGACCTTCCCGACAAAAACGGTATGGGTTCCCGCGTCCATTGAGTTTATCACTTGCGCCTCTAAATAACCCAGAGTCGTTTCCAACAGTATAGGCGCACCGGTAAGACCTGTTTTAAAAGATATTTCCTGGAATTTGTCAATCTCCCTGCCCGATTTGAAGCCGAAATGCCCAATAAATTTTAACGGCGCAGATTTTGGCAGGATTGATACAGAAAAAGACTTGGACTTCTGAATCAACTCATGGGTAAGATTGTTTTTGTTAATGCTGATAGCGACCGTTGGAGGCTCCGAAGAGATTTGGAACACGGTGTTGGCGATCTGCCCGTTCAATTTCCCGTCGTTTGCAGAAGCAATCACATAAAGCCCATAGCTTACTTTGTAAAAGATTTTTTTATCCATTGTTCATCTCCTTTCTTACCGTATGATAATTTATTTCGATTATTTTATCCAAATCCCTGCTTTACGGATCAATTCTAATACAGGAAGAGCCGTTCCAACAATTTGAAACGGCTTCCCCTTCTTACCATAATAGGATTTGCTATTCTTCTAAAATTTACTATTTCTCGTCATTACCGGGAAAAACTACGAATAATAGCTTCGTAATGGCCATGAAAAGAATAATAACGCCAAACATGACGGGCAACCCGATGCCCATTACTTGCAAAGCTTGTTCAACAGGTGTCATTTTCTTTCCCTCCTTACTTCACACCAAGCATAGCGCCGACCACAGCCAGGACTACGCCGCCGGCAATAATTGAACCGATTTGTCCGGAAGCGTTGGCGCCAATCGCTTGCATGATGATGTAATTACCTTTGTCTTCAGCCAAGGCCATCTTGGCAATAACCCGGCCAGACATCGGAAAGGCTGAGATACCGGCAGCCCCAATCATAGGGTTGATTTTTTCTTTTTTGAAAAGATTGATCAGCTTGGCGATAAGGACGCCGCCTGCCGTATCGAAAACAAAAGCAAGTAAACCCATCAGCATAATCAACAACGTACTCATGTTTAAGAATCCCTCAGCCGTCATCGTGCCTCCGATGGTAATTCCTAAGACCAGCGTAACAAGATTAGCCAATTCATTCTGAGCGGCAGTGTTTAAACGTTCTACTCCGGCACAGACCCTAAGCAGGTTGCCAAACATCAGGAAACCGATCAAAGCGACGCTGACAGGCGCGATAATACCGGCAATTACTGTAATCATGATCGGGAAAGCAATGAGTATTTTTTTGTTTACTTTTTCTTCCTTATAAGGCATACGGATCAGGCGTTCCTGTTTCGTTGTCAAAAGCTTAACCACCGGCGGCTGGATAATAGGCACCAGCGACATATAGGAATAAGCGGCTACCGAAAGCGGTCCCAACAGTTCCTGGGCAAATTTGTTGGCAACGTAGATGGTGGTGGGACCGTCGGCAGCCCCGATAATCCCAATAGCCGCCGCCTGGTTAAGAGGAAAGCCCACCAAGGCCGCTACTACGATGGTTGCAAAAATACCGATTTGAGCGGCGGCGCCAAAGATCATCATAAACGGGTTTTTCAAAAGGGGCGAAAAATCGCACATCGCACCAACAGCTACAAAGATAAGGACAGGAAACAATTCATTGGTTATCCCCATATTCAGCAAGGTTGTTAAGGGCCCTGCTTCCCCAATCGCCGATGAAAACGGGATGTTAGCCAAAATTGCGCCAAACCCGATCGGCATCAAAAGAAGCGGCTCATAATCTTTCACAACGGCCAAATACATGAGTGTCAGGCCGATAAGCCACATAATTACGTGTTTATAGGTTAAACCGGTTATACCGATAGCCAAATCAGCAATAACTGACTCCATAATAATACCCTCCACTTACTATTGACTAATATAAAATATAGCCCATTTATCCGAGTACGACCATAATATCATTGGCGTTAACAGAGTCGCCGGGGTTCACTCTGATATCAATGACTTTCCCGCCTCTGCTGCAGTATATTTCATTTTCCATTTTCATGGCTTCCAGATACAAAATCAATTCCCCCGCCTTAACGGTTTGTCCTGCTTTCACCTTAATGGACGTGACTTTTCCAGGCATCGGAGCGATGATGTTTTCCGCTCCCTGCGGTACGGGGCCTGCAGCGTTAGGCGCCGCGGGAGCGGCAGCCGGAGCGGCAGGAGCAGCAGCCGGAGCGGGAGCCACTGGAGCGGCAGCGGCGGCAGGAGCAGCGGCAGCGCCGCCGATTTCTTCTACCTCAACCTCGTAAGAATTTCCGTTAACATTAATCATGTACTTTTTCATTTCTGGGTTCTCCTTTCCAAATTACCGTTTATTCTAAAATCTTCTCCCATCCATGACTTCTTGACGTCCGGCCATACTCCAAATAGAAGCGTTTGTACCGGCAAGTCTTTTGATAGTTTTTATGGCAACCCCTTTACCGGTTAAAGCTGCAATAGCGGCAGCGATAATGGCAATAAGCTCGCTGTTGTCTTGAACATCCGCTGCCGGGGAGGCTGGCTCGGTTACTGTTTCCTCCGGGGCCGTTACGGCTTTTTTCCTTGAAAATAAGCCCATTTGAGATACCTCCTTTTACTTCTTACAGCGGAATATTTCCGTGTTTTTTAACCGGTCTGGCTTCCCGTTTGGTAGAAAGCATTTCCAGGGCATTGGCCAGAACCGGGCGGGTTTCCTGCGGCTCGATCACCTGATCGACAAAACCTCTTTCTGCGGCAACATAAGGCGTCGCAAAACGCTCTTTATATTCGGCTATTTTTTCCGCGCGTTTTTCGGTGGGATTATCCGCTTTTTCAATATCTTTGCGGAAAATGATATTCGCCGCGCCCTCGGCGCCCATAACGGCGATTTCAGCGGTCGGCCAGGCTATAACCTGATCTGCGCCCAAATCACGGGAACACATGGCAAGATAAGCCCCGCCATAGGCCTTGCGGGTAACAATGGTGATCTTGGGCACTGTCGCCTCCGAGTACGCATATAACATTTTTGCGCCATGCCGGATGATTCCTCCGTACTCCTGGTTCGTTCCGGGTAAAAAGCCGGGGACATCGACAAAGTTGACGATGGGAATGTTGAAAGCGTCACAGAAACGGATATGCCGGGCTGATTTATCGGAAGCGTTAATATCCAGGCAACCGGCCATAACTTTGGGCTGGTTGGCAATGATCCCGATAACGCGTCCATCTACTCTGGCAAAACCCGTCAAAATATTCTTGGCATAATAAGGCTGCGTTTGATAGAATCTTCCATTATCTACAACTTTGCTGATAAGCTCCGCCATATCGTAGGCGGCATTCGCGTTGTCGGGAATGATATCATTCAAGCTCTCATCCATGCGTCCCGCGTCATCGCCGTTGTCTTCACAGGGCGCGTCTTCCAGATTGTTGGATGGCAGGTAGCTCAAAAGAGTTCTGATCTGGGCAAAGCATTCTTCTTCATTATCGGCGGCAAACTGGGCCACACCGCTTGTGGAATTATGAGTCATAGCTCCGCCCAACTGCTCTGAAGTAACTTCCTCGCCGGTAACAGCCTTAATAACTTGCGGGCCGGTAATAAACATCTGAGAAATATTCTTCACCATGAATACATAGTCGGTCAGGGCCGGAGAATATACCGCACCGCCGGCACAAGGCCCCATGATAACGGATATTTGCGGAATTACGCCGGAAGCCAAGGTATTGCGGAAGAATATCTGCCCATAACCGGACAAAGCGTCGACCGCTTCCTGAATCCTGGCGCCGCCGGAATCGTTCAGTCCGATGCAGGGAGCCCCCATTTTTACCGCCAAATCCATGACCTTGCAGATTTTCCTGGCATGCATTTCGCCTAAAGAACCGCCTAAAACGGTAAAGTCCTGCGCATATAAGTAAACCAAACGTCCGTCAATAGTGCCGTAACCTGTTACTACTCCTTCGCCCGGCGCTTCTTTTCCAGCCATATCAAAGTTATTGCAGCGGTGTGTGACAAACTTGTCTAATTCTGTAAATGTTCCTGGGTCCAGTAATTTCTCAATGCGTTCACGGGCTGTCAGTTTTCCGTTATTATGTTGTTTGTCGATCGCTTTCTGACCGCCGCCCAGTTCAATTTTTTTACTCAGGGACATAAGTCCATCAATCTTATCCTTCGTACTCATTGAAACTCCCTCTTTCTACGATTTTTTCTTACTCTCTCTCTGTTAGTTCCAGCAATACCCCCTTCGTCGCCTTGGGATGCAAGAACGCAATTCTGGCGCCGCCAGCTCCATAGCGAGGCTTTTCATCAATCAGGCGTATTCCTTTTTCTCTTAAAGCGGCTAGGCTGTCCTCTATATTATCAACTTTCAGAGCCACATGCTGGATGCCTTCTCCATTTTTTTCAATGAATCTTGCGATCGGCCCATCGGGTGAAGTTGATTCCAATAATTCAATTTCGCTGTCCCCGCAAGGCAAAAAAGCTACTTTAACCTTCTGTTCTTCCACCACCTCCAAACCGGTGCTCGTTAAACCTAAAACGTCCGTATATAATTTAAGCGACTCTTCCAGGTTATTTACGGCGATACCAATATGGTCTATTTTTAGTACTTTCATGATAGTCCCCCCTGCAAATTTTTTCAAGTTTTATACTATATACAATTTAGCCGCGCTGGTTATTTCAGTGACTCCTTAACCAGTTCATTCACGAGGGTATAAGGATCCTTTTCTTTACTCATGATCTGTTCTATATCCTGAATATAGCGGTTACCCTGACCCATCTTTTTATTTATATACGAAAAGAGTTTTTGTACAACCAGATCCTCAACTTCCAACTCTATCCTTTGCTGGCGTCTTTTCATCAATTCGCCCGATTCGTCCAAGTAGCTAAAGTGTTGGTCAATGGTTTCCACCACTTTCGCGATCCCTTCATTTTGTGAAGCTACGGTCATCATAATGGGAGGAATCCAGGCAGTTTTATGGGGGTTTAAATCCAGCATCGCCTGGAGCTCCGTAACAACGCGATTGGCGCCGTCCCTGTCAGCTTTGTTGACTACAAAAAAGTCGCCAATTTCCATGATCCCCGCTTTAATGGCCTGAATATCATCGCCGAGCCCCGGTAGAGCCACCACGATCGTGGTATCCGCTGTTTTGACAATGTCCACCTCGGATTGTCCCACTCCCACTGTTTCTATGAACACATAATCAAAACAACAGGCATCCAGAATTTTGACCGCATAGTTCGTAGCCTTGGACAAACCGCCCAGTTTCCCGCGGGTGCCCATACTCCGGATATAAATGCCGTCATCTAAACTCAGATCCGACATCCTGACCCTGTCCCCCAGGATAGCCCCGCCCGTGAAGGGGCTGGTAGGGTCAACAGCCAAAATACCGATGGTTTTGCCATTTTTACGTAACTCCTTCGCCAACTTATCCGTCAGGGTACTCTTTCCAGAACCGGGCGGTCCTGTAATCCCTACAATGTGGGCATTCCCCGTGAAAGGGTATATTTCCTTCAGGATCCCGGCTGCTTCCGGCGTTTCGTTTTCAGTTAATGTTATTAATCTAGCAATAGCCCGGCGATCACCGCGCCGGGCCCGCTCAACGAGTTCCATTACCACACCGCCTTTATGACTGATACCCATTTCACCGATACCCATCCCTTAGTGAACATGGCTCTGAATAAATTCTATGGCAACATTGGTCGGCGTTCCTGGTGTAAATATTTCCGCCACACCGTTTTCCTTTAAGAAGGGAATATCTTCATCCGGAATGACTCCCCCGCCTACTACTATAATATCCCCGGCGCCCTTATCCTGTAAAAGCTGAACCACTTTCGGGAAAAGATGGTTATGAGCGCCTGACAACAAGCTCATGGCTACCACATCCACATCTTCCTGAACCGCAGCCGCAACGATTTGTTCCGGCGTTTGACGCAATCCCGTATAAATTACTTCCATTCCGGCATCACGCAGGGCTCTGGCTATTACCTTGGCTCCACGGTCATGACCGTCTAATCCCGGTTTGGCTACTAATACTCTGATCCGTTTTTCAGTCATCTTCAAAACCTCCATCATTCAATTTATCTTCCCGAATTAGAGAATCTCAACGGGTCTATACTCTCCGAATACTTCTCTCAGTACATTACAGATTTCTCCTTCAGTACTATAAACACGAACGGCATCCAAAATTAACGGCATCAGGTTCGCATCAGTGCCGGCTGCTTTCTTCAGTTCCGCCAATTTATTTTTCACAGCTACGTTATCACGGGCGGCTTTCATAGTCTGTAATTTTTTGATTTGGCCTTCGCCGACGGAAGGATCTACCCGCAGCAGATTTGCCAGCGGTTTTTCTTGGATTTGGAATTTATTCATCCCAACAACTATCCGTTTGCCTTCCTCAACTTCTTTCTGGTAAGCATATGAACTGTCGGCAATCTCTTTTTGGATATAGCCTTGTTCAATGGCTTTTACAGCGCCGCCCAGGGCGTCAATTTTATCAATGTATTTTATGGCTTCTTCTTCGATTTTAGAGGTGAGGCTTTCAACATAATAAGAACCGGCTAAGGGGTCAACCGTATCGGCTGCGCCTGATTCGTAAGCAACGATCTGCTGGGTTCTTAAAGCGATCCGTACAGCATCTTCTGTAGGCAAGCATAAAGCTTCGTCCCGGGAATTGGTGTGAAGCGACTGGGTGCCGCCCAAAACAGCCGCCAACGTCTGAACCGCTACACGGACGATATTATTATCAGGCTGCTGCGCAGTCAGGGTCGAGCCGCCCGTTTGGGTATGGAAACGCAGCATCATGGAACGGGACTCTTTAGCCTGAAAACGTTCTTTCATGATCTTAGCCCATAATTTACGGGCTGCCCGGAATTTCGCCACTTCTTCAAATAGATCGTTATGAGAATTAAAGAAGAAGGATAATCTTCCGGCAAAGGTATCAACATCCATCCCCGCCTTAATAGCCGCTTCCACATAAGCGATGCCGTCAGCCAGAGTAAAGGCAACTTCCTGAGCGGCGGAAGACCCGGCTTCCCGGATATGGTAACCGGAAATGGAGATGGTATTCCAATTGGGAACATTCTTTGCGCAGAATTCAAAAATATTAGTAATCAGCCTCATGGACGGAGCGGGCGGGAATATATAGGTGCCGCGCGCCGAGTATTCTTTGAGAATGTCGTTTTGGATCGTGCCGTTTAATTTATCGGCGCTGACGCCCTGCTTTTCCCCAACTGCTACGTACATTGCCAATAAGACGGAAGCTGGAGCATTGATCGTCATCGAAGTACTTACTTTATCCAACGGAATGCCCCCGAACAGGGTTTCCATGTCGGCCAATGAGTCGATAGCCACACCGACTTTACCGATTTCCCCCTCGGCAATGGCGTCGTCGGAATCATAACCGATCTGAGTCGGCAAATCAAAAGCGACGGATAATCCGGTTTGTCCCTGATCTAATAGATATTTATAACGTTTATTCGACTCTTCCGCCGTGGCAAAACCGGCATACTGACGCATGGTCCAAAAACGGCCCCGGTACATGGTGGGCTGCACTCCCCTTGTAAAGGGGTATTGGCCTGGTAATCCCAAGTCTGTTTCATAATCAACATTGACGATATCAAGGGGTGTGTAAACTCTTTCCACATTGATATTGGAGCTGGTAGTGAATTTTTCTTTTCTTTCCTTATTCTTGGCAAGTGTTTTTGCTACCTTCCCATTATCCCATACTTCTTTTGCTTTGTTAAGTTTTTCCATTTTTTCTTTATCAAACATCTTACACTATGCACTCCTTCCTAATTTGTAAATTCTAAAAATCCTAGCCTAAAATGTACATCACCCCAGCACCTCTTTTAATATAATTATGTTATGTATTTTATCAAATATCATTTTAACTTTTTATATCATTTATTTCTACTGTAAATCACCAATAAAACAAATTTTTGTTGTTTTGGTTCGTTTTTAGTAATTATCTTCTAATTATACATGAATACTCTTAATATCATGTCCTTACGTGCTTCTACACATATGACCCGGAACGCATGTATAAACGTATACCGCCAGTAATAAAAATGGCTAGTGAATCACTAGCCTTTAAATTTAAACCTCACAAAGCATCAGATATCACTATAAAGAGTTCCGCCTGTAGCATAATGCTCTTTTTCCATTTCCCTGATAATAATTTGCACAGCCTCAGTTTTACAACCCAGCGTCCTGCTGATAACCTCGGTAACTTCTTTGACCATAGCCCGTTTTTGCTCCGGTTGACGTCCTTTCAATATTTCGATTTGAACAATCGGCATCCTTTAACACTCCTTCCAAAACAATTATTCTTGTAATAGTTATTCTTATAATAATTATTTATATAATAGTTATTCTTGAGTACTCATCTAAACTCCTTCTTTATTTTTTACGAAGCGACACATCCCCCGCCATGACCTGTCGCAAATCCCCTTCCGGCGTCTTAACCAACAGACGTCCCATCTCATCTATATCCCGGGCGACTCCTGTAAAGGACTCCCCGCCGGATGTGATAATCACCTCATGTCCAAGGGTGGAGTCTAACTGCCGCCAACGCTGAAGAACAGCGTCAAAGCCTCGGGCAAGATAATCATGATACTCTTGTTCCAGTTCAAACAAAAGGGATCTAAGAAGCCCCGCCCGATTAAATGAATGTCCGGCGGACATAGCCAGGGAGCCGGCAATATGCTGCAATTCCGGAGGAAGCTCCCAGACTTGTTGATTCACATTGATCCCGATTCCTATGACAATATAATTGATTAAATCTATTTCCGCACTTAGCTCCGTTAAGATACCACAAACTTTTTTCCCGTCCAGCAGTAAGTCGTTCGGCCATTTAACGGCTACCGGTAATCCCGTATATTTTCGCAAAGCCCTGCACACGCCTACAGCAGATACGAAAATCAACTGGGACGCTTGAAAAGGCTTTAAAGCGGGCCTAAGGACCAGCGAGAACCATAACCCGCCCCCTTTAGGCGCAAGCCAGGGGCGCCCCATCCTGCCGCGCCCCTTTATCTGGTGCTCGGCTAGAACGACAGTTCCTTCCGCCGCACCCTCGGCGGCCATTTTTTTCAGAAGGTCATTGGTCGAGGAAACCTCATCAAATACATGCAACGTTTTACCAAGCACTGAAGTCTGCAGACCAATATTGATTTCCTCCAGGCTCAAAATATCCGGCCTGATTTTCAGGCAATACCCGTTCCGGGGAAGCGCTTTTATATCATATCCTTCTCCTTTAAGTGAATTAATATGCTTCCAGATAGCCGTCCGGCTAACGGAAAGCGTTTTACTGATTTCTTCCCCCGAAACAAAACAACCCTGGTGATCAATCAGTATTTGTAAAATATTTTGTTTCATAAACAGTAATAGTCTCCTTTTTGTTCCTACTTTGATAAGAATAACGCAAGCGAATAATGGTTGCAATAAAAACTTATTTCTGATAAAATATTTCAGTAATGGCAAAGGAGGTGGATTCATTGTCTAATAAGTGTGATATATGCGGCAAGGGTAAAACTGTGGGTATGCAAGTCAGTCACTCTCATATCCGAACCAAAAAGGTTTGGTCACCAAATTTGCAACCGTTCAGAACCATTGTGAACGGCACTCCTACAAAATTAAAAGTATGTACTCGTTGCTTACGTACCGGCAAAATCAAAAAAGACGTTTAATATCAATATTTAAATTTAACTTATATTACTTAATCCACTTAGTGTAAAAATAAATTCGTGTAAAATAGATTTAGTGTTTGGAATGAGTTCGGTATTCAACCGGACTCATTCCTTATTTTTCAAATTCGCTTTCAGCGTGTTCTTTAGCAATTTGGGCGGATATTTTCCCTGCGTCCGTCAATATCTCTCGGTCATCAGCTTTTAGGAAGATATTGAGTCTTTTGGCCCAATCTTCCATGGTCATCGGAATATGGCGGTGCGCTCTGTCCTCGGCCAAGTCAAGATAAGCGGAAACAATACGCTCCAACGTTTTCTTTTTACTCATCATTATCACCGCCTTGCGGTTCGTACTGTTTTATCTCTCCAGCTAAATTTTGCAGTTCTTCTGTCGTGAAAAAATAGACCTCATTACAAAAATGACAGCGCAATTGGGCGCCTTTTTCTTTAGCGATCATATCTTCAAGTTCGTCCTTACCCATACTGAGCAAAATCTTCTCCAGCCGTTCCCGGCTGCAGCGGCAAGAAAATTTACAGTCTTCCGCAGCCGGTGGTTCCAAGGGGATATCCCCAAAAACCTTTTGGAGAAGGTCTTCAACTTGATAACCGGAAGCGATCAACCGGGTCACGGAAGAAATCCGCCGAACGTTTTTCTCTAAGCGCAAAAGCACATCCTCAGGAGCTCCCGGCAGCGCTTGGATAAAGAATCCGCCTGCCGCGAGGCAGCTTCCGTCCACATCGACTAAAACCCCGACCGCTACCACTGCGGGAGTCTGTTCGGACTGATGGAGGTAGGCCGCCACATCGTCCCCGATCTCCCCGCTTGCCAAAGGACAGCACCCGGTATAAGGCTCGATCAAGCCCATGTTTTTTGTGACATAAATATATCCTTCCCGTCCCACCGCTTTTCCCACGTCCAGCTTTCCTTGCGGTGTAGAGGGCAAATGACACTCCGGCTCCTGTACATAACCGCGGACGTTATGTTCCGCATCCGCTTGCGTGATCATGGCGCCCAAAGGCCCGTTACCCATATAGCGGACGGTTACAGTGTCTTCGCCTTTAAGATTAAGAGATAAAAATATATTGGCTGTCAAAGCCCTGCCTAATGCCGCTGTAGCCGTCGGCGCCAGTTGATGCCGCGTTTGGGCTTCCTTCACCAGTTCAGTTGTGACGGCTGCCGCAGCCCGGATCAGCCCGTCTTTGGTTGTTGTACGCAAAACAATATCCGACAAGCCCTGCCCTCCTAAAAGAATATATTCTGGTTAGCTAATCAGCCGTGTTTTAGATTCCTGATTACTAAAAGGCGTCCCTCTTCCAGCTTGATTTCCGCCACCGGGGCCGCGAAAACATTGCTGATCCCCATAGACATACCCAAAGACAAGATCCCTTGAGGGACCTGATACTGCAGCCCTGTCGTTTGAATACCTCTCACCTGCTGCGTCAGCGGTATCAAGGAAATTACTTCTCCTATTTCGCCCTCCAATCGGACAGAGCCGGTAAGCGCCAAAATCTCCTGGTTTTCGTCCAGGATCCTCACATCCGCGTCTTGGACTTCAGGTAAAGCCAGCAGCATCACGTTGACCCAGGTATGATCCAGGCGGCCGCCCAAAGCCGCTATCACCCTGATTTTAGAAAAGCCCATCTCCAGCGCTTTTCGCAAGGCCAGTTGGGTATCGGTGTAATCCTTTACTTTGGAAAATTGGAGGATCTTTACGCCTTTTTGCCGCCAGCTACGCAATTCTGCGGAGGAAAGAGTATCAAAATCCCCCACTAACAGATCGGGCCGCACACCCAGCTTTTCGGCATACCGGGCCCCTCCGTCGGCACAGATCACATAATCGCCCGCCGCCAGGATCTTCTTATGATAAGCCGGGTCGCCTAACGTGCCCCCGGCTATAATTATACAGCACTTTCCTTTCATACTTCCTCCACTTATCAGCTTTGGCAGGATTCCATCAGTTGGGCTACGGCCTGAGCCGGATTAGAAGTATTAAAGACCGCGGAACCGGCTACCAGCACGTTAGCTCCCGCTTCTACCACCAAAGGGGCGGTGTCCTGATTAATCCCCCCGTCTACCTGAATATAGAGATTCTGATTCCGTTCCTTCGACCATTCTTTTAATAAAGCGATTTTGGGCAGCACATTAGGGATAAAATGCTGTCCGCCAAAGCCGGGATTCACACTCATTAAAAGCACCAGATCAAGGTCTTCCAAAATATACTCTATCCCGTTCAACGGTGTATGCGGGTTGAGGGCCACCCCTGCTCTGGCCCCTGTTTCTTTAATGGTTTGAATTATCCGGTGTAAATGCGGGCAGACCTCGCAGTGTACGGTAATCAAGTCCGCTCCGGCAGCCCGAAACTCTTTAAGATAACGTTCGGGGTTTTCAATCATCAAATGAACGTCAAACAATAGCTGGCTTTTAGGCCGCAGGGCTTTGACCACCGCGGGTCCGATACTGATATTAGGCACAAAATGCCCGTCCATCACATCAATGTGCAGCCAATGAGCGCCCGCTTTTTCAACATAATGGACAGCTTCCCCTAAACGGCTGAAATCAGCCGCCAGGATTGACGGAGCTAATAAAACCATTTTAGAATCTCCTCTCTTCCCTAATTACCTCTTCCAGTAAAACGCGGTATCTTTCATATCTTCCCTCATCAATCAGCCCTTTTCCCAGAGCCTCCCGCACCGCGCAAAAAGGTTCGTCCCTGTGCAGGCAGGTATTAAATTTGCATAATGGCCGGTATCCCTCCATTTCCGGGTAAAAGCCGATAAGGTCCTCCCTTTTGAGTTCCTTCGGTAAAAATATCTGGCTAAAACCTGGAGTATCGGCTAAAAAACCCCCATCCGCCAATCGGATGAGTTCCACATGGCGGGTGGTGTGTTTGCCCCGTGCTAATTTTTCACTTATTTCTCCGGTTTTTAAACATAATTCCTTTTCGATGGCATTCAGCAGGCTGGATTTCCCCACGCCTGAAGGCCCGGCCAGCACAGAAATTTTGTCCTTCAGTATCCCCTTGAGTCCCGCTAATCCTCCGCCCTGCTTGCCGCTGGTAATAAATACCGGGATCCCTGTGGCGGTGTACGCCGCTTCCAGCCTTTTAACCTCATCATCCGGGAGAAGATCCGCCTTGTTAAAACAGATTATCGGAGTTAACCCCTGAAACTGAGACATGATCAAAAGTCTGTCCAGAAGCCATAAATCAGGCTGCGGGTTCGTAACAGCAATTACTATGACGACTTGCTGGATATTGGCTATAGAGGGTCTGGTCATTTCTGTTTGGCGTGTCATTACACTCTCAATAACAGCCTTATTTCCTTGTTCATCAAGTATGGTGAACCGGACCCGGTCCCCCGGGAGAAACGTTTGATTTTTCTTTCTGAATTTTCCACGCAGAGAACACTCCCATTCCTTGTTCCCGTCCCATACATAATAAAAGCCGTTATATCCTTTAATAATAACCCCTTCTGAATTCACAAACTACCCCCTATTCCACATCCTTCTTTTGGATCAAATTGTTGTTCACATAAACCTCAATCACGCCGGGCTTCATATACTGGACGCTCCGCGTTACCTTTTCTCCCGCCGCATGGTAGTTTTCATAAGCGACGTTTCTGCCCCGGGAATCCTGTACGATGATTTGCAAGGTTCCATTAGTCTGCATGGTCAAACCTACATCGGCATGTTCATGAACAGGGCCCGGCCCTTCGCTGACCACTAAGTTTACCGCCGAATACTGCAGGGTTTCGCCATCAGCGCCAGGGTCCTGGCGTATAACCATTCCTTTGGCATATTTATCGCTTTTTTCCCCCTGAATGTACCCTACCGTAAGTTGATAGTTTACGATGATCGTTTTGGCTTGGTCTACGGTCATCCCTGTTAACTGCGGCATTTTCACCCAAACCGGTTCTTCTCCCCGGCTGACGACGAGATTTATAGCCGTTCCCTGCATCACTTCCTGCCCTGCAGTCGGCTCCTGGTAAATAACTTCTCCGGACGGAATCTGGCTGTTATAGACCCTGCTGATATCCTTGAGCACAAGCCCTTCTTTGGTAAGGGCAACTTCCGCCGCAATCAAAGAGTTATTGATAACATCCGGCACTGTGACCAGGGAAGGCCCTTCGCTGACCACCATGTCGATCTTGCTCTTCTTTTTCACAACCTCGTTGGCTTGGGGGGCCTGGGATACGATCAGGCCCTTTGCCACACTGGGATGATGGTCGTTTTTTACCTCGCCGGGAATTAAGCCGTTGCGGATCAAAGCATTTTCAGCGTCGGCCAAGTTGGCACCTACCAGATTGGGAACCGCAACTTCTCCTCTGGCAATAACGGTCGAGGATAAATACATCCCAATCAAAAAACCTATCAGGATCAAAGCGGCTATTACCCAGGTCCATGCTTTAAGGGGAGCGGTCAAGTCGCTTAATTTAGTTTTTCTTCTGGAAATCAGCGGAATTGTAAGGGTATCCTCAGTAGTTTTTGTCGAATCATAAGCTCCATGCTCCAGGCGGTTATAAAGATAGGCCGAAACCAAATCCTCCTGTAATTGCCGGACCGAGTCATAGCGCAGGGCCGGATTCCTGTCCATAGCCCGTAAGATCACCTTTTCAAAAGCCTCCGGTAGCTGGGGGTTGATACTCTTAGGAGCGATAGGATCGGCATTGATCTTTTTCAAGGCTACGCCGATCGGCGAATCCCCTTCAAAGGGCAAACATCCGGTAGCCATTTCATAGAGAACGACGCCTAAGGAATAAATATCTGATTTTTCATTGGCTATTTCTCCCTTGGCCTGTTCCGGTGAAAAATAATGCACGGAGCCCATAATGCTTCCCGTATGGGTCACTGTAGCTGTCGAAACGGCTCTGGCAATACCGAAGTCGGTCACTTTAGCCTTACCTGTATCGGTGATAATGATATTATGGGGTTTGATATCGCGATGGATGATCTGGTGCTCATGAGCATGTTCCAGGGCCGCACAGATTTGCTTCGTCAGATCCACAATCTCCCGGACAGATAACGGCGCCCTGCGTTTGATGATCTCTTTCAGATTCCTGCCTTCTACCATTTCCATAACCAGGTAGTAGATTTCCTTTTCCTGCCCGACATCATAAATACTGACAATATTCTCATGGGATAAACTGGCGACAGCCTGAGCTTCCCGGCGGAAACGAACAATGAATTCTTCGTCCGAATCAAATTGTTCGCGCAAAACTTTAATAGCCACAATACGGTTCAGGTAAATGTCCTGCGCCCTATAGACCAGGGACATCCCGCCGCCGCCGATTTTCTCTTGAATTTCATAACGGTTTCCCAATAGCCGACCGATCACCACTTCACCCCTTTCATCCTGTAAGCTTTTATCCTGTAAGCTTGGATCATTAAACCTGGATCAAGAGAACTGTAACGTTGTCGTTTCCGCCGCGTTCCAGCGCCAATCGGACCATAACCCCGACTTTGTCGTCAAGCGTTCCTGTGGTGAGCAACTCTTGTTGTATTTCCACGTCGGTGATCATATTGTACAGACCGTCGGTGCAAAGCAGCAAGAAATCCCCCGGCAAAAGCGGGCAGGAAAAGACATCAAGCTGCGGCGCACTTTGCGTCCCTAAGGCGCGGGTCAGGATATTCCTCTGAGGATGGTTGAGAGCTTCTTGCGCGGTAAGACTGCCTTGCTGAAACAGTTCATTCACCAACGAGTGGTCCTGAGTCAAAAGCGATAAATCCTTCCGGCGCAGGAGATAGGCCCTGGAATCGCCAATATGGGCAATATGCAGCGTCTTATCTATGATAAAGGCTGTAGTCACCGTAGTCCCCATCCCATAATATTCTTCTTCTTTTCCCCGTTCCAAGATCAGTTGGTTGGCCTTTAACAAGGCGTTTTCCAACAATTCAGCAGGATCAGCGTCAAAAGGCCGCGCCGGTATTTCCTCTTCCAAAGTCCGCACAGCTATACTGCTGGCGATCTGTCCACCGGCATGTCCGCCCATCCCGTCCGCTACGGCAAAAAGACCTTTGGCTGCGGAAATGAGATAACGATCCTCATTTTCTTTTCTGATCCGTCCCACATCTGATAAAGCGCTGACTTGCACGACTCCTTCACCTCACTTTACCTGCTAATTGCCCGCAAGCGGCTTCAATATCGCTTCCTTTTTCTTCCCGGACCACCGCCTGGACCCCTGCTGCTTTTAATACCTCCAAGAATTTATAAACTTCCTGCATTGGGGGCTTGGAATATCTTTCATCATTGACGCTGTTGACGGGGATGATATTCACATTGGCCGACATTCCCCGCAGGAGTTGCGCTAACTGACGGGCTTCCGTTTTGGTGTCATTAAAGTTTTTAATAAGCGCATATTCAAAAGTGATCCGCCGTCCCGTTTTGGCTATATAGCCACGGCAAGCCTCCAGTAAAACCTCTAACGGGTATTGCTTATTCACCGGCATAATCTGATTGCGCAGTTCGTCATTAGGAGCGTGTAAAGAAACGGCCAGGACAATATCCAGCCCTTCGGCGGCCAGGAGTTCGATTTGAGGGACCAGCCCGCAGGTGGAAACAGTGACGCGTCTGATCCCGATGTTTTGTCCTTCTTTATGATTCAATATTTTAATGCTTTTTACAACGGCAGGCAAATTCAACAGGGGTTCTCCCATCCCCATAAAGACAAGATTATTGATTTTAAACCCCGGCTCGTCTTTACGCCTTATTGCGGTAATATCTAAGACCTGTCCGGTAATTTCAGCGGCGCTGAGATTACGGGCAAACCCCTGTTTGCCCGTGGCGCAAAACACACAGCCCATCGGGCATCCCACTTGTGTCGAAAGGCAGATGGTATGCCGGTCTTTAGTCGCATCTCCAAAATGATAGAGCAGGACGCTTTCCGCCGCCTGGCGATCCTGCATCAGCCAAAGGTATTTTCGCGTTCCATCCCGGGAAAGCCTCTCCCGTACTAACCGGGCAGGCTGAAGTAAAAATCTTTCATCCAGGACCGTTTTTGTTTCCATACTAAGGTTTCTCATTTCCCGCCAGCTTTGGGCGGCTTTATCCTGCACCCATTGAAAAACCTGACGTCCCCGATAGCCTTTTTCTCCTGCCGTTTCCAGGACTTTGCCGATTTCCTGGGGCAATAGCCCTCTGATTTCCGGTTTCAAAGAATCCGTTCAACCCCTTTTCCTTCACTCCTTGGCAGCAAGGCAACATTATATTATCAACTTGTTCAGGCTTTTTTTAAACCTGCGATAAAGAACCCTTCCTGGTGATCGCGAAAGGGAAGAAACTGCCTCATCCCGCCCTCCGCGCCGGGCAGATCGGGAATCAAGCGCAGTTCGGGATGTCTGGCCAACGTGGCGGTGATCACATCCTGATTCTCTTCCGGCTCAAGAGTACAAGTGCTATAAACCAGGCGTCCGCCGGAGGCCAGTAATTGTAAAGCGCTCTCGACAATTTCCTGTTGCAGCCGGGCTAAGTTTTTGATGTCGTCCCTACTTTTATGCCAGCGGGCGTCGGCCCGCCGCCGCAGCACACCCAGCCCGGAACAGGGCGCGTCTACCAGGATCAGCTTATACTGTTTCCCTCCGGCGCTCTCTCCCAGTTTTACAGCATCCTGCAAAACGGTTTGGATGATTTTGATCCCTAACCGGTCGGCATTTTCTTCGATGAGCCGGAGGCGGTGCTCGTGGATATCACAAGCCGTAATGGCTCCCTGGTTTTTCATCAACTCCGCCAAATGGGTCGTTTTACCGCCCGGCGCGGCGCAGACATCCAATACGGTATCCCCCGGCAAGGGGTTCAAGGCGTGCGCTACCAACATGGAGCTTTCATCCTGCACTGTAAATAAGCCCTCTTGAAAGGACGGCAACTTGTAAACGGCAGGCGCCTTCAATAAGAGAAGTCCTTCAGCCGCCTTGCTGTTTTGCCGCACGACGCATCCTTCCCGAGCCAGCCGCTCCATCAGCTCCAGGGGCGTACACCGCAGCATGTTGGTCCTGATCCAAAGAGGGGCCGGTTCATTATTAAACCGGCATAATTTTTCAGTGTCGGCAAAACCATAACGCACCAGCCAACGTTCAATCATCCAGCGCGGATGGGAGTACTCCGCTTCCAGATAACCCGCCGGATTTTGAACAGGATCCGGCCAAGCTACTTTGCGGGGGTCCCGCAGATAATTGCGCAATACCCCATTGACCAAGGCGGCGATCCCGGAATGGAAAAATTTTTTAGCCAGCTTCACGCTTTCATTCGTAACGGCTGAAGAGGGTATCCGGTCTAAAAAAAGGAGTTGGTAAAACGACAGGCGCAACAAAAGGCGGGGTCCTGTTTCAAGTTGGCCCGCTTTTTTGACCAGTTGCTTAATCAAATAGTCTAATTTCAACTGATATTTTACCGCGCCATAAACAATCTCTGTCGTCAAAGCCCGGTCTGCCGGGGACAGTTCATGTTTGCGCAAGAATCCGTCAAGAATGATGTTGGCGTACGCACCGTTTTCGATATCGGTAAGAATCCGGTAAGCCGCTTCTCTCGCCTGCATTTAATCGTCCCTGCGGCCCAAAAGGCCTGATATGAGCAAAAGCCTTAACAGGTTCAGCAAACTGACCAGGGCGGCGGCTACATAGGTCAGGGCCGCTGCGCTAAGAACGCTTCGGACGCCATCCACTTCTTCCCTGTTTGTGATATACCCATTCCCTTCCAAAAGGACCAGAGCCCGCCTGGAAGCGTTAAATTCCACCGGCAGCGTAACGATCTGAAAAAGAAGGACTGCTGAAAATAAGTAAATCCCGGTTTTCATCAAGACCGGATTGGTCAGCAATAAACCAATTAAGAACAACGGAAAAGCCGCTGTGGAACTGACGCTGGCTATCGGGACAAGACTATGCCGGATGTTTAACGGCAAATACCCTGCAGCATGCTGAATGGCGTGCCCCGTTTCATGTGCGGCGACTCCCAGGGAGGCTAGAGAAGTTCCCCGGTAGACCTCCGGCGACAGATGAAGCACTTTGTCCCGCGGGTCATAATTGTCACTAAGACGGCCTTCGATCATCTCTACCTGGACATGATCCAAACCCTGCCTATGCAAAATATCCCGGGCCGCTTCGGCTCCGGTAAGTCCCCGGGCGGCGTTGACCGCAGAAAAGCGGGCGAAAGTCGATTGGACTTTCAATTGAGCATAAATCGCCGCTAGAAGTCCCGGGATCACGATAATCATCGTTGGGTCAAAAACGGAATAAAACATTAAATCATCCTCCGTTGATAAAATACTTGATGGCTTCCTCCACCTTCTCTAAATCTACGCTGGTATTGGCGCACGGCCCGTGGGGCCGTTCATTCACAACGCCCATCACCGGGATTCTGACAATATCCTGGATGCCGCTCGTAAGATCCCGTTCACAGGCGATGGCCACGACTGCGTCAGGCCGTTTATCCTTAATGAATTTACGGGCAAAAGTGCCCCCGGTGGCGATCGCCAAATCGGCGTCATAGCGCCCGGCCAGTTCCCGCAGCTTGATAACGGGACATTTTCCGCATCCCTGGCAATTCCTGACATCCATCGTGATCTTATGGCTGCAACCGCTCCATTGCAAGCAATGGGGCGCCAGAAGCAGCACTTTTTTAACAGGATATGTCTTCGTCTTGGCTTTAACCAATTGGTTGGAAACCTGGATATATGAATTCTTGATTTTTTCCTCATCCCACCCTAACCATTTGCCAAGATGAAGAGCGAATGGGAAAAGAAACTTGGTAGCCGCCGCCATGATGTTTTGCAGAGAAGGATAGGTTTTAGACCGCCAAAGGCTCCAAATCAAAGCCAATAACCCCGCCGACAGCGTGAAAAAAGCAGCCGTTACACAGGATATCAATATGATTAAGATTATTCTATTGAGCAATAAGCTCTTTTGCCTAAGCAGCCAAATTGAAGCCAGCAGCGCTAATATCAAGATCAGCAGGCTAAAGGACAAGAGTCCGATAAAAAGCCGTTTGCGGGTCCGCTCTGTGACGTTAAGCCGTGGTGAAAGCATAGCCCACCTCAAGTCGATAGCCGTTGATAAAACTATCAGACGGCATTGTATTTTTGCCCTCAGGCTGAACACTTTGCACTAATAGACTGCCTTGCCCCGCCTGAACCACGAATCCCTTCCCCCTGAGGATCGCTGTAACACTGCCTGCGGACGCTTCCTGCCGGTTTGTCGGAAAGATTTGGGCCTTTCTTATTTTTAAGGGCCTGCCCTTATAACAGGTCATAGCGCCCGGCCAAGGGGCTAAGCCCCGGATCTGGTTATAGATCGTCAGGGCGTCCGCGTTCCAGGATATCCATTCATGCTCTTTTTTCAAAGGCGGAGCATAACTGGCCTGGCCGCTATTTTGGGGGACCGGTTTTATCAGGCCTTTCGGCCATTTATCCACTGTTTCCAGGAGAAGCGCAGACCCTTTTTGGGCCGCCAGATCGTGGAGCGCACCATAAGTCATCTCGGGACCGATCCCGATTTTTTCCGTAAGGAGCATTGCCCCCGTATCCAGTCCCTTATCCATCAACATCGTCGTAATACCTGTTTCTTTTTCCCCGTTTAGGATGACCCAATGCAAGGGCGCAGCGCCGCGGTAAGCCGGAAGCAATGAAGCGTGGACATTGATACAGCCAAAAGGGGGAAGGGCCAGGATACTCTCGGGTAAAATCTGACCAAACGCCACCACTATGATAAGATCCGGTCTTATCTCCTGTAACTGTGCGTTAAAAGCGGCTTCTTTCACTTTTACAGGCTGGGCCACTGGCAGCCCCAACCGCAGGGCTGCTTCCTTGACAGGGGGGCAAGCTAATTTCCGCCCCCGCCCTTTGGGGCGGTCAGGCTGGGTCACGACTAAGGGAAGATCATGTCCGGCCTGATGCAAAGCTAAGAGTGAGGGAACGGCAAATTCGGGGGTGCCCATGAAGACGATTCTCATTATCGCACCTACTTTATAGGCCGCAGGTTTTCGGCCTTATCTATAAAAAGAGTTCCCTCCAAATGATCAATCTCATGCTGCAGAACTCTTGCCAGGAACCCTTCCCTGGTATAGCTGACAGGCTGGCCTTCCCTGTCTAAGCCGTTCACCTGGACCTTTTTGTAGCGGGCGACATCCCCTATTAATCCCGGGACGCTAAGGCATCCTTCCGTATCGACCTCCGAACCCTCGCCGCTTATAATGACCGGGTTGATCAATTCCAGGTATTCCTCCCCGGTATCTATCACGATAACCTGCTTAGAAATACCGATTTGAGGGGCGGCCAGCCCGACTCCGTTGTCTGCGTCGGCCAACGTATCCCGCAGGTTATCAAGAAGCTTGATAACGTTACCGGTTATGACCGTAATTTCCTTGGCCTTTTCTCTAAGAATAGCATCACCATTTTTTACGATTTGATAAACGGACATAATTTTCTCTCCCTATATTAAATTCTGGGGTTCAATATCAATAATAACGCGGGGCTCAGGCGGCAGTGCTTTAAGCTCTTCCCGCAGGAAGCGGGCCAATGTCTGCAGGTGATCCAGCCGTCTGCTCTTCAAAATCAAATGATGGCGGAACCGTCCTTTTAAATAAGCGAACGGGGCGGGACTAGGGCCTAATATAACAATATCCCGCAAATTTTTATCTATTTCTATTGTAAGCAATTCCGCTAAATAATCCACCCTTTCCCGGACATTTTTCTCCCCGGCGCCGCTTACGACCACCCGGGCCAAAAATGTTTCCGGCGGATATTCCAAAGCCTCCCGGTTAGCTATTTCTTTCATAAAGAAATCATGATAACTATGCCCGATAATAGCGGGAAATAAGTAATGCTCGGGGTTGTAAGTCTGGATCAACACCTGTCCGGGATGTTCCCCTCTTCCAGCCCTCCCCGCCACCTGGGTCAGGAGTTGAAAAGACCTTTCCCCGGCTTGGTAATCCGGCATATTTAAAAGAGTATCGGCACTGATAATCCCTACCAGAGTGACCCTCGGAAAATCCAGTCCTTTGGCGATCATTTGTGTCCCAATCAATACTTTGGCTTTCTGGTCCTGAAATTCTTTAAGGATCGAGGTATGGCTTCCCTTACGGGTTGTGGTATCGGCATCCATGCGGAGATAGGGAATCCCGGGAAACCGTCTTTCCAGTTCCTGGGCCACTCTTTCTGTACCTGTGCCAAAATAGCGGATAAAACGGCTGCCGCAAGCCGGACAATTCTGAGGAACTGTGCGGTGATAGCGGCAATAATGGCAAACCAGAGTCCCCCGGTCCTGGTGATAGGTCAGAGCGATCGAACATTGGGGGCAGACCAGAGAGGTCCCGCATTCCCGGCACATCACAAAGGTATGGTATCCCCGCCGGTTTAAAAACAAAATCGCCTGATCGCCCGCCCGTAACGTTTTTTCCAGCGCCTCCTGCATCGTGCGGCTGAAAATGCTTTTATTGCCGTCCCGGATCTCTTTACGCATGTCAATGACGCTGACGGCCGGCTGCGGACGGGCCGCCACACGCCGGGGCAAGGACAATAGGTTATACCCGCCCCGTAAGGCCAAAGAATAGGTTTGCAGCGAGGGCGTGGCAGAGCCTGCTACGACAGGGGCCTGGTAAAGCTCCCCCATTTTTTCCGCCACACGCCGGGCATCATAGCGGGGGTCGGGTTCACTTTGCTTATAGGTGTTTTCATGTTCTTCATCAATGATAATGACACCCAGCTCCCGAAACGGCGCAAACAGGGCGGAACGCGGTCCTAAAACCACCCTCGCCTCCCCCCTCCTGATACGCATCCACTCATCATATCTTTCGCCCGGGGTCAGGGCGCTGTGTAAAAGGGCTACTCCTTTTCCGAACAAATGGTATAATAGTCCGATGACTTGTGGAGTTAAAGCAATTTCGGGAACTAAATACAGGGCTTGCCTGTTCTGCCGGAGGGTTGCCTGGATCGCTTGCAGGTAGACTTCGGTCTTTCCGCTCCCAGTCACTCCGAAGAGCAGCCATTTTTTGTTTTCCCGTTTGCGGACGCTGTTTACAATCGCCGCCAAAGCTCTGCGCTGCTCGGGATTCAAGCTGCCGGGCCTTTGTATAGCCAATCTTTTAGTATAGGGACTGCGTAATACGTCTTCTTGAGAAACCGCGACCCATTTTTTTTCTTGTAAAGCCTTTAAAGCGGCCGGGGCATAAAGGTTTTCCTTTTTCAACTCCGCGGACGTGGCCGCTTTGCCGTTTAAATAACGCAGGATGGCGCCTTGCCGGGGAGCTTTCCGGCTCACCTCCTGCCAGTCGGGCGCTCCTTCTTGCAGCATATACCGGGCCTGTTTTTTTTCTTTCACTACACTGGAAAATCTCTCTTCCCGCCGCAGGTATCCCTGTGAAACCAGCCATGCCAAGGCCGGCTTGATAGCCTTGCCGAAGTGCCGGATCACTTTTTTCCAAGGGACCGGCTGCGACGGCTGATTTTTAATATAGTCAAGGATTTGCTCTTCTTTTTCGCTAAAAAGCCGGTTTCCCAGCAGGTATTCCGGATTATAAAATAAGACCGCTTCCTCTTTTAACCTTACGGGCGGCGGGAAAAACATCTGGACGGCCTTGTTTAAGGAACAGGCATAATATCCACTCATCCATTCAGCCAAGGCCAGCGCTTTTTCCGTAAGCAGCGGCGCGGAATCTATCAGGCCGGAAATGGGCCGGATATTTTTTAAATCAGGCTGATCCTGTACTATTTTCAGGATCAATCCTTTTTCCAGGCTTTGCCTGACCGGCGCGCGGACCATAACCCCAGCCTGGGCCTGGGCGCGAAAAGCCCCCAGGGCATATGTGAGGATCTGGTCGTAGTTGCTTTCCGGGTGCAAAATGAGGATATCAGCAAACATTGTATCTCCTAACTAAATATTCCTATTAAAATATTATATCATAATGCCAAGTATGTTAACTGGGGATTTATTTTAGGACCCCCTGGATGTATGGACAAGGTGCTGCCGCCGGGTTCCGAATTTGAGGTCAGAACAGCCTAAGGCTATTTGGCTGGCCCCAGATATTCACCGCTTGCGGCAGCACCTTGTCCAATGTATGAAGTATCCTAAAACAAATAGCACAGTAACACTGCAACATTAACTGGGAAAGTTTTGGGAGATTGGAGGAAATTGCGGGGTTATGCCGAATCAAAAAATTAATGATGAATTTTTGCAATTTTGGACGCACACATTAATGAAGTTATATGCACTCAAAAAAGAAAATGAGATACTTGAAGAGATTATAATGATTGAACGAGAGAAACTTAACGGTTTATCAATTGGATCCTCTTTTGTATGCTCATTTTGTACTATGTTATTAACCTTTATAATGATGTTTGTCTTTCTTCTTCCGGATTTTATGATTGCGAATTATTCTCTTGCTTTAGATAATAACATCTCCGGGTCTATGCCAGGCATAACCCGGCTCGGGACCGTCGGAAACGCAGGGCGATTATACACCATTGTTAATGGATTAATTCAATATTACTGAGGATAAAATGAATCAACAAACAAGAGAAAAATCAAATCGTTCCCGTCTATCTAAAAGCCTTCATACAATATCGGTCATTTTCCTGATTATTTATCTGGCTGTTTTATTTTGGCAGACTTTCTTTTATGCCTATGGTTCGTATCAGCGATTTCAACAAGCCATAATTGAGTTTAATCTTGTCCCATTTAAAACCATCTTTCACTATATGATAAGCTTTAATCGACTTAACATGAACGTTTGGTTTTTTAATCTATTTGGAAATGTAATTGCATTTATCCCTTTTGGCCTTTTACTTCCGTATATCACCAAAAAGCTAAATAATATGTGGAGGATTATAGTTTTAACGGTGTTGCTAAGCTTTTTTATTGAGCTAATGCAAATCGTATACGGTGTAGGTGTTTTTGATATTGATGACATAATACTAAACACCGTGGGTGGAACGGTGGGATATATAATTAAACAATTGATATCTAATATCCATATGAAAACATAGATCGAACATCTGTTTACCTGGCTCTGTTTTAATAGGAAAATATAAAGATAGGCGGTATAGCGGTATAATAGTATTTATTTAAGTATAAGGAGTGGGTAAAAATGAGGACCGCAGTCATTTATAAATCGAAGACAGGTTTTACAAAGAAATATGCGGAATGGATCTCGGAAGAATTGTCAGCCGATCTTTTTGAACTGCCGAAGGTTTCCGCTGGCATATTGACGGACTATGATACGGTGATTTTTGGCGGCGGCTTGCATGCCGGGGGTATCAGCGGACTAAAATACATCACCAAAAACATCGGCAAGCTTCAGGGTAAAAAGGTGATCGTTTTTGCTACCGGCGCATCGCCTGCAAGAGAAGAGATAATAACTGAAATCAAAAATAAAAACTTTACCGCCGGTCAGCAGAAACAAATCCAGTTCTTTTATCTGAGAGGCGGCTTTGATTATAATAAATTAAAAGCTGTTGATAAAATTCTTATGACCTTAATGAAAATGCAGTTAAAAAAGAAAAAAGAATTGACGCCCGATGAAAGCGGTATGCTGGCCGCATACGATAGGCCTGTAAATTTTACCGAAAAGGAAAATATCAATGATTTAATCATATACGTCAATTCCTAAAGTTACTTCAATTCCTATAGCCTTATCTTCGCGACGCCTAAAAGAGGATGGTCTGCCAACGCAACCATCCTCTTGTTATTTGTATGTATATTTTAAATTATCTGCAATATTGTTTCAAAGCATCAACCTTGTCCAGCCGTTCCCAGGGCAAGTCCAAATCCAGGCGGCCAAAATGCCCGTAGGAGGCTGTTTGCCGGTAAATCGGCCTGCGAAGATTTAATTCTTTGATGATTCCGGCGGGCCGCAAATCAAAAAATTGCTCGACAGCTTCGACGATCCGCTCTTCCGCTACTTTATGGGTGCCGAAAGTATCAATCATAATGCTGACGGGATGGGCCACGCCGATCGCATAGGCCAACTGGATCTCGCATTTATCGGCTAATCCCGCGGCAATAATATTCTTGGCTACATGTCTTGCGGCATAAGCGGCGGACCGGTCTACCTTAGTGGGGTCTTTGCCGGAAAAAGCGCCTCCGCCATGTCTGGCCATCCCTCCGTAGGTATCGACAATAATTTTTCGGCCTGTCAGACCGGAATCGCCCATCGGTCCCCCAATGACAAACCTGCCGGTGGGATTGATGAGATAGCGGGTCTTTTTATCAATGAGATCGCGTGGGACGACCGGCAGTACGATGTGTTCGATCACATCTTCACGAATGGCGGCCAAAGTCACATTGGGGCTGTGTTGGGTAGATACCACCACAGTATCAATCCGCACCGGCTTCCCATCCTCATATTCTACCGTGACCTGAGATTTTCCGTCGGGACGGAGATAGGGAAGCGATCCGTTTTTCCTGGCTTCGGCCAAACGGCGGGTGATATTGTGGGCTAAAGTTATAGGCAGGGGCATATATTCCGGCGTTTCATTAGTAGCATATCCAAACATCATCCCCTGGTCACCGGCGCCAATGGCTGCGATCTCGCTGTCCGTCATCTCCCCGGTTTTCGCTTCCAGAGCATTATTGACCCCCATAGCGATATCCGGCGATTGTTCGTCAATAGCTGTCATGACCGCACATGTTTCCGCGTCAAACCCAAATTTTGCCCTGGTATAGCCAATATCATTAATGGTTTGACGGACGAGCTTGGGAATATCGGCGTAACAATTAGTGGTAATTTCCCCCATCACCAGAATAAGTCCCGTAGTAACAGCCGTTTCACAGGCTACCCTGGCATTGGGATCATCTTTGATTATTGCATCAAGTACGGCGTCAGAGATTTGGTCGGCAACCTTATCAGGGTGGCCTTCCGTTACCGATTCCGAGGTAAACAATCTTTTACTCATTTTACATCACTCCTTTTTAACAATTTGATTACCTCTTGCCATATCTCAAGCGCTACCTCCTCTTTGGTCATTATCGGAAGTTTCTTGCTACTTCCATCCGGAAATAGCAGAGACACGACATTCGTATCATGAGCAAAACCTGCTCCCGGTAGTTTAAGGTCATTGGCGACGATCATATCCAGATTTTTTTTGACGATCTTTTCTTTGGCATAGTCCAAAACATCTCTTGTTTCGGCGGCAAAACCGATCAGTAAACGCCCGCCTTTTTTAGCGCCCAATTCGGCTAAAATATCGGCGGTCCTTTCTAATTCTAGCGTCAAATCAGCCGTCTGCTTTTTTATTTTATCCCGCTGCGTTTCTTTAGGACGGAAATCAGCTACCGCGGCAGACTTGACGATAACTTGACTGCGTTCATAGTGAGCCATAACGGCCTCATACATCTGGCCGGCTGTTTGCACTTTAATCAGCCGCACCCCGTGAAAGGGCCGCAACTGAGTAGGCCCGCTGATCAAAGTTACCTGAGCTCCTAATAAACTGGCCTTTTTCGCCAGGGCATACCCCATTTTCCCTGTGCTGTAATTGGTGAGATAACGGACCGGGTCCAACATTTCCCGGGTGGGACCCGCTGTAACTAAAACATGCGTACCGGCTAAGGGTTTATCAGTCGCCAGCAGCCCTTCCGCCCGGTCCATGATTTCATTAAGCCCGGCCAATCTGCCCGCGCCCACCGCCCCACAGGCCAATTCCCCTGAACCGGGAGCGGCGAAATGATATCCCAGTGATTCTAATTTACGCAAGTTTCCCTGGACAATGGGATTTGTGTACATATTTGTATTCATGGCGGGGGCGATCAGCACAGGCTTTTTACAGGCCATGACAGTCGTTGTAAGCAGATCGTCAGCCAAGCCCTGACTCAGTTTGCCTATAAAATTCGCTGTAGCGGGCGCCACCAGCAATAAATCAGCTTTTTCCGCCAAGGCAATATGTTCCACATTCCATAAACCAGGCTTACCGAACATCTCTGTAAAAACCGGATTCCGGGAAAGGGTTTGCAGAGTCAGGGGCGTAATAAATTCCTGTGCCGCTTGAGTCATGACGCAATAAACATCAGCGCCCTTTTTTTTCAGACTTCTGACTAACTCAGCGCTTTTATAGGCGGCAATTCCACCGGTAACACCCAGTACGACGACTCGATCGGCAAACACATCTAATTCCCCCTACTTAATACCGCCCCGGGTTGATTCGGACTTTATTTTTCCGGCGGCGATTTCATCGAGAGCAACGCTCACCGGTTTGGTCGATTCGTTTGCGCCGATGACAATCAAAGGACCGGCTCCGTCTGTCAGCAGCCGGGCCCGTTTCGCCGCCGCCACCACCAAGGCATATTTTGACTCCATCTGGTTCATTAAGAGGTCGATTGAGGGCTGTTTCATCGTTCGTTTCCTCCCCATAGTTATTTGGACTGATTCACGCGGCACCTTTCGGCGATGATGATCGCCCGGATACTTTCTACGGCTTTTTCCAGGTCTTCGTTGACAACCCGGTAGTTATATTCATGAAGATGCTGCGTTTCGCCCTCGACTTTTTGCATCCGTTTTTCAATTTCATCCCGGCTTTCCGTGCCACGATAGGTAATCCTGCGGATGAGTTCCTCTTTGGAGGGCGGAGCGATAAATATTAGAATACTCTCCGGTTTTTTTCTTTTAACCTGCAACGCTCCCTGGACGTCTATCTCTAAGATACAATCTTTCCCCGCGGTCAGGAGGCTCTCCACATATTGCTCGGGAGTCCCATAAAAGTGGTCATAAACCTTAGCCCATTCCAACAAAGCGTCATTTCTCAATAATTCCTGAAACTCTTCCTGGGAAACAAAGAAATAGTCCTTTCCGTGCACTTCGCCGGGACGCGGTTTCCGGGTTGTCGCCGATACGGAATAGTCAAGGTCCCCATACCTTCCCAAGAGTTCCTGCCGAATAGTCCCCTTGCCCACGCCGGAAGGACCCGAAACAATAAAGAGGAAACCCCGCGCCGTTTTCTTCATTCGTGATCTCCTATAAGGCGGGGTCATCCCCGGCAATGACTTCCCTGGCGTTTAAGCGATGGGCGACAGTTTCAGGCTGAACGGCGGAAAGCACCACATGGTCGCTATCGGTAATGACAACTGCCCTGGTACGGCGTCCATAAGTCGCGTCTATCAATCTGCCTTTATCCCTGGCTTCCTGAATAATCCTTTTGATCGGGGCCGATTCAGGACTGACAATCGCAACGATCCGGTTTGCCGAAACAATATTGCCAAAACCAATGTTAACTAATTTTATTTCCAAGTTTAGTCCTCCTTTTTCCCTTCACTTCATATAATCATTGGAATCATTCAATATTTTGGACCTGCTCCCGTAGTTTTTCCAATTCGCTCTTCATTTCTACAACATGTTGGGTGATGCCAAGGTCATTAGCCTTAGAGCCTATTGTATTGATCTCCCGGTTCATTTCCTGCAGTAAAAAATCTAATTTCCGCCCGACCGGAGTCATCTCCTGAAGCGCCAGACGGAATTGGCCCAGATGGCTTTTGAGCCTGACCAGTTCTTCATCAATACTGCATCTGTCCGCAAAAAGCGCGATTTCCATAGCCAGACGGTTTTCATCCACCTGATTGTTGTCCATGATTTCCTTCAGCCGACCTTGCAGCTTTTCACGGTAAACCGTGACGACCTGAGGGCTTTTCTCCGCTATTTTTTCACGGAGGGCGCCAATGACCCCCAAATGCTCCTCCAAGTCGTCCTTTAGTTTAGCCCCTTCTTTTTCCCGCATCTCCAGAAATAAAGAAACGGCCTGTTCCAGGGCGGGCAGAAAATCCCCCCAAACATCATCAAGATTTTCCTGGGGATCCTCAATTTTTAAAACATCCGGCAGTTGGGCGATCTGCGTGATGCCAATATCCGCAACCGCTTCGGTAATAACTGCCAATTCCTTCAATGCCTTATAATACGCTAAGGCTAATTCTTTGTCAATCTGAACTTGCCTGGCCTCTTTTTTCGCATCCTCTACCTTACAATACAGTTCGACTCTTCCGCGGGAGATACTGTTGAAAACGTAGCGTTTAATGTTCTCTTCCAACAAATTATACTGGCGGGGCAGTTTGACGAGTATTTCACTGTAACGGTGATTGACGGATTTAATTTCCACCGTTACCTGCTTATACTGTCCGGCATGTTCCCCCCTGCCGAAGCCTGTCATACTTTTGATCAAATTATTTACCTCCCGTTTGATACCGAAGCATATTTTAATCATACCCCATTTTGAGAATTTGGTAAATATAGAAAACAATGAAACAATATCAGGAAAAACCCCGAAATTGCCGCTTATAACTCACCGGCTGTCAGCGGCGCGTCACCGGTAAAGACTAATTGCGCAGGTCCCGACATCAGAACATGGTTGTTTTCGGCCCACTCGATTTCCAGCGTCCCGCCCGGCAAGTGGATTCTGGCCTTGCGGTCCGTCTTTTTATTCAGGACAGCCGCTACCATCGTCGCGCAGGCGCCCGTTCCGCAGGCTAAAGTTAATCCCGCTCCCCGTTCCCAAACACGGTATTTCATCTCATTCCTGCTAACTACTTCCACAAAGCCGACATTTGTTTTCCTGGGAAATATTGGATGTCTTTCGATCTCCGGCCCGTATTTGGCGACGTCTATTTTGCTGACGTCGTCCACAAAGATCACCGTATGGGGTACGCCCATCAAAAGGCTCGTAATGTAAAAAGTTTCGTCCAGCACTTGCAGCGGTTCGTGGATAGCTGGCCCTTCCGGCCCGCGCATCGGAACCAAACTCCTTTCCAAACGGGGCTCTCCCATATCTACAGTTACCGCCGTAACCTTCCCATCCTGCAAAAGCAGGCGGGGAGTCATGATCCCGGCCAGAGTTTCCACCGTAAAAGTGTCGGAAGCAATATGACCCAGTTCATAAGCCAGTTTGGCAAAACAACGGATGCCATTGCCGCACATTTCCGCTTCGCTGCCGTCGGAATTAATGATCTGCATCCTAATATCGGCCGTACCGGAAGGTAAAAGCAGGATAAGCCCGTCGGCGCCGATACCAAAGTGCCTGTCACATAATTGATAAGACGTCTGAGCAAGGTTTGACGGGATTTCTTCTTTAAAACCGTCTAACATGATAAAATCGTTGCCCAACCCGTGCATTTTATAGAATTTCATAGCTAATCGCCTCCTAGCTTCTTAAAAACATGACGCTGCTCCTTCTCCTGATTTTAACAGTACGGTACAATCCCTGCAAGAGGGAAGTTACCGCCGACAGGCAAAGAATTACGATCCAATTGGAATAATCAAGCGGTACAGTCTTAAAAAGGCTTTGGAAAAACGGCAGATAGATCACCAAAATCTGCATCAGCATAGAACAGCCCACAGCCGCCACCAGATACATATTCGTAAATAAGCCCAGTTCAAAAATGGAATACCGTTCCGAACGGCACTCAAACACATAAAAAAGCTGCGCAAAGACTAAGGTGGTAAAAGCCATTGTCCTGGCTAAAGCAAGATCCCTGTTGCCCATATAATATCCAATAACATAAACAAGTAACGTACCGAAAGCAATAATCGTACCCTGCACCGCAATCTTCCCCGGAAGGCCGTGGGCGAAAATACTTTCCTGCGGATTGCGGGGGCGCCGCCGCATAATATCAGGGTCCCCCGCATCCAGTCCAAGAGCCATAGCCGGCAACCCATCGGTCACCAAATTCATCCATAAAATTTGAATAGGTAAAAGCGGCAACGGAAAACCCAGTAATGTTGCGGCAAACATCGTCAATACTTCCCCGACATTGCTGGAAAGCAGATAACGAATGAATTTCCGGATATTGTCATAAATGATCCTTCCCTCTTCCACCGCTGTAACGATGGTGGCAAAATCATCATTGCCCAGAATGAGAGAAGACGCTTCCTTGGTAACGTCAGTACCGGTAATCCCCATACTGATCCCGATATCCGCTTCTTTGACGGCAGGCGCATCGTTGACCCCGTCGCCCGTCATGGCTACGACCTGGCCTTTTTCTTTCAGGGCTTTTACGATCCTGAGCTTATGCTTGGGCGATACCCTGGCATAGACCCAAGTACGGCTTACTATGCCGGCTAACTGAAAATCGCTCATTTTATCAAGTTCCGTCCCGGTGACGACTTGCTGGGAGGGATCGGTAATGATTTTTAATTCCTTAGCTACAGCTTCCGCCGTATTTTTATGATCCCCTGTGATCATAACTGTTTTGATCCCGGCCATACGGCAAACAGCCACGGCTTGCTTGGCCGAATCCCTGGGCGGGTCGATCATCCCGGCCAGGGCTATAAAGACCAAGCCTTTTTCTAAACCTTCCTCGTCTTCCAAATCAACCTCCGCCGGAAATTGCCGGTACGCCAGGCCCAAAACCCGCAAAGCGCCGGAGGCCATTTTTTCGTTGGCATCGGCTATTTCCTTTTTGATTTTTTCGGTCAGGGGGATGACCGCGCCTTTATGCCATATCCTGTCACACATTTGTAAGATCGTATCAGGTGCGCCTTTACAGTAGTTTTTATATACACCGCTGGTATTTTCCTGATAAATGACGCTCATACGCTTGCGTTCAGAATCAAAAGGGATCTCCGCAACCCTTTTTTCCGTCTTTTCCAAGGCTTCCCGCCAATAACCGGCTTTGGCGGCGCCGACTAATAAAGCGCCCTCCGTGGGGTCCCCGACGATCCGCCAGCACGACCTGTCATTTTTCCGGAATAACCCGCCGATCGCCGTCTGGTCCTTTTGAAGAAAGGAATTATTACAAAGAGCGGCTACTTTGAGGGCTGTTGCCCAGCCGTTTTTATTCTCTTTCGTCCACCTCTCCGTTGGAAACTGGAATTTGCCGTGCGGTATATAGCCTTCTCCGGTCACGTCAATGAAATCTTCCGATAAATAAATTTGACGCACCGTCATCTCATTTTGCGTCAGCGTACCTGTTTTATCGGAACAGATAACTGTAGCGCAACCCAAAGTTTCCACGGCGGGCAGCGCCCGCACAATGGCCTGCCTCTTCACCATTTTCTGTACGCCGATAGCCAGCGATACGGTCACGATAGCCGGCAACCCCTCCGGAATAGCGGCCACGGCTAAACTTACCCCTGTTAAAATCATGCGGTGGAGCGGTTCACCCCGTAAAACGCCGCAGACCACCACCACTCCTACAATACAAAGGCAGAACAATACCAGGTAACGGCCAAGCTGGGCAAGCCGCTTTTGCAAAGGAGTGTCTTCATCTTCCACCTGTTGGATATAACCTGCAATTCTTCCCATTTCAGTGCACATACCGGTATCGACAACGATCCCCAAACCTTTTCCCCTGGTTACCACAGTTCCCATATAGCCCATGTTTTTCCGGTCGCCTAACGGGACGTCGGTCTTATAGACCTCCTGAAAACGTTTTTTTACCGGCAGGGATTCACCGGTCAAAGCAGCCTCGCTTATTTCCAGTTGCACAACCTCCAATAACCGCAGGTCCGCCGCGAGCACATCCCCGGTTTCCAGGACCGCCAAATCACCGGGGACCAATTCAGCCGCCGGTATCTTTTGCGTTCGCTTATTCCGAATGACCGTGGCTTCAGGCGCAATCATTTTTTTGAGAGCTTCCAGGGATTTTTCCGCCTGATACTCCTGGGCAAACCCCAGGATGGCGTTAATAATGACGATCGCTAAAATAGTCAGGGCGTCGGCGTATTCTCCCAGCAACCCGGAAATAAGGGTCGCGGCAATCAACACCAGCACCATAAAATCGGTAAACTGGGAACAAAGAACGGCCCAGGGAGATATTTTCTTCTGTTCTTTCAATTCATTGCGCCCTACCAGCTTCATTCTGCGGAGGGCTTCTTCTCCGGTCAGCCCATTTTGGTGATCCCCCTGCAACTGCGTCACAACTTCTTCCGCAGTCATACCGTACCAGCAATTCTCTTTCTCCATCCAGCATCCCCCCGTGACGCGTCTTCTAACACTTCTTCATACATATTCTGTCATCAATATAAAAATGACCCGAAACAAGGCCGCGTTTAGATGCTATATTACGGGTAATGGGTTATAATTAAGCATTAAGCATTAAGCAAGTTATGGATCACGTAACAAATAAGGAGGTTTACATGTCTTACGACGGCGTTGTGCTGCGCGCTGTCAGTCTTGAATTACATCAAGCCCTGGCAGGCGCCCGCATTGATAAAATATACCAACCGGTAAAAAACGAAATACATTTTGTGGTGCGGCAAACAGGCCGGACCCATCGTCTTCTTCTTGGCGTTTCCGCCGAGGAGGCCGGCGTTTACCTGACCGGACAAAGCCGGCCCAACCCCCAGTCCCCTCCTCTTTTTTGTATGGTCTTGCGCAAACACCTGGAGGGCGGAAGGATCCTGTCGGTTGCGCAAATGGATATGGAACGCCTGCTGGAAATAACGGCGGAGGTCTTGGACGATTTCGGGGACCTGGCGAAACGTACTTTGATCGTCGAGATTATGGGGAAACACAGTAACATTATACTATTGGACGCCGACCGTAAAAGGATCATTGATTCCTTACGCCGGGTCACCCCTGCTGTCAGCCGTTACCGTCAGGTCTTACCGGGATTAGAATATATGACGCCTCCGCCCCAGGATAAAATCACCCCCTGGGATATCGAGGAAGAAGGGTTTTATGAAAAAATCCTGGGCTATCCCCTTACCCAGAATTTACAAAAAGCCCTGCTGAACAGTTTCGCGGGCCTTGGCCCGCAGACCGTTACGGAAATCATTTACCGGGCCGGCCTGGAACCCGGCCTATCCATCGAATACTGCGGGCAATATGAATTGAGCAAGCTCTGGCAGGCTTTTCACAAGGCTGCCGAAGCGGTCCGTAAAGGCGAATTTTCTCCTGAGGTTATTGGTAATGAAAAAGGGGCGCTAACCTTTTCCGCCCTTGCGCTGACCCACTACCCTCCCGAACAGCGGCAAACCTTTGCCTCGATGAATGAAGCGTTGGATCATTATTATCAATCCCGAAAATCCCGCAGTAACCAGCAACAAAAAAAAGCCGCTCTCCTGGCGGTAATAAAAAAGGAAATAGACCGCTGTGAAAAAAAAGCCGGACTGCAAAGCCAAACTATTGAAGAATCCCGTAATTCCGAAAAATACCGGGTGTGGGGCGACCTTCTCCTAGCTAACTCTTATCATCTCCAACCGGCTCCTGAAGTAGTGGCGGCAAATTTCTACGAACCGGATAACGCCCCGGAAACCATCCCTCTGGATGAAAACCTAACCATTCCGGAAAACGCCCAACGCTACTTTAACCGCTATCAAAAAAATAAACATGCCGCCCAACAAGCCCGGCTCCAGTTGGCGGAAACACAAACCGAACTCGAATACTTATACAGCCTCGCCAATTCTCTGGACAACGTCACAGTCCCTTCCGAGCTGGAAGAGATCCACGAGGAATTACGGGAAACCGGATACCTCAAGGACAACCGAAAGCCCCTAAAAAATAAGCCCGGCCTCCCAATGTGCAGTCAACCGCAAAAAATCCTTTGCCTGAACTGGGAGATCTATTGGGGGAAAAACAATAAACAAAATGACCTCCTTACCATGAAAATCGCCAGGCCGGAGGATACCTGGCTGCACACTAAAGATATCCCGGGCTCTCATGTGGTCATCAAGAACCCCGGCGCTAAACAAATCCCGGCTGAGGTCCTGGAAACGGCCGCTTTGCTCTCGGCGTACTTCTCCCAGGCCCGCCGCTCGACACACGTTCCGGTGGACTATACCCTAAAAAAGCATGTCTGGAAGTTAAAAGGAGCAAAACCCGGAATGGTCCACTACGAGAACCAGCGTACTATTTATGTCACGCCGGATGAAGAAAAGACAAACGGGATCCTGGCGGCCAGCCACTGATATTAAGCCATCCTGCGCCCTTATTTTTAATTTATCTGTGTATTGCCATAATACGCCGCGAGATAAAGCTCCTTTAACTCCGACACCAGCGGCATACGGGGATTGGCCGTCGTGCTCTGGTCTTCAAAAGCTTTGTCGGCAAGTTCGTCCGCCACTTGTAAGAAACGTTCTTCCGGCACTCCCGCCTCCTTCAAAGTGGCAGGTATCCTCAGCCTCCTGTTTAACTCCATAACGGCGCCGATCAGGCTGTTTACTCCTTCTTCCGCAGTACCGGCGGGCCAACCCATTAACTTGGCGATTTGAGCATACTTCACATGGGCGATGTAATACTCATATTTGGGAAAAGCGTTGTATTTCGACGGGATACCCGCGTTATAGCGAATCACGTGCGGCAGTAAAACCGCGTTAGCCCGTCCGTGGGGAATATGAAATTCCCCGCCCAGCTTATGAGCCATGCTGTGGTTAATCCCTAAAAACGCGTTGGTAAAAGCCATCCCGGCTATGCAGGAAGCGTTGTGCATCTTTTCCCGGGCCGTTTTATCCCGGCCGTTTTCAAAAGCGGCGGGTAAATACTCGAAGACCAACCAAACGGCCTTCATAGCCAGAGCGTCGGTATAGTCGGAAGCCATCACCGAAACATAAGCTTCCAGAGCATGGGTCAAAACATCAATCCCTGTATCAGCCGTCACTTCGGGCGGCACACTCATGACAAAATCGGGATCAATAATGGCTACATCCGGTGTAAGCTCATAATCGGCCAGCGGGTATTTTATTTGTTTTTCGGGATCGGTGATTACGGTAAATGAAGAAACTTCCGATCCGGTCCCGGAAGTGGTGGGGATAGCGACAAATTTGGCTTTGCCCCCCAAAGGCGGGAATTTAAAGACCCTTTTACGGATATCCATGAATTTCATGCGCAGATCGTTGAATTGGGTATCGGGATATTCATAAAAAAGCCACATGGCCTTGGCCGCGTCGATAACCGAGCCGCCCCCCAAAGCGACGATCACATCGGGTTTAAAGGCGCGAAGCGCCTCCACCCCCTCCATGACGGTTTGTACGGTAGGGTCGGGCATAACTTTGTTGAAAATCTCGGAATGCACATAATTCCGGCCTTCACGATTGCGCAAGTGATAGAGTACTTTATCGACGTAGCCCAGTTTAGTCATGGACTCATCGGATACGATAAAAGCGCGGCTAATCTCCGGCATCTTGGCTAAGTACTGAATAGAGCCGGGTTGAAAATAAATTCTCCCCGGAATTTTAAACCACTGCATATTCACCCTTCTTTTTACCACCCGTTTTCGGTTGACCAGATTCACAGAGGTCACATTGGCTGTGGTGCTGTTACGTCCAAAAGAGCCGCAGCCCAAGGTCAGCGACGGCATATTGGCGTTATAGATATCGCCGATAGCCCCATGACTGGAAGGTTGATTGATGATCAGTCTTCCGGTATTGACCCGTTCTGCAAACCCGTTGATTACTTCATCGTCCTGGGAATGGATCACCGCGGAATGGCCGGATCCGCCGAAATTCACCATTTCCACCGCTTTTTCGATCCCTTCCTGCGCATCCCTGACCCGGTAACAGGCCAGGATGGGGCTGAGCTTCTCCCGGGAGAGAGGATCGTGCGGCCCAACCTCTGCTAAGACCGCCACGAGGATCTTAGTATCGGTTGGTACGTAAAATCCGGCTTTTTCGGCGATACAAAAAGCCGGCTGCCCTACTATCTCCGGGTTGATGGCACACTTCTCCACGTCCACCGCCAGATTTTCCAGCAGCCGTTGCTCTTCCTCATTCACAAAGTAACATTTGTTTTCCTTCATATACGAAACCACCGGGTCAAAAATATCCTGGTGAATGATTACCGCCTGTTCTGAAGCGCAAATGACCCCGTTATCAAAGGTTTTGGACAAAATCAAATCAGTGACCGCCCGCTTTATCTGCGCGGTTTTATCTATGAAACAAGGAACGTTCCCTGGGCCGACGCCCAAAGCCGGTTTACCGGCGCTGTACGCCGCTTTCACCAGCGACGAACCCCCGGTCGCCAGGATCAAAGAAACCCCGTCGTTTTTCATCAGAAATTGGGTCGCTTCAAGGGAGGGCTCTTCCACCCACTGGATGCAGCCGGCCGGGGCTCCTGCCGACACCGCCGCGTCCCGCATCAGCCTTGCCGCTTCCGCACTGCTTTTTTGGGCCCGGGGATGAAAAGCAAAAATAATGGGATTCCGTGTTTTCATGGCGATGATAGCTTTAAAAAGGGTCGTCGAAGTGGGGTTCGTGACCGGCGTAATTCCGGCAATCACTCCAACCGGTTCGGCAATATCAAAATACCCCTCCTCATCATTTACTTCGATCACTCCGACAGATTTTTGGTACTTTATACTGTGATAAATGTGTTCCGTCGCAAAGAGATTTTTGACGATTTTATCCTCATACACCCCCATGCCGGTTTCCTCTACCGCCATTTTTGCCAACTTCATGTGGTTTTCCAAGCCCGCCAGAGCCATAACCTTGACGATATGATCCGCCTCAGCCTGACTGAACCGGATCATTTTTTTTAAAGCATTCTTCCCGTTTTCCACCAACGCTTCTATCATTTTTTCCGTCATCATAAATAACCCCCGTATACGTCGTATTCACTCTTAGTTTGTTTTAAGTCAGGAGTTTTTATGACGGCCGATTATAAAATTAAATCTTATAAACGGCAGGCAACAAACGAAATAAACCAAAAGGCACACAACCTCCAGCGAAAGAATGTACCAAGGCCATGGTCCCAGAAAAGAAAGAAGCGACGGATTTTTTGGTTTTTGACAAATATACAAGTAATTGCTGCCGGTAAAATAATTAAAAACAGCTATTACCAGCATATATAAATTAGTAGCCCCGAAGGCTTTCCCTACCGATTGCCAGGAAGGCCTAAAACCGTCTACAAATGTGACCCACAAACAGGCCGTAACGATTAATCCATGGGAGATAAAAAACTGGAAAAATATAAAATGGGGAAAGGCATAACCGGTATCAGGCGTCAGGAGCGCCTGAACGGCGCCGCCTACTCCCCAAAAATAAACGATTTCATAAAGCGCATAATTTTTATTGAGCAGCAGCAGGGCGCAAAGGGGCAGGGATATTCCACAGAGGTGCAGGGGCAGGGAACCCTGGACCGTCCAGATACCGTGTGCCAGATCCCAGGCCTGCAGCGACAGCGCCGAAAGAATCAGGAGTACTGATATTATGACAGGTATCACGGCAGCCAGGATACTCCCTCTTATTTTTATGCGGAAATTATAGATCAGAAGATTCACAGCCGCAACTAAGAGAAGGACGCTCCAGTGAGAAGCGGAAAATAACTCCATCACACATCACCCCGTTCTCTTTATTTATATTCCCGTCCCTTTAACACATCTTCATAGATTTTAAAGATTTTTTCATTAAATAGAACGATCCTTACCTCCTGAAAAAATGGTTCCTTAATATAATCAACAATAGTGGCAACTGCGATTTGAGCCGCTTCTTTAACCGGATAGCCGTAGGCCCCGGTGCTGATGGAAGGGAAAGCGACGGTTTTAAGGCCGTTTTCCTTGGCTAATTGGAGGCTGTTATAATAGGCGTCCTTTAAAACCTGGGGTTCGCCTGCCGTTCCTCCATGCCAAACAGGTCCCACAGTATGGATGACGAAGCCGGCCTGTAAATTCCCGCCCGATGTAATAACAGCTTGTCCCGGTTCGCAGCGTCCCCGGCGGCGGACGATTTCCTTGCATTCCAAGAGGATCCGCGGCCCGCCGGAGAGATGGACCGCTCCATCCACGCCGCCGCCGCCCATCAGGCTGGAATTGGCGGCGTTCACAATGGCATCTGTTTTTGGAGAGTTATGTCGCCTTGCAGCAAACGCAACACCGTCTGCGATATTTTGACTTCCACGCAGTTCATCTCCTTGTAAAGGTAATCGGGTAGGAGGCTGACCA
>DHRG01000034.1 GCA_002408285.1 Peptococcaceae bacterium UBA5318 | reverse complement strand
TTTTACCTTTTGTTTTTGGTGGACGTAAGGGGATTCGAACCCCTGACCTCTACAATGCGAATGTAGCGCTCTCCCAGCTGAGCTATACGCCCGAACCTAGGTTATTATACAACAAAATCTCCCCTGAAAGCAACCTCTTATCATGGAGTATCAATTTTTATAAATCAGGCTTATCCGCAATTTTAATTATCTTTTTTCACTATTGTTTTTTATTATATTACATATTTCGACACTTTTCTACTTTATTTTCTTTATTATAAATTATTTATTCCATTTTTTTTATATATTATATTCAAAATCTTTAATATTATATAATGGAACTATTGGGTAACAGAGAACTTATTCCTTTCATACTATGACTGTAGATTATTAGTACAGTTCAACAATTGCGGGGAGGGATCGTCTTGATAAAAAGCCTTGATGCGCAATATTTCCCTGGCGGTAATACCGCTTGGGGTTTCTATTCACTGTGGGACTCTAATTTGAATGATTTGCAAAGACTAATCATTTTGAAAGGAGGGCCAGGGACAGGAAAGTCCACCTTGTTATCCGGCATAGCGCGGGAATTCACACAAAAAGGAGTTCCTGCCGAACTACTCTGGTGTTCGTCGGATGCGGAGTCATTAGACGGAATCATCTTTCGCAAAATAGGCGTCGGAATCGTCGATGGTACCGCTCCTCATGTCCGCGAGCCCCGCTATCCGGGTGTTATTGACAAAATCATCAATCTGGGGGATTACTGGAATGAAGCCCTTTTGCTGGAAAACAAAAAAGATATTATTTACTACACCGACGCTAACCGGGATTTATTCCGGCAGACCTATGAAACCATGGCGGAAGCTAAAAAATACTTGGATGAATTAAAACAATTGACTCAGGAGGGAATGGCTTGGGACGCTGTTGATGAAATGACGGAGAAGTTGCTCCGGGAAATTTTTTCTGAATATCCCGACCAAAGCGGCGGTCATGAATATCACCGCTTTGCCGGCGCCTCCACACCCCAGGGGTCCATATATTTCCTGGACGAAATTATGAGGCGGGCCACCGTCACCTATGTTGTAAAAGGAGGAGCGGGAACGGGCAAATCTACCCTGGCGAAAAAAATTGCCCAACTGGCAAAAACCAAAGGCTTTGCCGTGGAATATTACCATTGCAGCTTTGATCCGGTTAGCCTTGATGGTATCCTTATACCTGCGTTGGGGGTTTGTATAATCAACGCCTCCCCGCTCCATAAGAAAACACCCGCTGCGGCAACGAACTGGGTCATTGAGATGTTTCAATATATGTCGCCTGAAATATTTAAAAAAAATCTGCCCAGGATCACCCGGGCAGAAGAAAACTTTCAGGCAACTTTTGCAAAGGCTCTGCTCATCTTGAAAGAATGCAAGAGCATCCATGACCAATTGGAGGATTATTATCGTAAGGCCATGAATTTTAGCGATGTAGCGCTGGTCAAAGAAAAAATACTGCAGGAAATCCAGAGGTATCTCATCTGAGAGTTCTATTGGCCCCCGCAGCTTTATTCCGCAAAACATTGTCCTTTAATTCCGGCAAATCCTTTCCTGCCACGGATTGTTTTTATGCAGAATGTTGTCATCATAACAGACCCAATCTCATCCCTGTATATTTCGACTGCCTATGTTTGAATCCGAGCTTTTCATATAGCTGTTTGCCTGAATCAGTAGCGGAAAGCTCTAAATATGAAATATTCATCGCTTTCGCCTCGTCGATTGTCATTTTGAGTAATCTCGTCGCAATACCATTACGGCGATAGTCGGGATAAGTAAATACATTCAATATTGTTGCGGTCTTGCCTGTAATGAATGCCGGGTTGGCCGGTTTTTCTGCGACAGCCATATACAAAGTTGCGATTGCCTTACCGTCATCCTCGGCCAGAAACGCAATAAAATTACCGTTAATCTGCCGTTTGAAATAATCCTGCAGTTGCGCGACAACTGCCTTTGTTTCGTCGTTACTAAGCTCGCCTCTGTCTTCGGTCAAGTATTCGAGGCGCAGTTTGATAAGGATTTCAATGTCTTTAATCGTTGCTTTTTTATATGTAATCATTGTTAAGCCGCCCCACATTCATCCTTCGTCCGCTTTTTTGCGTATAAGCAGGCGTTCATAAATGGTATAGGTCAGAAATTATCCCTATGAACGCCTGACAAAAGGCTTACGGAGTTTTTTTCAATCATTCCCACTTGCTATTGGCACACACGACTTAACACATTTTAGTTATGCTATTTAGCTCGTGGTATTTGTATTGTATCAGTTATCCATAAGTTTTGGGCTATCTGATTTTTTGTTGCCAGATTGTTGCCGGGAAACACTGTACCATTTCAACCCAGTATTAATTATTATACAATTGAAATCTATCGGCATATTTAGAAAATGGTATGGTAACTATTTGCCACATGCCTTCCCCTTCATCCTTCGGAATGTTTGGTTGTAATTCAGTTGTATCCAGTGTTGCTAACATTTTTTGATTACCATCGATTTGCCAAAAATAAAATTTATGGTTTGCAGATTCAATTGCAACGTCCCATTCATGCCTCGTAATATATGCATTCGCAATCTTTATTGGTTTTTCAGAAGTCTTTACCTCAATTGACAACCGTACTGTACTCCCTTTTTCTAGGATGGATAGCACATCATAGCCTGCTAAATTGCTCTCTATTGACTTCCAAACAGGCTCTTTTCCTGTTCGTCCTTTTTCATATTCAAGAGTTAACTTTTCACCAATGCGACCTAGTTCAAGTATTGCTAGTTCTTGTTCTTTCCGAATAAACTGTGCTTGTTTATCCCACCACAACACAATATCATCTGCCGCAGGAATCATTAGCAATCCCGCATTTTTAATACACGCCAGAATATCAGGAGGTAAGTACGGAGAGCATTCTTTTCGCCCTCTTGGTATAAGTAATATCCATGAATCTGTTGAGTGCCTGATATAATCCTCTATCATCAATCGCTTAATTGCAGAATCAAAGTTTTGAGCAATCTTAATACCTCTTGGCGATAATTTTGCAGTTTCCCCAATGACCTCAATCCATTCACAAGCCACAATTGTATCGACCACATCAAGTGTCTTCGTTCCATCAATACTCGGGTTTCTCGTGAATTGCGCTAAAACGTCGTAATCCTCATATTCGTACATCCTCTTTAGTAATTGATACGACGATACAAGAATACCCGGTGATAATCTAATCATCGTCGCAGCCCCTCAAATAATCAAGTATTGCCACTGCATCGCCTTCTTCTAAGCCGACAATACTTAAGACATCATTTTCTTCTTCATAAGCATAGTCATCTTCATTGATATTTAGAGATTTATCATTGAGCACTTCTGCCATCCTAGCAACTTTGTTTTTCAAACGTTCATTAACAACTTCATCGATTGTATCTCGGCATTCGATAATCTCAATATTTGTTGATATACCTGGGTCTAATCCCAAGCGATGTATCCGATCTTCCGATTGCAAGTAATGTGCAGCATTAAAGGATCGGTCTACATAAATTGCCGTGTGGCATACTTGATGTAAGCTAATTCCTTCCGATGCTGCTGCTGGGTTTGCCACCAGTACCATCGCATTCTTGTCATCATGAAATCTCTTGATTTTTCCCTCTCTTGTGTCGGTCTCTCGATCATCTCCTGCGTCAACACCACCGTGAATATAATCAGCACCAATATCTTCAAGTCTATTAGCAATCAACTCAACATTGTCTACAAAAGAAGTCCAAATAATAGATTTTTCACCTTGTTTCGCTAATTGACGAGCTCTCTCACATGCTTTATCAACTTTTATACTTTTTCCTTCGACTAATACTCTACTTAATTCTTCTGAGAAAGCTCCTGCAATATCCTGTGCGAGCAACGCTGGATTGGATACAAATTGCATCAGCTTGATAATGCTACGTCCCATTCTTCGAAGATTCGTTCTATTAAATCTTGTTATTCCTTGCACTTGCCTTGCTGTTTCAGATTTTAATAAAAGATAGAAAGCTTGTTGTTCAGCGGTCAATGAAACCGAAACAATCTTTCTTTTTGGAGGCTCAAGTCCCAACTCGTCTTTTGTTGTCCGCACATAGATAGGCTGTATTAAATTAATTGAAGAATTGTTCCGCATATTGAGTTCTGGATAAAGAAAACTTATTTGCGGATCTAAATCGGAATCTGCCTGCGGCATGGGAGTTCCTGAGAGTATTAATTTCTTTTTCGGTAAATATGAGGCTTGAAGAATCGAGTCGACTATGACTTTCCCACTTCCCCCCTTTATTCTGTGGCTTTCATCCAGAAACATAAAGACAGAGTTTTTTCTTAAATAATCTATCAATAAATCTGTAACTAATGAAAACTGACGATATGCTATAATAGAAAATCGTGGCTTTGCCTTCAGGGTGTTTTTTATATTGCTGTGCCCTCCAGTCAGTCGAACAACTGATTCATCAGACCCGATACACTCCGATAGCTGTTCATCCCATGCTGGAAATGCATTTTTAGGAGCAACAATAAGCAACTTGTCGCTTTCTTGAGCAGAATAAAAGAAATACGCCAAAGCTTCAGTTGTCTTGCCAGCACCGGGAACAGAAAACGTTGCACTCGCAGGGAAGGCGACCATTTTTCGAACATTTCGTTTTTGCTCATTTGTTAAAGAACGCTTGAATCCGGCTTCAAGCAATTTTGATACAAGTTCATTTTCGTCGATCGGGGGATTATTTTTTACTTTATTATAACTAATCGACGACGATGCCGATAGTAGCGTTTTAGCTCCCTCTGTAATATCTATTTGAGCGCCATAAATCCTGCACAGTCTGGCTAATTCGCCTCTGTATGCCAAAAAAACATGCCACTCTATTTCAAATGCCGCACTCGAAATCTCGGAAATAGGCAACGTGTCCTTAACAATCCTCTGTATTGTTTCCCATTGAATACTCTGAGGATCCGTAGTCGTTATTATTGCATTATCTGATTTAAAATCAATTAATATTTTCATATTCCGCCAACCAAGCCTTTAGCTTTTCTACATTATCATCAATTGTGTCAAGTAGTTTTTCAAGACCATTAGTTATAATATTGTCCTCATCACTTGCGTCAACTGCATTGTTTAAAGCGACAGCAGCTTTTTTTACTTGATCGACTAGATAGTTTGCGCTTTTTCGTTCTCGCTCTTTGGCGTTTTCATCTGCAATAACACTCTCAGCCACTTCGACAACCTTTTTTTGTTCTTCTTCAACAAGATTGACTAAAGCATGTGCTATATCTGTTATGTCTTGCTGGCTATCAGAAAGATCATCTATTAACAGAGTTGCATCGTCTATTGGATTATCATTTTCAATAATCTCAGGCAATTCCTCACGGATAGCTTCGACAATTGGACTAAGGTGTCTTCTTATTTCGGGAACTTTGGCATATAATCTCCCTTCACTTAAACCAGAAGAACCTGCAGTGATGACTGAGAATGTTAGCGATTCAAATATTGATTTTTCAACAGGATCACTTAGTTTTTGACGTTCTTTTACAAGTTGCTCAAACGCATAAGCATCCTTATCCAATCTGCTCCACTGTCGGTCCCAATTGTTTCTTATGAGATATTGTCTCGCATATTGAAGCATATCAAGTCTATATTCAACATCCTTCTTCTTCATTCGGTACAAAGCTGCAACTGCATCTTTGTCTTCCCCTTGTTCCTCAATACGCTTTTGCATCATCCGAGCCTCGGTGTGCCAAGAATAATCAGCTTTAATATCTGGCGCAATCTGCAGATCAGCCTCAAGTTTATCTATTGCTTTTTTGTCTGCTTCAGGTAAAACAGCAACCCTGATATATTCGAAATGCTTATATGTTACTTTATCCTCAAAGTACAGATGACGCCAACAACTTAACCGCCTATTACCATTTACAACAAAGCCAGTATTAGTAATGATTAGCGGCTCTATTTGTTTATTGGTCGTGTCCCGGAAAGTTGATAGGATGTCTTTAATCTCACCGAGCTTCATCAATAAATCATGTTGGACAGATTGTGCTTCAGGTGAGTTCTCATCTCTTGTAAAGAAATCCTCCGGCAAATCATGGTTTATTGCCAAGTGTTCATCTTGAAGAGAGAGTGTTCGACCATTTTCAAGCCGATACATTGGGAAACTGATCGGAACGTATATCATCTCCAAGTCGCAATCACGATTCATAAAATTGATGGGCCACGCTGCACGAATGGAAGAGGTTCGGGCCTCTTCCAGCAGCCTTTTTATCTTCTGAACTCGTTCGATCTGGTCGTACTCAAAATCAATAAATTCTGTTTTTATAAGGCTCTCGCTCATTGTTTTCCTCCTATACCCAACCCTATTGCCCTTTGATAGGATTCATCCAGCTTTCGTACGGCAATAAATTCATCTGGCAATCGCGCCACCGCTGTTTTCAAGTCTGGTTCGATTACAGGCGTATCTTCTCTATATGAAACCTCGCCAGAAATAGCATTATCCATTCTTTTTTTTGCAATGGCATAGTATTCTGGTGACAGTTCAGATCCGATAAATCTTCGTTTTTCAATAATGGCTGCGACACCACTTGTTCCTGATCCAGCAAAAGGATCAAGTACTATGCCATTCTGCGGGGTTAGCGATTTTATAAGGCGTTGAGGAATTACCACAGGAAATTGACAAGGATGTTCAGTTTTTTCAATATGATTTGCTTTTACATTCGGAACATCCCATACATCCGATGGATTTTTCCCAAGTGGATTACCGCTTAATTCACCTTTCTTTTCGCCTTTGTAGTGTCTCTTTCCTGGGTATTTTTGAGGCACGCGTACGGAATCCAAATCGAAATCATATTCCGACCCTTTTGTATACCAAAGAATTATCTCGTGTCTTCCACTAAAACGTTTACTACTGTTCAACCCGTGACCAAACGTCCATACGATTCTATTTCTGAGAACCAACCCATCTCGAATTTCATCAGACAGTTGCCTATTAATAATATCATAGATTATGTAGTCGAGAGGCAGGACTGTTGAATTTTTCACATGATATCCAATCTGCCAACACATACTTCCTCCGGGGTTCAAAATGCGATAAACCTCTGGAATCAATCTAATATGTTGCTTTATAAAAGTTGTCAAATCATCTTTTGGATCCTCATAACTCTTGCCCATACAGTACGGCGGTGATGTTACTACAAGATCAACCGAGTTTGGTTCAATTTTCTCGAGCAACTTAAAACAGTCCCCTTTATAAAGAGTAAATCTGTTCTCTGGCTTGTATCTAGTATGTATTTTTGACTCTGGCATTAGGTATCCCTCCACAGCAATTCAAAACTATACCTGACTTTGTTCTTTTGAATTTTCTGGTCTTTTATATCTAAATCCACTTTCACGCTATAATTGTTCCATCTTGAATATCGATAACATATTTCTTTCTTTAACACAATAGACGTAGATTCCCTTAAGCCTTTTCAATCTCCATTACATCCGATATATCACATTCAAGGGCTTGGCAAACCTTTAACATGCTCTCCATCAACACGGGCTCACCTTTTCCCATTTTCGCCAAAACATTAAAGCTAATACCGGCCTTTTCCTTATAGGGCAGTGCGGTTCATTTTTTTATCTATTAACAATTTCCACAGCTTATCATAATTTACCGACATATTGTGCCTCCAGTCAAGGATGTGTCCTCTCATTTTAATATATTGTACCACAGCAACCTGAAACAGTCAGGATATTCTCTCTTTATCGTGAGATAATCTTAATTCCCTGTATGAGTTCAGTTCGCAATATTGATAATTCTTAATCCCTTTTTCCTCGCACACCGGACTGTCTGATCTGTCCCGCTAAAAGAGTATAGTAGCACACAAATACAGTAGGCCGACTTGTGCACCATATAGCGATTACGCTTTTTCATACAGCCATCTGTATATTCTTCTGAAACATAAATAATCTCATCGGCTTCCGCTAGCAAGTTTCGATATAGGCGCTTTTGTTCATCCGTCCAATGCTCATCCTGATTCCTGCATGGTAACGCAAATATCAGCCGAATTTTATGCCCCATCTCTTTTTTGGCAATTATCAAAGAGGCGGCAATCTGATCGAAACCCAACGCTCCGCCTGAAATGAAATCTGTCACGCCTTGACTTATGAGGTTATCGACCTCTTGGTTGAGGCGTAATAACATGTGCTCAATTTTGTCTTTTGGTAATCTACGATGGTCTGTAAAACAACATGTATGACTTTTATCGCCAAGCATATTCATGCCTCCAAATTTCCGGGTTCATAACAAGTCTGTTTCAACTCTATTTCTGCATTATAACAAAAAATAAGTCTAAAATAAAGTCATTATGACTTTATTGGAGGCCGCCACTATGAGAAAAGATAATGAGAAGCATTTTGGACTTAGAGTTGACGGTGATATTTTGACAAAATTCCGATATGTATGCAGCTATGTTGGCCGCTCTGCGAACAGTCAAATCATTCAACTAATGCTAAAATTCATTGCTGACTATGAAAAGGAACATGGCAAAATCAAACTGCCAAAAAACACAGAGGAATGAGGCCCGCCACCCACGGCGAGCCTCATTCCATTATTTTATATAATCATGTTTTACTAAGCGTTTATGTTACGGCTGTGCAAGCTCTTGTACTTTTACATCACGAATAGCCGCATCCTTTCCCAATCCACGCCGCAAATGGCGGCAACTCCGATTCATAGCTTTTGAACCACTTTGATAAACCCTGAACTTGACTGTTAGCCCCTGGTTTTATCAAAAACTAGAGCAGAACACCGCGAATTACATCTTTCATTTTCATGTCTTTATGAAATTACTCTTCGATAAATTTTTTCTCCAGATGGTATCAAAACAGTATCATCGGAGCCTGAAACTCTCAAAAAATTCAGCATTCATGCAGGTCCCCGTCTTCCTGTTACTATTCCCACTCGATCGTGCCGGGCGGCTTGGAGGTGATGTCGAAGACGACGCGGTTCACATGGCTGACTTCATTGACAATGCGGTTAGAGATACGTTCCAACAGGTCATAGGGCAGCCGGGCCCAGTCAGCCGTCATGGCATCGTCGCTCGTCACAGCCCGCAGGATGATGGGATAAGCATACGTCCGTTCATCCCCCATGACGCCGACGCTGCGAATGGTAGGCAGTACCGCAAAAGACTGCCAAATGTTTTCATATAAACCGGCTTTTCTGATCTCATCTAAAACAATAGCATCAGCTTCACGTAAAATATCCAGCTTTTCTGTGGTGATATCGCCGATAATGCGGATCGCCAGTCCGGGTCCGGGGAAGGGCTGCCTTGAAACGACCTCTTCCGGGAGTCCCAGTTCCCGGCCTACCTGGCGTACTTCGTCCTTAAAAAGCATCCGCAAGGGTTCGATCAGGGAGAATTTCATATCCTGGGGCAATCCCCCGACGTTATGATGAGATTTTATCGTGGCTGCCGTACTCGTCCCACTTTCGATCACATCGGCATATAGGGTCCCCTGCACCAGATAGTCCATCTGTCCAAGCTTTGCGGCCTCATCTTCAAAGACCCGGATAAATTCCGTACCGACGATTTTCCGTTTGGTTTCGGGATCGCTCACCCCTTTGATCTGCCGCATAAAGCGTTCCCGGGCATCTACAAAAACAAGGTTTATTCCAAATTTACCACTGAAAGTGGCTTTGACCTGTTCGGGCTCCCCTTTACGCATAAAACCATGATCCACAAATACACAAGTCAGTTGATCGCCAATGGCTTTATGGACCAATACGGCGGCTACCGAGGAATCTACTCCGCCGCTCAAGGCACACAGTACCTTGCGGTTACCAACTTCTTGTTGAATAAGCGCTATTTGTTCGTCGATAAAAGACCCCATGGACCATTCTCCGCGGCAGCCGCAGATCCCGAAGAGAAAATTCCTGAGCATGGACATGCCATACTCGGTATGGCGTACCTCGGGATGAAATTGAACCCCGTAAATCTTTTTATCATTTTGGGCAAAACCGGCATAAGGCGTATCGTCCGTAACCGCGCAGGCCGTAAATCCCGCAGGGACTCTTTTGACAAAATCCCCGTGGCTCATCCAGCACTGCTGTCTTTTTTGCAAACCACGAAAGAGGGGATTTCCGGTTTCTACATCGACGATGGCTTTCCCGTACTCCCGTTTTCCTGCTTTCTCCACCTTGCCCCCCATCAGGTGGGCAATCAACTGCATGCCATAGCAAATTCCCAGAATGGGGATCCCTGAATCAAACAACTCAAGTGAGATCCGGGGAGCATTGTCCGCATAAACGCTAGCGGCTCCCCCGGAGAAAATGATACCCTTTGGCTTACGTGCCATGATCTGCCCAATAGGGGTATTATAAGGAATCATTTCTGAATAAACATGTAATTCTCGAACTCTCCGTGCAATTAACTGACTGTACTGTCCGCCAAAATCCAAAACAAGCACAGCTTCATGTTCTTGTGCCAAGGAGTCCAGCCTCCTTTTTTAAACTATGTTATTTGCCAATTTCAGTTGGGCTGACAACACCCACATAGGCAAGGTTCCTGAACTTTTCATTATAGTCAAGGCCGTAACCTACCACAAATTCATCCGGTATCTCGTAGCCGTTGTAGTCCGGTACAATGTTGATCTTCCTGCGGCTGGGCTTGTCCAAAAAGGCACATATCTTAAGACTCGCAGGGTTTTTGGAGTTTAGGTATTCCTTGAGATAGCTTAGTGTCAGCCCAGTATCAATAATATCCTCCACCACCAGGACATCACGGCCATTAATATCCGACTCCAGATCCTTCAAGATCCGTACAACCCCTGAAGAATGAGTTGAAGCGCCATAACTGGTTACCGCCATAAAATCAAGCTGTAAAGGAACGGTAATTTCTCTCGCCAAATCTGATAGAAATATAACCGATCCTTTGAGGATACCAATTAGCAAAAGATTCTTGTTCACATAATCATGTGAAATACGTTTTCCTAATTCCTTGACCTTTTCCCGGATTTTTTCTTCCGGTATAAGCACCCTGCTGATTCCCTCCTCCACTTTACCCGACCCCTTTTCCAAAAAAATAATCGCTTAATTATAACATAAGGAAAACACTCTGTGAATAACAGAAAAACCGGGGCTATGCGTCCCGATCCCTTCTGCGTTGCCAACCCTCCAATTTATATCGGAGGGGGAGTAATTTCAAATGACTCGTTAAAATCCCACAACGTGACGCTAAGTTTAAGGATATGCTGGGAATTGTCCCGATGCTCCGCTGTAATCTCCGCTTTTCTAATAAATCCTTCTTTCTTATCAAGCCATAGTAAGTAATTAAAATCCTGCCAGTAAAGCTCAAGATACTTATTCTGTCCCCGGGCCATCACCTCATAAACCCGGCAAGTATCCCCGTCTATTTTCGCTTGACCCGCATACTTTGCCTCAATGTTTTCGTTAAAATTAAAGGCGCTAAGAGGATTTATTTCGGCTATCAGCTGTTCCATATTCGCCCGTCCTGTGGAGGGAACCGTAACCCAGCCTTGGGTCAAAGAGTCACGCCGGTACATGGCGTCCGGGTATTGATATACCTCAACATCAGCTTTGATGAGGGGTATGGTTCCTTTGATATGCACACCTTTTAGATTTTTTTCCCCGGTCAAATCCGAGATCACTGATTCTTTTCCATCCAAAGTACGTTTGGCAACTGCCGCATACCGAAAACTCTGGGCTGTGAGGGTTTTCCCCAAACCTTGCTCCACCGCCTCCAGCGGAGGGAGCCTGGTCAATTTTTCGTAAAGAAGGTTCGTTCCAAAGCCAAACATAAGAATAACGAACAAAACAGAAATCCATTTCCAGGGGGTCCGGGGAAATCGAATACACGAGATAAAAATTGAGGGCAAGCGTTTCATTCCTTCACTTCCAAAATGCAAAAACTCTTACCACATTTTTACGAAGAGAAGAGAAGAAATATGTCATTTTGCTTCCTCATGTTTACGATCTTCTTTTTCATCGTCTTTGATATGACGGTGTATTTCCCGAAGCCTCTTTTCCGCTAATTCCATTACCGCTTTATAGGGAGTATCGGTGAGAATCTCGATACCTTCCTCAATGGCGCTGACAGCGTAAATATGAAATAGTCCTTGTTTTACGGCTTCGATAACCTCATCATCAAGCATCAGATTGACCACGTTCTGGGTGGGTATCATCACTCCCTGTTCGCCAGTCAGCCCCTTGGCTTTGCAAACTTGAAAGAAGCCTTCGATTTTTTGGTTCACACCGCCAATTGGCTGCACAAAACCCTTTTGGTTCACAGAACCCGTAACGGCTATGTTTTGTTTAACGGGTATTCCCGACAAGCTGGAAAGAAGCCCGTATAATTCCGCACTGGAAGCGCTATCTCCATCAATCCCATCATATAACTGTTCAAAACAAATGCTGGCGGAAAAGGAAAGCGGACAACGGGTCCCGAATTTTTCCCCCAAATAACCGTTTAAGATCAAAATACCTTTATCGTGGATGGAACCGCTAAGCCTGGCCTCCCTTTCAATATTTACAATCCCTTTTTGCCCCATATAGGTATTGACCGTTATGCGCGAGGGTTTACCGAAAGCGTACTCCCCCGCGTCAAGCACAGCCAATCCATTGACCTGACCAACGACACGTCCCTCAATATCGAGGAGAATCACACCTTTTTCAATCATTTCCTGCAGCTTCATTTCATATTTGTTGGAGCGGTATATCTTTTCTTTGATTGCCTTTACAATGTGCTTCTCGTCCACAACTGCAACCCCATCGAGCTCGGCCCAGGTATCCGCTTCAAACAGGATCTCCACAATTTCATTGAACTTGGTGGATAATTTTTCCTGATTTGCCGTCAGCCGGGAGCTTAGTTCAACAACCCGCGCCACAGCCTGCTTTGTAAAATGCCGCATCTTTTCTTTGACACAATGATTGTTAATAAACCGGGCAAGCTGATAAACGGTATCCTGGGTCCGCTCCATCTCCACATCAAAATCCGCCCGGATTTTAAACAGCTTCCGAAAATCTTCGTCATACTGATAGAGGATCTGATACTCCCGATAGCTTCCAACCATAATTATTTTTACTTTCAGAGGAATGGGGTCGGGTTTTAAAGAGGAACTGGGAATAACCCCTGTCTGCTCAGAAATATTTTCCATATAAAGCTGCCCGTTTTTCAGACAGCGTTTCAAGGCATTCCAGGAAAATATGTTGGTTAGAACATCATTGCATTGGAGGATCAGATAGCCCCCATTGGCCCGATGCAGAGCCCCCACTTTAATCTTAGTAAAATCTGTGGTCAAGACACCCATGTGCGCATCGTACTCCATCTTCCCCACCAGATTATAATAAGTTGGGTTTGATTCCGTGATAACCGGAGTCCCGACAGTTTTACTATTGTCTACCAAAACATTGACAACATATTTATGAAAGAAGTCTTTGGAACGGTTCTCCCTTAAGATCAGCATTTCAACCGGATTTTTATCTTCTTTGACCCGAAATTCCTTGGCATTTTGCAGAATGTCCTTTTGAACATCCGTCAAGTATTGTGTCACCTTAGGATATTCCCGGTATTCTTCCTGCAGCCTCTGAAACATCTCTGCCAACGAACTCATAATGAACTGGCCTTCCGTTTTCTCGACCTTTTCCTCGGCTTCTTTTTCTAAATCTCTCAGCCTTTTCACCACATCAAGAATAGTAAGATTTAACTTTTTTGACTTTTCATCAATAACTTTAGCCTCTTCTTTGTTTAGTTTTTGGAACTTTTCCTCATCCATAGAAGTCCCGTCGGTATCTAACGGAATAGATACCAACCCCTTTTCGGTATTTTTTAAAGAAAACCCCAAATTTTTGGCCGTTTCACCGAGCGTTTCCAGCAGTTGATTTTGTTGTTCCTGCAAACCTTGTATAATAATAGTTTTAGCTTTTCCATACTCCTGGGAGCCCAAAACTTTAGGTATATTCACCGTGACCTCTTTTATCAGGTCTTCCATATCCTCTTGTAAGGCGACAGCTGTACCCGCAGGTAAAGGAACCGCCTGCGGCTGGTCCGGTTTAGTAAAATTATAGAGGTAACACCAGTCATCCGGAACTTTTTCCCAAGAAGCGACCTTTTCCACAAGCGATCTGGCGTAACTGTTACGCCCTGTACCACTGTAACCGGTTATAAAAATATTATAACCGTGTTTTCGAATGGTGAGACCGAATTGCATAGCCTTAACAGCCCGTTCCTGTCCCAATATCCCTTCAAACGGCACGACATCAGCCGTCGTTTCAAAGGGAAAAGTACTGCAATCACAAGTGTTCTTTAGTTGTTTTGCCGACAATTCCTTATGATGCATTTGTAACCCTCCTCCAATAATTCATCTAATTCTACAGATTATGCCTTTTCCCTCTTCTTTTCTGCACCTATCATGCAACAGTAATTTATATAACTTTTTTTATCATAAATTTGGCAGGATTTTGTTAATACTTAGCGAAAAATGAATAATAAGAACTGGAGTACCAAATTTTCCATGTTCCCATATTTATTATTGAGGTGATGTAATGGATATCGCAACGATCCTGGGGCTTATCATAGCTACTGTCGGAATATTAGGCGGGTATATGATCGAGGGGGGCTCTTTGTTAGGGCTAATCAGTTTAGCCTCCGCTCTAATCGTCCTGGGAGCCACTATCGGAGCCACTTTTATTTCCATGCCTATACGGGAATTAAAAGAAGTTCCCAAGTTATTGAAGCTTGTACTTATTGAAATAAACTATGATTATTCCGCATTAATAGATAAAATCACCGAACTTGCCACCATTGCCAGAAAAGAGGGTATTCTGGCTTTGGAACCTCTGGCCCAGCAAGTTGATAATAAATTCTTAGCTAACGGAATTATGATGGTCGTGGATGGGATGGATAAGGAGGCCGCCAAGAGTATTATGGAGGCGGAAATCAATTCCGTGCAGGAAAGGCACGGCCAGCGCGCCAAAATCTTTGAGGTCGCCGGAGGCTATTGTCCCACTATGGGGATTTTGGGTACGGTAATGAGCATGGTTTCCATTTTGAAAGATTTGAGCGACCCTGGCAGCTTGGGACCAAAAATCGCCATGGCTTTCACTGCTACATTATATGGCGTTGGTTTTGCCAATGTGTTCTTTTTCCCAATCGCCGAAAAATTAAAAAGCAAATCTCACCAGGAACTGATTTATATGGAGATTTGTATGGAAGGGATCTTGTCGATCCAAGCCGGGGAAAGTCCGAAGATCATCACAGAGAAACTGATGGTCTTTACAAACCAAACAAAGAAAACCAGCGAGGTAGCAGAAAATGGCTAGAAAAAAGGCGAACTCAAGCCGTAATAATAACGAAAGATGGCTGGTTTCTTATGCCGATTTCATGACGCTTCTCTTCATACTATTTATTATCCTCTATTCGTTCAGCCAAGTCGATTTACAAAAATTCCAGCAAATATCCCAATCCTTATATAGTACTTTCAGCGGGGGAAGCACCCCCTTTGATGACTTCAAAGGCACAGGTAAGGGAACGGAAGACGCAGCCGGCACTTTCAGCTACGAAGAAAACACGCTAAACGAATTAGTCCGGGAAATAGATAAATACGCTACGGAAAAGGGCATTAAGTCCAATATCCGTCTGAAGCTGGATGAACGTGGACTCTATATTGCGATTACCGGGACGGTATTATATGCAGATGCCAGTGCAACCCTCACTACCCCGGCCAAGGATTTCATCAACATCATATTCTATCGCTTAAAAAGTCTGCCCAACCAAATCCGGATCGAAGGTCATACCGATAACCGTCCGATCCTGTCGGCAAACTTCCCTTCCAACTGGGAATTATCGGCGGCACGTTCCATAAATCTGATCCGTTACCTAATTGAGGAATATAATTTTGATCCCCAACGTCTTTCATCAGCCGCATATGGGGAATACCGGCCGGTAGCGTCTAATGAAACACCCGAAGGCCAAAGCGAAAACCGGCGAGTGGAAATTATCATCCTGAAAACTGTGACAAACTCAGATTAATACATATGTAAAAGCAAAAAGGAGGACTGTTCCAACATTCACGTTGGTGAAAGTCCTCCTTTTTTATTCACTGTTACATCCGGGGCTGGCTGGGAGCAGAAATATCGCTAAGTGCTTGTTCTGCCGCCCAATCGAACTTTTTACGAACTGCCATGTCTCCTAACGCAACAAAACCAACCAGTTTTTTGTTTTCCACTACAGGCAGCCTGCGAACCTGAAGATCCCCCATGAGCTCAAGAGCCGATTCGACTTCCATATCAGTTTTTCCGACAACGAGCTTGTCTGTCATGATATCGCCGCATTTGACGGTACGGGGATCTTTGCCCTCGCATACAATTCGTAACACGATATCACGATCCGTCACAATGCCTTGGACGTTTAAATCTTCGGCACAAATAGGTATCGAACCGATATTTTTGTCCTTCATGATTAGGGCCGCATCAAATACGGAGGTATCCCCCGATACAGCAGCCACATCTTTGGTCATAATATCCTTTAGCTTCACAAAATATCCCCCTTTCTTTTCTTTTATAGGGTTTCCGTAAAAGCTCATGTACATGCAGATATAATTATTTTTTTTATAATTACATCCTGAAGTATTTTGTTATTATCGACTTAAAGGATGATAACCTCCCGATCGGCATTATCCTTTGTGCTGATAAAAGTGAATCCGTTGTTAAATACACGCTCCCGGAGAATCGTAGCGATGTCACAACCCTTCATCGGCAAAAAACCGTTATATCGGGATAATCACGCGGGTAACATTGTGGGCGTTGTCGATTTGAACCGAACCGTCAGCCTCAGTCTCCAGATAGATTTCCTGGGGGTAGCCCGAGGGTTTATAACCATGCTCATCAATATATGCGGCTAAAGCTTCGTATGCCTGCCAAATATCATAATAACCGCCCCTGTAATTCACCGCGACCGCGTTTCCGGAGGGATAGAGAACCGCTTCCGGCGGCGCGTTTTTCTTATCTACGGGCAGGCAGGCGTGGATAACGAAATCCGTTACCTTAAACTCACCCTTCAAAAGGCCGTCGTCCAAATATTCGCAGAACTCCGGCCACGCGCGGCTTATCTGTACGCCCTTATATATAAGCTCGTCATAGAATGCACCGATGGCTGAAAGCGCGGACTCTCCGTCTTTTGCCTCTATCGTCCGGCAAAGGCACAGGCGCTCCGGCAGGTAAATCTTATGAACGGAAAGCTCGCCGGGTTGAGTGTTCCTTATTTTCAAATCCTCGATGGCAATGCTGAGGGCATTCCGCCGTTCTTCCAGAGCGGCTATTTTGGTGCCCTTGTCCATGTCGCCGTCCAAATATTCCTTTATTTCGGGCAACGAAAGCCCCGCGTCCTTCAGCCTCAAAATCGCCCGCAGCCGGAGCAGATTTTCGCGACTGTAATAGCGGTAGCCGGATTCAGGTTCGGTGTGAGCCGGCTTAATAAGCGTTTTTGTTTCATAAAACCGCAGCGCGTTGATGCTTACCCCGCAGGTGGTGGCAATCTGACCAATGGAGAACAGTCCTTTCGGTTTTGGCACGAAGCGAACCCTCTCTTCCAATAATGAAAATAATCGCATAACTGACAAGAAACGCATATTTTTTTCTTTTGCGCTTGACTCTCGCGTCAACACGAGGTGTAGACTAATCGTAGCATAAAAAATTTTCTAAAACAAGAAGAGCTTCGCTGTGGAAGGAGGAAACAGATATGAGCTTATACAGCCATTGCCTGAAGCATGACAAGGAATATCTGTTGGAACAATGGGACGCAGAAAAAAACTATCCGCTTATGCCTGAGAAAATAGCCAGCACCAGTACGGAACGTGTCCGGTGGAAATGTGAAAAGGGCCATTCATGGCAGACACAGCTTTCTTCCCGCGTTCGGGGCGGTACCGGATGTCCGATTTGCCTGCGGGAGAAGATCAATGCGCGCATTAAAAAGCGACGCACAACCGAAGAGGAGAAAAAACAACATATAAAGTTAAATATTGGAGGTAGGGAGAAATGAGAAAGAAATTTTTGAGCCTATTACTCGTCCTGTGCATGGTGATTAGCCTTTTTTTCGCGCTGTCCCTTCCGGTGAGCGCGGTCGGGTCTGGGTTTACTACCCCCGGCTTCAATCCTGCCGCGGGAGCTGTCACCTTTCCCAGTGATATTACCATAAACGGCTACGGAGCTGATCATGTTTACTACACCACGGACGGGACAACCCCCGCAACATCGGTAACCGGTACTACCCTTGAATACACGGGACCTATAACCATAAGCTCCAACGTGACCATTAAGGCAAGATCCACGAAATCGGGCTGTGATCCCAGTTCTGTGGCAACGGCGAGCTATCTGCAGGCGGCGTCGGCTTTGACAGGGCTTGTGCTAAGCGGTACGCCCACGGGGTTTACCTTTGCGCCGGATACACTAACTTATAACGGCGTCCAGGTAGCAAGCGGCGTTACGAGCATCACCGTTACGCCCACAGGGGCGGGTACCATAACCGTAAACGGAACGGAGGTCATAAGCGGCACAGCTTCCGGGGCTATACCGCTGGCGATGGGCGTGGAAGAGAGCATTTCCATTGTTGTTGCCCAAACAGGCAAGTCAAGTACCACCTATACCATCAACGTCACACGCAGAAGCGATATATGGGACGGTGTGACGACAACGTCCTTTACCGGCGGCGGCAATTCGGCAGCAGACCCCTACATAATTGACACGGCGGAAAAACTGGCTTATCTTGCGGCCCAGGTCAACAGCGGGCAACCCTACATCGGCAAGTATTTTGAGCTGACCGCCGATATCGCCCTCAACGACACGTCAAACTGGCAGACCTGGGACGAGAACACAAGCGGACTACACGAATGGATTCCTATAGGCGACGATGCTGGTGCTAGCAATTATTTCAGAGGAGTCTTTGACGGTGGCGGATATACCATAAGGGGTGTCTACATCAGCGACGATGAATCTCAGAATCAAGGACTGTTTGGCTTTGTCTACGGGGACGGCATTGTGAGAAATCTCGGCGTTACCCAAAGCTTCATAAGCGGCGGCGAGGTTGTCGGCGGCGTGGCAGGTCGTTTCAGTGACGGTACTGTAGAATACTGCTGGTTTTCCGGTACCGTAAGAGGCGTTCAATGCGTCGGCGGCGTGGTCGGCAGCCTCGATGGCAGTGCCCAATATTGCTATAACACAGGCTCTGTCAGTGGTATGCAAGAAGTTGGCGGTGTCTTCGGAATAATCGGCGAAAGCACGATTAGCAACTGCTATAACGCAGGGGCTGTCAGCGGAGGCTACCGCATCGGCGGAATAACCGGTATATGCATGGAGAATGTGACTGACTGTTATAATTCGGGCGTTGTTACGGGCTTGTCTATCCCGGCGTTAGACACATTGCTGGCGATAGACCCAGAGCTGCCGCCCGGTACATATTCGCCCCTTTATGTGGGAGCAATAATAGGGGAAACAAATTATCCTGGACAAATTACAGGCTGCTGCTACGACAAGCAGATGAGCCGGGAAGCAGGCGTGGGCGGATCGACCGAAAGTGCGGATACAGCAGAAACGGTGGGCAAGCTGACGACGGGAATGTGCAACGGCAATCCTGGATTTATATCTCCTGGCGATTGGGTATTCGAAAACGGATTGTATCCCCGCCTAACGGGAATGGACACAACCGATGGGGCTCTCGTTTCGGCGACACCGGTGAGGCTGCCCTCTACTTCGCCTACGGAATTTGAAAAATCGGAGGCTGTCAAATCGGACTTTATCGTCGGTACACCGTCCGGCGTAGGCTGGACATCCAGCAACACCGGTGTAATAGCTATAAACGACGGTATCGCGGGGCTCACGCGGCAAAGCAGCGATACTACTCTTATCCTTACCGCGACGAAAAACGGCGTAAGCAAGCAGGTGCCGCTTAATGTATTGGCGGCTCCGGCTGCCATCACTCCCACAAGCGGCAATTACGACCTTAACGCTCCCGCTAACGTAACAACGACAATCACCTGGAACGGAGCGTCGTCGGTCACAGGCATTGCCTACGGCGCTACGGCCCTTGCGGCTCCGGCAGATTACAGCGTATCCGGCAACACCCTGACCGTTGATAACGATTTTTTTGCCGGACTTTCACCTGCTTTGAATGACGTAATCAATCTGGTAATAACCTTTAACACACAAGACACGGCAACGCTGACGGTCAACGTGGTGGATGGGTTTGTGGCGGTAAGCGGTATTAGCGGAGTACCCACCACGGCGACGGCGGGAACACCGCGCACGCTGACAGGCACGGTAGCTCCTGCTAACGCCACAAATCAGACAATCGTCTGGAGCGTAGCTGATGCGGGAACTACCGGCGCGACAATTTCCGGCAATACCCTGACAACCTCAGGGGCGGGAACTCTTGTCGTCAGGGCGACTATTACGAACGGTTTGACCGCAAGCTCGGATTACACCCAGAACTTCAACATCACGGTTAACTCAGCCGGAGGCGGTAGCGACGACAGTACGCCTCCCTCACCCCAGAGAACCATCACCGTTACCGAAACGTCCAGCCGGGTGTTTATAGATACAGATGGAAGGATAAGGGCAGAAGCAAATATGGACAGCGCTTTTGCTAACTCCGTCGAAGTAAAGGTTACCGATACAGCTGAGGACGTTGCGAGCTTCAATCTCAGCGCAGGCGATGAAGTTTACCCCTTTGACATTTCGCTCTACATCAAGGGTACGAACGAGAAAACCGAACCTGCTGACGGATATGCCGTAACCATCTCCCTGCCGATACCGGAAAACCTGCTCCATAAAAAGGAGCTGCTCTCCGTGGTGCATAAGTCCGACAGCGGCTTCGTAACGATGCTTGCGTCCCATCTGGAACAAAAAGACGGCGTGTGGTATCTAGTGTTCGAGGCGACGGAATTCTCGCCCTACGCGTTGGTGGTCAGAAACTCAGCGAGTTACGATGAATCGGCGGGTGTACCCTTTTATCTTGACACGGGCGGCAACAAGGTGTTTATCGGCTTTGCGGCAAACAGCAAGTATATCGCTCCTGAAGGTGTGACCGTTTCGGTGATGCAGAACGACAAGAGCTTCACGGATGTGTCCGGACATTGGGCGGCTTCGAATATAGGTTTCACAACAGAACGGGAACTCTTCGTCGGCACGGGCAGTAATATTTTCTCCCCTGACATGGGTATGACCCGCGCCATGTTCGCAACTGTCACCGGACGTCTTTACGAGCGCAGTTATGGTGAGATTATGGCGTCCGAAACCCAGGCCTTCATCGACTGCGACTATGCCGCTTACTATGGCAAATACATAGTATGGGCGGCCGAAAATGGCATCATCGGCGGCTCTGGGAAGGGCAGGTTCGGTCCGGATGACCAAATCACCCGCGAGCAGATGGCGGCGATACTCTATCGTTTCGCAGACTTCCTCGGCGTATTGCCAAGCGGCATGGACACCGCGCTTGAATATCCCGATGCGGCGAGCATTTCAAGCTACGCCAAAGACGCGGCGCTATACTGCCAGACCACAGGCGTCATCGGAGGACGGAGCGGCGGAGTATTCGCCCCACAGGAAACCGCCACCCGCGCCGAGGTCGCAGCCATTATTCAGCGGTTTATTGAAACGGTGATGAAATAAGACACTGTTATTCTTTTTTCATGGTTCTATGTAAAAAGAAAGAAGTTACTAAAAAGCTTCAGCAAGCTTTTTAGTAACTTCATGCGATTTTTCAACCCAATGTGGGCAAAACGTGGGCAAACAGCATTTTATATAAATTGGAGCCTTACTGCAGTAAGGCTCCAAAGTCTTCTTACATCATGCCGCCCATTCCGCCCATTCCTGGCGGCATACCTGCTCCGGCGCCGCCTTTATTATCCTCAGGCTTGTCTGAAACTAAGCATTCAGTAGTGAGTAACATGGCTGCGATAGAAGCGGCGTTCTGTAACGCAGAACGGGTCACTTTAGCCGGGTCAACAATACCGGCGGTGATCATATCTTCATAAACATTGGTCAGGGCGTTAAACCCGATCCCTTTGCCGCTTGCTTTAACCTTTTCCACAACGACGGAACCTTCGACTCCGGCATTGTAGGCGATTTGGCGCAGGGGTTCTTCCAGGGCTTTCTTAATGATCTTGATCCCGGTCATTTCATCCGGAGTATCGGATTTTACATTTTCCAGGACTTCCAGTACGTCAATCAACGCGGCCCCTCCACCGGAAACGATCCCTTCTTCCACAGCGGCGCGGGTAGCTGCCAGAGCGTCTTCAATACGGTGTTTCTTTTCTTTCAGTTCAGTTTCGGTAGCCGCTCCAACCTGAATAACCGCTACTCCGCCGGCGAGTTTCGCCAAGCGCTCCTGGAGCTTTTCACGGTCAAATTCCGAAGTGGTATCCTCAATTTGTTTGCGGATCATGGCGATGCGGGAGTCAATGGCACTCTTATCGCCCCGTCCTTCTACAATGGTAGTTTCTTCTTTGGTGATTTTCACTTTGGCTGCTTTGCCCAACATATCAAGAGTGGTATTGTCCAGCTTAAGGCCAATTTCTTCACTAATGACCTGTCCGCCTGTTAAAATCGCAATATCCTCCAGCATGGCTTTCCGGCGGTCGCCGAAACCGGGGGCTTTCACGCCGACGCAAGTAAAGGTTCCGCGTAACTTGTTGACAACCAGGGTTGCCAAGGCTTCCCCTTCCACGTCTTCAGCAATAATAACCAATTGTTTGCCGCTTTGGACAACTTTTTCCAGCACAGGGAGGATGTCCTGGATGGCCGCAATTTTTTTATCAGTAATGAGAATATAAGGGTCATTGAGAACGGCTTCCATTTTGTCAGAATCTGTAATCATATAAGCAGATACATAACCTCTGTCAAATTGCATACCTTCCACTACTTCCAACGTGGTGCCCATGCTTTGAGATTCTTCCACGGTGATTACGCCGTCATTACCGACGGTTTCCATAGCTTCCGCAATCAAATTGCCTATTTCCTGATCAGCGGCAGAAATTGAAGCTACCTGAGAAATAGCCGCTTTTGATTCAATTGGTTTGGAAATCTTTTTTATTTCATCAACAGTTGTGGCGACTGCCCTTTCAATACCCTTTTTCAGAATCATCGGGTTGGCGCCGGCCGCAACATTTTTCAGCCCTTCGCGAATGATCGCCTGCGCCAATAAAGTAGCGGTAGTAGTGCCATCGCCGGCTACATCGTTAGTTTTGGTAGCAACTTCTTTGACCAATTGGGCTCCCATATTTTCAAAGGGGTCTTCCAGTTCAACTTCCCGGGCAATGGTTACTCCGTCATTAGTAATAGTGGGGGAACCAAATTTTTTGTCTAAAACGACATTGCGTCCTTTTGGTCCCAAGGTGATTTTAACAGCTTCCGCCAGGGCATTAACGCCTTTTTCCAAAGATCTTCTGGCTTCTTCGCCAAAAATAATCTGTTTTGCCATCTAAATTAACCTCCTATGTAACATTATTTTTTTGTATTAGATAATAGCATGAATGTCCCGTTCATTTAGAATCAGTACTTCCTGTCCGTCAATTTTTATTTCGGTTCCGGCATATTTGGAGTAGATTACTTTGTCACCAACTTTTACTTCCAAAGGAACCTTTTGTCCATTTTCCAGAACTTTACCTGTCCCAATGGCCAGGACTTCACCCTGCTGCGGTTTTTCTTTCGCAGTATCCGGTAAAACGATACCGCTTTTGGTCTTTTCTTCTTGGGCGAGAGGCTTTACAACAACTCTGTCGCCGAGAGGCTTAATGTTCATAGAAAGAACCTCCTTATAGTTTTAATTTGTTAGCACTCTCCTTTGATGAGTGCTAATATTTACTAATAATAATAGTTGAGCCAGCAAGAGTTAGCAATGTTCATTTCTAGCTGTTTTAGACTATTATATATGATTACCAGCTAATATCTATAAATATCGTTTATTATCTTCTTCCTGCGGTTTATCAAGCGGCCGTTAGTTTCTATATCTATTTATATCCCCAGAGGTGTAATTCTTTATTCATAACTCTGGTAAAAGTATCACGAAACAGCTAAAATAGTGTCAATAAAAGAAAACACTTTACCAACGAGGATACCGCCAGTGGAAAAAAAGTATTTACGCGATAGAATGCTGGAGAAAAGAAAATCCCTTAGTTTGTTGGAAGTACAAGGCCGCAGCCATGAAATAGCGCAGCGTCTTTTGCTTTTGCCTGAATACCGGCAGGCTAAAACCGTACTCGCCTATTTACCAGTACGACAGGAAATTGACACCGTACCCATTATCAAGACTGCCTGGCAGCAGCAGAAGCGCATCCTGGTTCCTGTCTGCCAGACGCCCGATAGGCGCTTGATCCTCTCTCATTTGCAGAACCTGGACCAGCTTGAGGAGGGTACATTTAAAATACCCGAGCCAAAAAAAGAATATATTTGTCCGGTTCCCAGCCCGGAGGTAGATCTCGTGATATTACCGGGAGTTGCCTTCGATCGGCAAGGACACCGTTTAGGGTACGGCGCCGGTTATTTTGACCGTTTTTTAGTCACCCTGCGTGATGATTGCCCCATCGTAGCTTTAGCTTATGAATTTCAACTGCTGCCTTTTGTACCCGCAGAAAAGCACGACGTGCCGGTAGATATCATTGTGACGGAAGAGCAACTCCTTTATACTAATAAAATTTAGCACGAAAATGATTTAGGATTGTCCCGGCGTAAACGCAGGGACAATCCTTTTTTAGAATAAGCAGCGCTTTGGCTAAAAATGCGGATGGAGCCGATATCACCCCGAAGCCTAAGTCAGCTCAAAAAGTACAATTGATTCATTACTACACTTTGTGCCGCTTGGGAAACCGCTCTCTTCCCGTCTATTGTGACCTGTCCCGTATCCAGGTCAACTTTCACCGCCGGCTGGCAGCTATTACGGATCAAGTCTTGAGGACCAATCCCTCGGGTGTTTCTAACAGGCGCCAGGCGGCGTACTGTTTTCATACGTTGGGCACGTTTACCACTGTAAAAAGCCTGAGAAACAAAGTTAAGGCATAAGGAACCGGGAGCAAGTCCGTAAGACCCAAACATCGGCTGATACAGCATGGGCTGGCAAATCCTGGTGCTGGCATTGCCGTCGCCCACAACGGCGTAGGTTACAAACCCGTTCTTGACAACTATTTCCGGCTTTACTCCAAAGAACGCCGGACGCCATAATACGATATCCGCCATTTTCCCGGGCTCCAAAGAGCCTATATAGGAGCTGACTCCATGGGTGATAGCCGGATTGATAGTATACTTGGCCAGAAACCTGAGAATTCTATCATTATCATTACCGGCGCTGTTTTCAACAACGCTTTCCTTTTTCATCTTATCCGCCAGCTGCCAGGTCCTGCGGATAGTTTCCCCGATACGTCCCATGCCCAGCGAATCGGACGACACAATACTGATGGCCCCCATATCGTGCAGAACATCCTCCGCCACAATTGTATTTTCTCTTACCCGTGCTTCCGCCGCCAAGAGGTCTTGCCGGATTGCCGGGTGCAATTTATGGACGGAAATAATCATCTCCTTGTGTTCAGCCACCGTATTGATCGTGTACGGTAAGGTGGGGTTTGTTGAGGAGGAAATAATATTGCCGCATCCCACAATTTCGATGATATTGGGAATATGTCCTCCGCCCGTCCCCTCCACATGATAAGCATGCACGGTACGATCGCCGATGACCGACAACAGGTCTTGCAGTGAACAACTTTCATTGCAGGAATCAGTATGCAGGGCAACCGCTACATCCATTTGATCGGCAACCGACAAACAGTTGTCGATAACGGATGGATAACACCCTAAATCTTCATGAATTTTTAATCCGCAGGCCCCTGCCTCAATGTTATGCATCAAAGGGCCGGGAGTGCCGGAAGAACCCACCCCCAATAACCCAATATTGAGCGGAATCGCTTCAAAAGCTTCGAACATCCTATGCAACATATATTCCGGATTGGTGCCACAGCCGAATACGCTCCCGCTGCCGCCTCCTATAATAGTGGTAATGCCGGAAGAAACGGCTGCATCAATTAATTTTGCTGTAGACAAATGAACATGGGTATCTATTCCCCCCGAAGTGGCGATGAGCCCTTCTCCGGGAAGAATAGCTGTATTCGTATCCACTAAAACATCAATGTTATCCTTTATATCGGGATTCCCGGCATTTCCGATACCTACGACTAAGCCGTCTTTAATCCCAATACTGCCCTTAATAATCCCCAAAATCGGATCCAGCACAATCACATTAGTAATGAGCATATCTACCGCACTATCTCTGGTGACGCGGCTCGAAGCCATCAAGCCGTCGCGGATGTTTTTGCCCCAACCCACGAGAATCTCATCCCCGTAGGTAGTATAGTCTTTTTCTATTTCGGCAAAAAGATGGGAGTCAGCCAATCTTATCTTATCCCCAACAGTCGGGCCATAAAGAGCGGCATACGTTTTTCGGTCCAGCTTATTCATGGAAGCCCTCCTTGATAAAGCCCTTTTTCCGCGCTTTTTGCAGGGCAGAAGGCAAATTGTCTTGATCCTGGGAACCATTTGTCAGGCTGTTAAAACCCCAAACCTGTTTTTTCCCGGCAAGCTCCACTAACTCAACCGTCTTTTCTTCTTGCGGTAAAAACAACAGGGAATAACCGGCCGGGATATTTAGCCGGTAGCCAAAAGCCCTTGATCTGTCAAAAACCAAATCTTTATTGACCTCGAAAAAGGGGTAGTGAGAGGATACCCTAATGGGGTATTTGGCGCTATTAATGACTCGCAAGGTGCGCGTAGCACGTCCTTCATTACAGATGATCGAGCCGGGGCATCCTAAAATAATTTCTCCAACCTTCATTTCATCCCCATCTCCTCTACCGAATCGGATTTCTAATGGTAAGCAATCTGGTTCCGTCCGGGAAGATAGCCTCAACCTGGATCACCTCGATGAGTTCTTTAACCCCTTCCATGACATCCTCACAACTTAATATGCCACCGGCAAAATTGACGACGTCTTCATAAGAAACACCGGAACGGACTGCTTCCAATACTTCATCTGTAATCAGGGCAACGCTTTCCGGATAATTTAGGCGAATCCCTTTTTGCTTTCTTCTACGAGCCATTTCCCCGGCTGTAAATATTTGCAGACGATCAATCTCTTTAGACGTAAGCTTCATTTTATAGCTCTCCCAGATACGCTTTTTTCAAATCCTTGTCATTTAGCAACTCTTCTCCGGTGCCCTTCATGACAATTTCGCCGTTTTGCAGGACATATCCGTGATCGGCCAGCTTGAGGGCCTTTTGTACGTTTTGCTCTACTAGTAATATGGTGACGCCTTCTTGTTTAATTTCACTAATCATTTTAAACATTTCCTGAACCAGAAGCGGCGATAGACCCATAGAAGGCTCATCGAAGATCAAGAGCTTAGGATCAGACATCAACCCGCGGGCGATAGCCAGCATTTGCTGTTGTCCTCCGCTCAGAGTCCCCGCCATTTGCTTTTTCCGTTCTTCCAGTACAGGCAGCAATTTGTAAACTCTTTCGAGGGATTGTTTTACTTTGCTTCTGGCCGTTTTACCGTAAGAGCCCATCAGCAAATTTTCGTAAACGGTCATATTAGGAAATAAAAGACGCCCCTCAGGGATCTGTACAATCCCCCGCTCCACGATCTGATGACTTTCTAACTGGTCGATGCGGACTCCCTCAAACTCAACTTCTCCGCTTTTCGGTTTCAGAATCCCGGAGATGGTATTGATTAGCGTGGTCTTGCCGGCAGCGTTGGAGCCAACTAAACTTACTACTTCACCTTTTTGAATGGAAAGAGACAAGCCATGCAACACCTGATAGTCGCCATAATAGACATCAATATTTTTTATATTAAGCAAGATCAAATCCCTCCCCCAGGTAAGCCTCGATGACCCTTTTATCGTTGATAATCTCCTTCGGGGTTCCTTCACAGAGCTTCTCACCATAATTCAGAATTATGACCCGATCGGACACAGACATGATAACATGCATAATGTGTTCGATGATGAAGATGGTGATCCCTTTCTCCCTGATCAAATGGATCAACTCAATGGTTTGCTGTACTTCAGTGGCATTTAAACCAGCCATGACTTCATCCAGCAGGATGAGCTTGGGCTTAATAGCCAAGGCTCTGGCTACCTCTAAGCGTTTACGGCCTGCCAGGGTCAAATTTCCGGCGGTCTGATTCCGCTTCTCGTATAGCCCAACCTGCTGCAGGGTCTCGCCCGCCTTTTCCTGGGTATGTTTGGTGCTGGTTCCCTCCAAAAAACTGCCTACCATAACATTCTCTAAAACGGTAAGGCCGGTTAATGGTTTGACGATTTGGAAGGTTCGGGCCATCCCTTTGCGCGCTACGGTGTAGGGATGCTGTCCCGTTATATTATGCCCGTCAAAGATTACTTCACCGGTGGAAGGTTTGAGATAGCCGCCAATAACATTAAATAAGGTGGTTTTTCCCGCGCCATTAGGCCCGATCAACCCGACAATCTCACCCTTGTTAATACTGACGTCCAATTTTTTCAGGGCTTGCAGTCCCAAAAAACTCTTGCTAACATTTTTGGCTTCCAATATCATTTAAATCCCCCCCTCATCAGAAAGAGTTTTTCGGGTTTTAGACCTGATTTTGTCACGTACTGTAATATACAGCCCTTTGGGCATGAAGAGCACGGTCAAGATCAAAACCGTTCCGAAAACCACCAGGTGCAGACCCTGGAACGCACCCCCCAGCATCATCCGCAGGAATTCCTGGATGGGTACAAGGATCAAAGCGCCCAGAATCGGCCCGTATAGAGAACCCATGCCGCCAAAGATGACTAACAACGCCATATTGAGGGACCATTCATAAGCAAATTCACTGGTGGGTTCAACAAATAGGATATATTGTGAGTATATGGTTCCTCCAATAGCTACAAAAATTGCGCTCAAGACCATGGCTAAGACTTTGTTGTTGGCAACGTTGATACCCATGGAAGTAGAGGTTGTTTCATCTTCGCGGATGGAAGCCAGATAATAACCCAGACGATTTCTGTCGATATACCGGCACACAAGGTAAACAACAAACGCAAAGCCCAATGATAAGAAAACATAACCTATTTTTCCTCTGAAAATCATATTGGCTAAGGCTGGCCGAAAGGGTATGCCGATACCTACAGACCCTTTGGTAATAGATGGAAAATTAGCGGCCAAAATACGCATGACTTCGGCAAAAGCAATAGTGGCTAACGTTAAATAGGCTCCTTTTAGACGCAGGCAGGCCCAGCCTAAGCCATAGGCTACCGCAGCGGCTAACGCTGCGCCAACCAGCATCCCCAGCCAAGGAGAGATGCCCAGGTTTGCATACAACAGAGTTGATGTATAGGCCCCGATGCCAAAAAAAGCTACATGCCCTAGGGAAAGCTGGCCGGCATATCCGCCAATAATATTCCAGGCCTGTGCCAGTCCCATGTATAGAAATATCAGGATCAGGTTATGGGCAATGAAAGGCTTCGTGACCCCATAATAGAGCGCAATAACCAAAAGGACAGCTACAATGAGATATTTAACCCACGGCTTTGAAAAAAAAGTTTCTATTTTATTTAAAGGCACAAAATCTCCTCCTTAACTGCTTCTTGTCGTTTTGCCTAAGAGTCCGGAAGGTCTGACGACTAAAATGATAATAAAGATTATGAAATAGACGACTTCTTTAAAAACCGGAGCAATCAGGAAACCGCTATATGCTTCTACCACACCAATCAGGAGGCCTCCTAAAAAAGCTCCGTACAGATTGCCCATTCCTCCCAGAACCACAATGACAAAAGCAGTAGTACAAAAGTAGGTGCCTATGGAGGGAAATACATAATAAATAGGCATGATCAATACTCCGGCCACTCCTACACAAGCAGACCCCAAAGCAAAGGCCAGCGTATAAATATTTTTGATGTTAACCCCCATCAGTTTGGCGGCCTTCATGTTCTGTGCCGTAGCGGTGATAGCCCGGCCGGAATAGGTGTATTTAAAGAAAAGATAAAATAGACTGGTTAGAATGATAGCTGCTACAAAACCGACAACTTTAGGTATATTAAACATCGCGCCACCTAGCATTAGGGATTTAGTCCCATAGCTGGTTACAACAGAGCGGTAATCAGCCTGCATAATCATCAGAGCCGCGTTTGCCATGACGGTGGATAGCCCTGCGGTGGCCATAATCTGCATACTGTGCGGTGCGGAAATAATCGGTTGAATCATGGCTTTTTCCACCAGCATCCCTATGATAAACATTAAAGGCACAACGATGATAATACTAATATATGGATCTAGTCCCAACACGTTGTTTAAACCCCAAGTCGCAAACATGGCCACCATCAGAAATTCTCCGTGGGCAAAATTGACGATTCCGGTTACCCCGAAGATTAAGGTGAGCCCCATAGCAATCATGGCATAGATACCGCCCATGAGAAGACCGCTCACGGTAATTTGTATGATATTCTCCATGGATAATCTCCTTACTTACAGATTTTCAAGGCGACTACAAGGAAAACTTGGCTTCGCCAAGCCTCTGGCGAAGGCGAGCCCTAGTTGCACCTGTACTTGTTTCCTTGATTAACTTATACTTTCCGACAAGTACAAAGAAAGCAGGGGGATGGGCTTTGCACCCATCCCTTCCATTTTACTTAGACCAAGATGGTAACGGTATAATAGCTTTCGTTCCGGGTTTTCTGGCTTTTTCCGGATACAGCACAACGAGTTCCCCATCCTGCCACTGGTCAAGAATATTACCGGCGCGCAAATTCTGTCCGGCATTGGGTTCATCAGGTCCGGCAAATTTGACACCCCAGCCGGTGGCGGTTGATCCTTCAGGCTTATCAAGGCTTAAAGCCGCTTCGCGGATTTTAGCGGGATCCATTTCCCCTGCCAGTTCTAATGTTTCCCAAAGTAAAGTTCCTCCGACATATCCCACAACCGGATAAATAGAGGTGGGATTCTTGCCATATTTTTCACTGTACAGAGCATAAACATGATCCATACCCTTGGCGTATTCCGGATTTGATCCTGTGCTGCCAAAGGCGCAGTCCATTACGCCATTTGTATCTTCAATACCAATTGCGTCAACAAATTCGGTATTCGCAGTCGCGCCGCCGGTTCCAATAAAGGCGTCAGCTTTTAGCCCTAATTCTCTGGCTTGACGCCAGAAAAGCATCAGATCCGTGGCATATTGGGTCGCCAAAATCACATCGGGTTTTGCATTCTTTAATTTCATAACGAGGGAAGAAAGATCAGCCGCTTTGGCGCTGTAAGCTTCGCAAGCTACAATATTAAGTCCAAGTTCATCGGCTCTCTTTTTTGAGGCCTGGGATACAGAGGTGCCATAAACGCCATCTTCATAAATGATCGCAATTCTGAGATCTTTAGGACTCACGTTGAGAGCCGGGGCAATTTCATCATTTGTATAGTTTACCGCAACTGTCCCGTATTCGGAAGAGCTCGGGCATACTCTAAAAAGATTCTTAAAGCCGCGTGTAGTAATGGCTTCTGCCACGCCGCCTGTTTCCCAATAAATGACGCCATTTCTTTCAGCTACTTCGCTGGCAGCCTGGACAATAGAGCTGGAATATGAGCCGACGATAACTTTACAGCCTTCCACAGTAATCAAACGTTCTGCTTCGGCTACGGCTGCTTTGGCATCCACGGCGTCCCCTTTAACAAACTCTATTTTTTTGCCGCCCCAGATACCTCCGTTTTTGTTGATTTCCTCTCTGGCTAATTCAACACCACGGAAGCTCTCTTCACCAAGTAACGCTAAGCTTCCCGTAAATGGGAAAAGGGCTCCGACCTTTACTACATCTTCTCCGCCTTCACTGGCTTCTTCTTTTGGTCCGCATCCAATGGCAAACACCGACAGTACCATAGCTAATACTAAGATCCAGGCTAACTTTTTCTTCACAATTTTTCCTCCTCTATTTTTTGGTTTCGTAAATACCCTAAATACTGGCCGCAATCACCCCTTTCAAACTCCTGTTATATTTGAAACTAACTTTCGTCAGTTTCATACCCACACCAGTCTAAAATGGTCATGGCATACACCTTTGCAGAAGCGAGGACTGTATCTAAAATTACATATTCATTTACAATATGGAGTTCCCCGGTAGGTCCAAAAGATACGCTGGGAATGCCATAATAACCGCAAAAGCGGTTGTCCATCCCGGCAGGGAATCCGGTAAACCCTACTTCCTGACCCAGAACATCCTCCGCTTGACGTTTCAGCACACTAACTAAAGGATGCTGAGGATCTTGTTCCCAGGCTTCCGTCTGCCAACCAAAAAACTCAACTTCCGGCGGATGTTCTTTTAACCACGGATCCTCCCGACATGCATCCTGAATGGTCTTTAAAACAAGCGCTCTAATATCAGACAGCTCTTCCCCCGGAATAAATGAAATACGGCATTCTATCTCGGCTAATCCCGGTACAGTAGAAGGCCAGTTGCCGGAATGGAAAGACCCGACAGATAGTTCTGCAGATTGGCCCAGCCACTGGTCAAAAAGCGGATAATGGACTTGGGTGGCTCTCTGACGTTCCAAAGCCTCCAAAGCATGGTAGATGATAATCATTTTTCCGGCGGCATTTACCCCTTTATGCGCTTCCCCGCCATGAGCAGGCTTTCCCTTTACCTTTACGCGGAAATAACAGGTACCGGCAGTGGCTACCATCAGGTTAAAGCCCATGGGTTCAGAAAAAATCATACCATCGGCCCGATAGCCTTTGACCAGAAGTGCCAAAAGTCCGCCGCTGCCGCCTGCTTCCTCTTCGATCACGCTTTGCAGCTGAACATCCCCTTTTAATTTTAGGCCGGAATCTAGAATTGCCTTCAAAGCATAATAATTAGCAATCAGTCCGCCCTTCATATCTGCGGCGCCCCGGCCATAGAGCTTGCCGTCCTCTATTTTGCCGCTAAAGGGCGGATACTTCCAGGAAGTCACCGGCTCAGGCGATACGGTATCAATATGACCGTTGAGAATCAAAGAACGTCCGCCGCCGGTTCCCCGATAAATTCCAACTACGTTGGGCCGGTTCTGATAAGGCCATTGCAGCGCCAGGTACTTGGGATGGTTTTTGATTTCATCAAGCTTGGTTTCAACAATATCAACCTGTAAATTTAAGTCTTTGTATAGCTTCGCCATATACTCCTGAGCTTTCCCCTCATCTCCTACCACACTGGGGATCTGAACAAGTCCGCTCAAAGTTTTAAAAAGCTCTTCTTGCATGTTTCCCAGTGTTTTTAGAACTACTTTTTTTGCATCACTATTTACCACGGCGGCCACTCCAAACATGAAATTATTTTGTCAACTACGCCATATCCTTGATGATCTGCATTACAGTATTAATTCCCTCTTCCATAACTTCCTTTTCGATATTCAAGGCCGGGCAAATTCTTACAACAGACTCACCGGCTTTTACCAGCAC